>CAKZLZ010000153.1 GCA_937127435.1 uncultured Verrucomicrobiota bacterium | reverse complement strand
ATATCTTATCGTTTCTTTCTTCATTTTAGGTTGTCCTTATTTGTAGTTTAAGTGACAACCTATTTCAGGACGGGACCTTGAATACGAACACCGAACATTCGACTTCGAACGCCCAACTTCGAATGATTCTTCCCCATCTCCTCAAAGTTCTACGTTTAACCGACCAACCCCTTCAACGTTCGATGTTGAATGTTGAATGTTCGATGCTCCCTAAAACCGGGGCGAGGGCATCCCTGCCCGACTTCATCTTATACCGCTTCAGACATACGCCTTCCGCCAGTACAAAAGCCCCCCCATCATCGTTTCACCCTGCTTTAAAACAACGCCAACTCCGCCAGGTACTGAATGCCAAAACCCCGATCGCGGCCGTCACCACTGCGGGCAATCCTCCGCCCATTACCAAAGCTGCCAGGCCCAGACCCGGACCAATGGCGAATCCTGCGCCGATCAGCCCTTCGTGATCTCCACCCGCCTCTACCGACGCATGATGCAAGAGCATGGCATAGTAAATCGAAGCATAATAGGTCAGCCCCGCCGTAAACCCGAAAAGCAGTTCTCCACTCAGCACCCAAAACAAATGCGGTCCCAGCAAACACATCGAGATTCCCAGCGGAATCCCAACCCAGGCCACCGGCAAAATCCAACGCTTGCCGTGCCAGCCCGTCCACCGACGAAACAGCGCAAACGAAGTCACCCGCGCCACATCCATCACCGCTGCGCATAACGTCGCCCACTTGAGGGGCACCTGCAATCGACTGAAAATTTCCGGCAACAAAGGGGACAGCAAAAACAACATCACATAACTCGCCATCATACTCCAGCGACTCGCCCGCAACAGCGGCCCCAATCCCGGCATCCGCATTTCATCAAAGCGCTCCGGATGCGTATCCTCCAAATGGGTTGCCCCCTTCGGAAAAAGCAACAGCAGCAGCACGCAGAGGCCATTCAGCACCAAAGCCAACACAAAGATCCCCAAAGGCGCCCGGGTCAGCAAAGGACCCGTCACCGCCAGCGAAAGCGGCACCGGAATGGACCAGGCCAGATTAAAGGCCCCCAGCGCCTTGGCCTGTTCGCGCACCGTCCGCCCCGCCGAAACCAGGCTCTCCACCACCGGCCATTTCAAGCCGGCCAACAAACCAATCCCCCACATCGCCCCCCACAACACCCCTTCTCCCGGAACCTGCCACAACAATCCATGACACAAGATCTGACCCATCAAGCACATCCACAACATCCGACGCTCCCGCCCCGGTGGCGTGACCCGATGACTCAACTGCGCCCCGATCACATAAAAAATTCCAAACCCCAGCGCCAAACATAAATTTTCCACTTCGGTAAACAGAAAAATCTCTTTGGCATAGAAATAAGCCCCCCGCTCCATCAAAATCACCACAAAACTTTCCAGGGTGACAAAAGTTAAAAGCAGAGGAAGATTCATCACCGCTACCTGTCAAAAGACCGCGGCAAAAGAAAGAAATTACGGAGCACGCCTGCCCGCGCAAAATCTTGAGTAACGTGAATTTTCAACTGCTGATTGACATGAATAACCACTGATGTTCCGGATGGGTTTCGAAGCAGATTTTATCGGAAATGGATCATAAATAGGGTCAGAATTCATAACCAAGATCTTCTATATAAGTTCTTACAGCGATAAACCCCACCAAAGTTGCGATCCCAACAAATAAGAAAAGTACTACTTGAACAATCGTTAATTTATCTTCTTTTACAATTAATAATTCATTCACTTTTCGTCCCCCAAAAAGCATCAAGGTGCCGACGATAGGTAAAACTACACCTGCGCCAATTCCAAGATCATAGACAGTAACAGTAGTGACTCCGTTTCTAGCTGCCAAAATTGGGGAAATAATTTGCCAAAAAGCTAGGGCAACTCCCAAAATGAATACTATGAGACCTTTAAGTCGATCGTTATTTTTTGCCTGTTCGGTCTTGTTCATATGGTTGCTTCGGTGTGTCTATTTCAACGTTTAGCTGTTTGGACTGCGACACGAAGTTCGAAAGAGTGAATAGTTATGCCACGGCCAGTTTTTGAACTTTCAAATCTTTATGAACCTTCTCAGCTTGCCAGATGTCATAGTGCATTTGCTGATTCAGCCAACTCTCGGGTGAGGTATCGAAAGCCTTGGATAACCGGAGTGCCATCTCAGGACTGATTCCAGCTTTCCCGTTCAGGATGGCAGAGAGCGTCTTCCGACTGATGCCCAAAGCTTTTGCCGCAGCAGTCACAGTGATACCTAAGGGTTCCAAGCATAACTCGCGTAGAACTTCTCCAGGATGGGGGGGATTGTGCATTTTCATAATTTCACCTCAATGATAGTCTTCATAATCAACGATCTCAGCATCTTCTCCTTCATACGCAACGTCAAAGCTGTGGTGCAACACGAGCTCAGCGAGTGGTGCCTTTACCAGCGCGTTCTGCTGAATTCAGTGCACATGGTGCTCTGTGTACTCATCAAGGAGACGGCGAATCATACGTTGATAGGGCGTATCGTGGATTTGCGCTTCCTTTTTGAAGTAGTCAACGCTGGCCCGGCTGAGTTGCAGGGTCACTTTCACGGTATCTTCCCGATAAGCTAACTCAGAGGGCGGTGGTAAAAAATCTTTCACCACCTTTACCTCTCCAATGGGACCATCTGTGTATTTAATTTTATTCTTCATAGATTTTCCGTCCTTTCCGCCAGTATCCAGCACCAAAGATACGAATGGTGTTATCTCGTACAGTGAACCGAACCGTTAAGATTCCTTCAGCCACCTTTCCCAGGCAGAAATATCTTTTTTCATGATTACTATGCTCCAAGTCTTCCAGAATCACACGATTTGGATCTGCAAATGCAAACTGTGCCAGATCAAATGACACCCCGTGCTTCTGTAGGTTTGTCTGGTTTTTCGCCGGATCCCATTCGAAACTTGAGTGACGTTTGCCCATAGATTTACCATATGATTGTATGGCAACAAGTCAAGATTGGATTTCTGTCATCACTGAAAGGTTCCCGTACCAACTATCCGCGCCTCACTTTTCTCCAAAACAAATGGTTAGCTGACCTGATCCGTTTCAGCGGATTCGGTCGGGTGTGTGGTTGAGTATTTTCTTTTAAAAAATAAAGCGTCAAACAGGACAGCATGACGATCAGAATACTGACCGGAGTGAATTGTAATACTGCAAAATAGGCGGGGTCCATAATGAAAGTTTCACCTTCACTATCCGACTCATTGGTGATGCGTATTACTCTGGTGCGACTGGTAAACCAATTTTTCTTAACCAAGTATAGATGCCCTTCCTCACTCCTGAAAAGCATATTTTTATCATAGCTCATGCCTTTTCTAGCAGAAACTGGAATATCCAGCACCTGTACCATCCTTCCAGAGGAATCGATCACGTACTTCTTTATGCGTGAAGTAATATGAAGCTCTGCGTTGCTACCGTTTTCAATTGTATAGACGCCTTTCATTCTAGGCACAGGAGCCTGGTAGACAAAACGTCCTTGAAGGTCATATTTATGTACAACACCTCCAAAAGACGAAATGTATACAGTCTGAGCCTCCCCTAATATTATATGATATATTTTTCCCAGAGGGGCTTTGTGATCTGGATGAGGGATGCCTGTTGAATGAGAAAGCGTCCACATCATGTTGATGGGTCCAAGCAGCAAACCAAAAGCGGAGATCATCAAAATGCATCTATAAAACATCCCTTTTTTCATAACTTTCATAACCCAGTCGTCATCAATATCTGGCTTTAAGAACGATTTCATGTTCGTGGATTCAAAAAATGTTAAACAACAGTAAATTTACTGGTAAATTTACGCGTTCGTATATGATTCGGTAATTAATTATGGTTAAAGGACTTAATCATGGTTTTTTTACTCAACGCTTCTGTAATTAAATTTACCAGTAAATTTATGGGTGAATTCATGGATGAATTTATGGAGGGTTGATTTTTATAATTTCTGCCAGCGAATTCTGTAAATGAACTGCGGAATACATTCCTTCAGCCGACGAGGTATAGGGATTTTCCGGATAAAAATGACGAAGTCCTGTCGGCATCCAAAACATCCTTCACCCCGCAAACGCGGTCTTCACAGAATCGATCCCCCCTTCGTCTCTTCAATATACGCCAACGGCGTTCCACCTTTCAGCCCGGGGTTGACCCGAAGGATGAGGGTCTACCCCGGGGGATCATCCAAAAGAATTTCCAACACTGAAGGTGTTGCGTCCGCCAAGTGCAAGGCGTGGAGCGCGGGCACTCCTGCCCTAGCGGAAAATGCGTAGGGGTTCCGCTGGGACAGGAGTGTCCCCTGGCCGTGGTTCGCGCCACGCGCGGGCAGGCGCGCTCCTTAAAATTCCGCAGGCTCCTCAAATACCAACTTCTCTTTCTTCAGCCAGTGGTAAAACTCAATCCGTTCCGCATGCAAACACAAACGCGGGCCACCGTCCCCCGGACTATAAATCGGATCCCCGACGATGGGGCATCCCAGCGAAAGCATGTGCACTCTTAATTGATGGCTCCGTCCGGTCTCCGGAAACAAGCGAACCCGACTGAACCCACCCTCCACGCTTTCCACCTGATATCGGGTCACCGCAGGCTTCCCTTTTTCGGGACAAATAAAATACACTGGCGGATCATTTTTTGTCCAGTCCTTGCGGATCGGTCCGTCTATCACCCCTTCTTTCTCCGGCAATTCTCCATGCACCAAGGCCACATATTCTTTATGCACCCGGCGGGCCTCAAACTGACGTCCCAAATTCCCCTGGGTCTCTTTGTTTTTGGCGAAAATCATGAGCCCCGAGGTATCGCGGTCCAATCGATGCACCAACAAAATTTCTTCATCGGGAAATTGATGTTGTAACCGTCCCCACACACAATCCTGCAGTTCCGGTTTCCGTCCCGGCACTGACAACAATCCCGACGGTTTATTCACCACCAACAAATTCCCATCTTCAAATAAAATAGGAAGATCGGCATTCATTATAAACCCTGCGGGGGATCTTCGGAGAGATACTTCTCGAAGACTTCAACATGTCCATGCTCACGCTCAGCTTGATAGCGCCCATCAAGAAACATTTCGAAGTCAACGTCCATAAACTGTTTCCAACTTTCAGACTCCTTGCCGGGAAGGGTCGGATAAAAAGAAATCCCCACTTCACGGGCTGCCTTCAAATCTCCGGGGGCATCGCCAATGAGGATCACCCGCTCAGGCGACACTTGGGCCTGCGCCATGGCCAAAGTGAGCTGATGCGGTTTTCCTCCCACATCAAATCCGGCAATCGCATTCACCAAAGGCGTGAGACCCGCCCCACCCCACTCGGACTGTAAGGCATGATGAGGACTCAGCGACACCACCACCAAATCCGCGCGCTCCTTCATTGTCATTAATGCCTCCCGCACCCCGTCAAAACTCGGTACCGACCCCATATTTTCAGCGATATCTTTGTTCACCGCCAAACTCCAGTCCAACACGCTTTGCAAACGGGGATCCGCCTCCGCCGCCACTTTCAACGTTTCATGATGCAAGTTCGGTTCCGACTTCACCCAGCCCCCCAAAGGCAGCACCCAATCCAATTCAATGCCGGATGCGGCATACGCCCGGGTCTCCAACAACAATTCAAAGGTCCGGTGCAAAGCCACAAAACGATTGCTTCCCCGCAATTGCGAATGCAAATTCACATGATCCGCCAAGGTCACGATTTCATGACGCAGAGCCTCTAAGCCCCAATGCTTCATAATCAGCGGATGAAAATGCCCGTGCTGCTTCACCTCCATGGTGTCGAAAATACATCCATCGGAATCGATGGCAATGAGAAAATCGTGTTGGGACGTGAAACTGAGATTCATAAGGGAACCCTAAATAAAACAAGAAGATATAACCACAAAAAGCACAAAAGATATCCTCCCCCTAACCCATTTTGCATAGCAGTTAGGAAAAGAAATAGTATTTTGTGCCTTTTGAGTTTTTTGTGGTTACCTACACACCGCTGAAGGCCTGGAATCCGCCGTCAACCGGCACCACAATCCCGGTGATAAACTTCGCGCCATCGGAGGCGAGCCAAATCAAGGTGCTCAACAAATCTTCGGGTTCGCCGTAACGTCCCTGAGGGGTATGATCGATGATGGTCTGTCCGCGGGCGGTCAGGCTTCCATCTTCGTTGGTGAGCAGAAAACGGTTTTGTTCGGTGAGGAAAAATCCGGGAGCAATTGCATTCACGCGAATCGCGGGATTCACTTCCTGCGCCATGTAAACCGACAACCATTCGGTGAAGTTGTTAACAGCCGCTTTGGCAGCCGCGTATCCCACGACCCGGGTCAGCGGTTTAAAGGCCGTCATGGAAGAGATATTGATAATATTTCCGGACTGTTGTTCCTTCATGATTTTGCCGAAAATCTGGCAGGGCAATACAGTGCCGATCAAATTCAATTCGGTTACGAATTTAAAGGCTTCGGGTGCCAAATCAAAGAAGGTGTTTTTGCCCGGCATAGCGGTGGCATCCGGATGATTTCCACCCGCGCCATTCACCAGCAAGTCCACCCGTCCCCAGGTATCCATCACAGTTTTGGCGGCCGCTTCCAACGATTCCTGGGAGGTCACATCGCCGGCAATGGCAATGGCCGTTCCACCGGCGGCTTCAATGCTGGCGGTCAGATCCTTCAGTTTATCCGCATTGCGGCTCAGCAATGCGACTTTGCAGCCCTGTTCGGCCAAAGATTTGGCCATGGCGGAAATGAGTACGCCATTGGCTCCGGTTACAACCGCAACTTGGTCTTTTAAATTAAACATATTTTTCCTTTAAGTTTTCCACCGGGGCGGCGGAACTACATCTGTCAAAGACGTAGTTCCACGGCCTCCGTGATAATTTTCTTACTTTTACATCATAGATCGTAGTTCCACGGTCCCCGTGGAAAACCTCTCAATTAAACATCATAGGTGGAAGCGGAAGTATCACCGCCACGGCCTGTCCAGTTGGTGTGAAAGAATTCACCGCGTGGTTTGTCTAAACGTTCGTAAGTGTGGGCACCAAAGTAATCCCGTTGCGCCTGCAAAAGATTCGCGGGCAAACGTTCGGTGCGGTATCCGTCGAAGTAGGCCAGTGCCGCGCCGATGGCCGGCATGGGAATTCCCAAGTTTACGGAAGAGGAAATCACCCGGCGCCAGGAGGCCTGTGCATTGTGGACGGCATCTTTAAAGAATCCATCCAACAGCAGGTTGCTCAATTCCGGATTGGAATCAAACGCATCACGGATGTTGTTCAGGAACGCGGAACGGATAATACAACCACCACGCCACATCAGGGCGATACCGCCGTAGTTCAGCGACCAGCCATATTCCTCAGCCGCGGCCCGCATCAGTTCATAGCCCTGCGCGTAAGAAACAATCTTGGAGGCATAGAGCGCCTGTTTCAGATCTTCGATCATCTGCGCTTTGTCACCTTCAAATTTAGTTGAAGGACCTTCCAGAACTTTGGACGCTTCCACCCGGTTATCTTTTAAAGCCGAGAGGCAACGGGCAAATACCGCTTCGCCAATCAAGGTCAGAGGCTGACCCAAATCCAGCGCGGAAATCGCCGTCCATTTTCCGGTTCCTTTCTGACCGGCGGTGTCGAGGATCTGGTCCACGGTCGCATTGCCGTCTTCATCGCGGTACCCCAAAATGTCCCGGGTGATTTCGACCAAGTAAGAATCCAGTTCACCGGTATTCCATTCGGCAAAGATTTCGTGCATTTCATCATTAGAGAGACCCAAACCGGATTTCATCATCTGGTAGGTTTCGCAGATCATCTGCATGTCGCCATATTCAATTCCGTTGTGAACCATTTTCACAAAGTGACCCGCGCCACCGTTTCCAACCCACTCACAGCAGGCTTCACCGGAATCGGTTTTCGCACAGATGCCTTGGAAAATCGGTTTTACCGCTTCCCAGGCTTCGGGAGATCCGCCCGGCATGATGGAAGGACCGATTAACGCCCCCTCTTCTCCTCCGGAAACGCCGGTACCGATATAAAGCAAGCCGGCCGCTTCAGCTTTGGCCATGCGGCGGTCCGTATCGGGAAAATGGGTATTGCCGCCATCAATAATGATATCGCCCTTATCCAGCAAAGGCATCACCTGATCCATAAACGCATCCACGGCGCCACCGGCTTTGATCATCATCATCACTTTACGGGGAGACTTCAGGGATCCCACCAACTCTTCAACCGAATGGGCACCCACAATGTTTTTTCCCGCCGCGCGTCCACTGACGAAATCATCCACTTTGGAAGTGGTGCGGTTGAAGCAAGCGACCGTAAAGCCTTTGCTTTCCATGTTTAAAATCAAGTTCTCGCCCATGACAGCGAGTCCGACAACGCCAATATCAGCCTGAGACATTTTTCGTGCTCCGTTTAGTTAATAGATTATATAGGATAGACGATGACTCAATAAAGCGCCCCCCCTCTTCTATCAAGTGAAATCGAAGAATGAAGCCCCGCAAGGGCGCATCACACATAATTGTCGTAATTGAACCCGCCCGGGAGTATTCGCCAGTAGGGGCAACTTCGGGCAAGCATCAGTAATCAAACGTTTTGGGCGTTTTCGGGTGCACCCGCGAGAACAGACGGTGGCCTCCCCACAAGCGGTATCCCCGATCCATGGCCTCAGCATGCAGGGGATGCCCCGACTGAACTCTACCTTGACTTCAACCCCACTTTCCCACAATAATAAAGGAACGGCCTCTTTCTGTCCGCTTATTAAAAGAAACCAGAATCTAAGCTTAGAAAAGATAATATTCCCCCTACCAATATGAACAGCACAACCTGTCCCCGCTCCGGAAAAAAAATACGAACCGGCGTATTACTGTTGGTGGGACTTCTCATACTGGGTGCCACCCTGTGGGGTGCATTTGAATCGCGAAAGAGAACCGACACCCGCATCCGGCAAGAATTAATCCGGCAGGCAGTATCCATTGCCGCCGCCCTACCGATCGAAGAGGTACAGGCCCTCTCATTTACCCCCGGCGACAAGGACCGCCCCGAGTACCAATACCTGTCCCGTTCGCTACACGCATACGCCAAAACCGCCGGTCTGCGCAGCATCTACACCCTTTCGCGCCTCGACCCAAACACGCTGGCATTCGGTCCGGAAAGCCTGAAACCGGATGACATCTACGCATCCGCCCCCGGCGAGATCTATCAGCAACCACTGCCTGAGAATTTCGAAATTTTTAAAACCGCAACCCCCTTTGCCACCGGCCCCTATACCGACGAATACGGTTCGTTTATTTCCGCCTACGCTCCGGTGATCCACCCCCGCTCCGGGCAGGTGCTCGCAGTTATTGGTGTCGATATCGAACAACAGCACTGGCACCTTGCGCTTCGACGGGCACAGTGGTTGCCGGTTTTATTGATAACCTTCCCTCTCGGACTGCTGGCGTTCATCATGATTCAGGGGGGGCTCCCCCATCCCGACCAGACCGAACACTCAAAATTCTCCCAGAAACTCCTGCCGGCACTTTGCGGGCTGATAATGCTCCTGCTCACTGCCGGTACCACCTGGCTTTTTTACCAAATGGAACGGTTCGTACGGGAAGAAACTTTTCACACCACCGCCCTGCTGAAGGCGGAAATCTATGCCAATAAGCTGAAAGCCCTCCAGAACGACATTACCGGTCTAACCGCCTTTTTCGATTCGAGCAGCCTTGTCGACTCTGCGGAGTTCAATCAGTTTTGTGCCCAAACCCTCGCGGACCACCCCATTGACAGTGTCGCCTGGTGTCCGAGAGTGCCAGCATCGCATCTCGAAGCATTTGAAAATGAGCTGCGCCGTGAAGGGTTGCCGGACTTCAGCTACCGCCCCCTTCCGAATGCGACAGGCAAGTCCGAAATCACCTACCCTGCGCGATACGTTTTCGGGATCACCGGCGAACCTTCCTTACCCGGATACGACACCTACTCCACCCCCCTGCGCCGTGAAGCGATCGATACCGCCTTTCGTTCCGGGCGTGCCACTGCCAGCGCCCCGCTCACTCTCAGCATCCGCTCCCAGGAATCCAAAGGCTTTCTCATCTTTCAGCCGGTCACCACCCCCCGGGAACAGGGCGTCCTCAGCATCATCATTCAACCCGCGGGAATGATGCGCCGGTTCGGACGCCTTTCCGCCTCCATATCCTCGGGTCTGTCCGGATATCTGTTTGAAATCACACCGGATGCGGCCCCATTCCTCTTTGCCGGCCCCAAAAATGATTCCGGTTCCCGGCGCATAGAAGTGCTGAATTCTGAGAACTTGCGGCGGATCGTCCCGGTGCTTGCCTTTGGCCGAACCTATATGCTGGCTTTCCAACCCAATGCCCGCTGGTATCAGACCCACACCCTGCAAAACTGGAAAACGGCACTCTTTGCCGGCCTTTCACTCACCGGATTTCTGACCGGCCTGCTCGTCACCCTGACCAACCGCCCCGCCGTACTTGAAAAGCATGTTCGCGCCCGCACTGCAGAACTGCGTAACAGCGAGCAACGCTTCCGCGATCTCATCAACACCATTCCCGACCTGGTCTGGCTCAAAGATCCGGACGGGCACTACCTAAACTGTAACCGGCGGTTTGAAAAATTCTTTGATGCTTCGGAGAAGGATATTCTCGGAAAAACAGACTACGCATTTGTGGACAGCACGATCGCCGATGACTTCCGGGCTCATGACCTGAAAGCCATCGAGACCCGGCAGCCGATACGATACGAGGAATCGATCCAGTTCGCATCCGACGGACACCAGGAGTTGCTGGAAACCGTCAAAACTCCACTATATGACGAACAAAATCAATTGATCGGCACGCTGGGTATCAGTCGGGATATCACTGAACGCAAACAGACGGAAGAGGCCTTACAGAAAAGTGAAGAAAAACTGCGGCGGATTATAGAAAATAGTACCAATATGTTTTATTCACACACCCCCGAAGGGCTACTGACCTATGTCAGCCCCCAGGTGAAGAACATCCTCGGTTACGAAAAAAATGATGCACTTAAAAACTGGCAGACGCTGACCAGTGATCACCCTGCAAACCAACAGGCCTTCCTCAGTACGGAGAAAGCCCTGCGCACCGGGAAAGCCCAGCCTCCCTATGAAGTACAGCTGATTCATCGTGAAGGACACATGGTTTGGGCCGAAGTTCGCGAAGCCCCCCTGATAAAAAATGGCAAAACCGTGGCCATGGTGGGATCCCTCACCGATATCACCGTCCGGAAACAGGCTTTAGAAGAAAAAGAACAGTCCCAGAATCTACTCCGATCTATTCTCGACACCATTCCCATCCGCGTATGGTGGAAGGACAGCCAAAACCGCTTCATGGGTATCAACCGGGGATGCGCACTGGAAATGGGCTTGCAATCCCCGGAAGACATCATCGGCAAAACCGACCACGATTTGTTCCCGAAAGAGAATGCGGACCACTATGTTACTGATGACGAAGAAGTCAGGGATACCGGACGCCCCAAACTGGGAATCGAAGAGGTCATTCTACTTTCAGACAACAACCTGAGATGGCAGGAAACGAACAAAGTCCCCCTACGGAACAGCCAGGGCAATATCATCGGGACGGTCGGCACCGGCACCGACATCACTGACCGCAAACAGTCGGAAGCGGAGCTCCAACGCAGCCGGAGACTCCTCGAACAAGTCATCAACGCCAACCCGGACCTCCTGTGGATGAAAAACCCCGACGGCACCTTCCTGATGTGCAATACCCAGTTCGAAAAACTGGTCGGCGTCCCGCAGACACAATTAATCGGCAAAACCGACTATGATTTTTTCCCTGTCGCCCAGGCAGACGATTGTAAGCAACAGGATCTGCATGCGCTACAGAAAAAGGCGACAAGTACCTATCAGGAATTTCTGCGTCACGCCGGAAAAAATAAAGATGTCTTCTACGAAACCATCAAAACTCCGGTCTACGACCACGGAGATCAACCCATCGGCGTGCTCGGCATCGGTCGCGATATCACCGAACGGGTGAAACTCGAATCCACCGTCCGCCAGGCCCAAAAACTCGACTCCATCGGGCAACTCGCCGGCGGCGTCGCACATGATTTCAATAATATGCTCATGGGCATCATGGGGTATATAGAACTCAGCAGAACCCAGATCTCCGCGAACCATCCCGTCCAGGAATTCCTGGATGAAATGTACCGGATTTCCGAACGCTCTGCCGACCTCACCCGGAAACTCCTCGGCTTTGCCCGCAAACAAATCACGGCCCCGAGGGAACTCAACCTCAACGATACCATTCACGGGATGCTCAAGATGTTGCGGAGACTCATTGGAGAGGATGTCGAACTGATTTGGGAACCCGGCGAAGATCTCTGGGAGGTTTCGATGGATCCCTCCCAGGTGGATCAAATCCTGGTCAACCTCTGTGTCAACGCCCGGGATGCCATCAAAGGCGTCGGCAGCATCCGGATCAGCACTTCAAACATCCGCCTCGACGCGAAATCCTGTACCCTGCTCCCCGGCGCCACACCCGGTGAGTACATTCTTATAAAAGTGACCGATACAGGAAAAGGACTGGCACCGAATATTCGGGAGCGCATTTTCGAACCCTTTTTCACCACCAAAGACATTGGGGAAGGTACCGGACTCGGGTTGTCCACCGTACACGGTATTATCAAACAGAATTCCGGACATATTCAGGTGCAAAGCCGTGAGCAGGAAGGGACCACCTTCTTTATCAACATCCCCCGGCTGGTTTCAAAAGATGTAACACACGAAGTGGATGACTCCATGACGGAGGTACTGAAGGGGACCGAGACCCTGCTGCTGGTCGAAGACGACCACTCCATTCTCGACATCACCACCCTGATCCTGGAAAACCAGGGCTATCAAGTACTGGCGGCCTCCTCTCCCTTAGAAGCCCTGGAACTTGTAAAGCAACACACCGGCAAACTCGACCTGATGATTACCGATGTGGTCATGCCCGGGATGAGCGGCCCCGACCTCGCAAAACAACTGATGACACAAGACCCGAATCTGAAGTGCATCTTCATGTCAGGTTATACCGCTGAATTCATTACCCCGGAAGACATCCAGAATCCCCTCACCGCCTTTCTGCCTAAGCCATTCAGCGGCATCGTCCTCAACCATGCCGTGCGGAAACTTCTGGACAGCACCCCGTTGTAAAATCAGCCCGGGGAAGATTTCAAATCCCGGGCCCTCTCGCGCGTCCCCTCCTGGTCAAGGGGAGGCGAACGCGACCACATCGTCAATCCGGTCAGTTCCCAGTAACCGCATCAATAAACGGTCCATCCCCAACGCAATGCCTGCACATTCCGGCATCCCCTGCGCCATCGCAGACAAAAAGGGTTCATCTAAGGGATAAATTTCCTGCCCCCTGCCTTTCCTTCCTTCCGCACAAAGCTCGAATCGTGCCCGCTGCTCAGCCGCATCGGTCAATTCGGTATAGGCATTGGCCAGTTCCACCCCTCCCAAATACATTTCCCAGCGGTCGGCCACCCCGGGATCCTCCGGACGCATCCGCGCCAGGGCGGCCCGTTCTGCGGGAAAATCTTTGACCACCACCGGCACTTTTTCTTTTGCCAGTTCCGGTTCCACCTTCTCCACCAAATCAAAATCGAAACGGTCCGCATCAAAAGCCCCGACCGGATCCCATCCTGCCAAGCGTTGAAACAGTTCCCGCACGGTATAAACCTTCGGTGCGGCCGCCAGATCCACCCCGCCGAAAACCGTGTTTCCAAAACCCTGACCCACGGCCCGAAGCAACCCGCAGGTTTGACCGATCAGCGCTTCAGATGTCACCCCGGTCCAATACCACTCCAACATGGTGTACTCGGGTAAATGACGTGCTCCCCGTTCCCCCTGACGGAAACAGGGGCCGATCTGGAAGATTTTTTCATAACCCGCACAAACCATGCGTTTCATATGCAGTTCCGGAGAGCTGCGTAACCAATGGTCGCCGGAAGGCTCCGCATCGATATGATCCTCCATGGCCGGCGTCTGTACCCGCAACGGCGTCTCCACCTCGAGGAACCCCTGCTCCACAAAAAAAGCCCGGATCCGGGCCATTACTTTGGCCCGCAGGATCAGAGCATTTTTTTTGGTTTGAAGGGACATACTGGAAAAGTGCGGGAATTGTCAGACAGGTCCGACGGGTCCGACAATGTCAGACATCCGAATCGAACATCCAACATTCAACGCTCAACATTGAACGCCGAAACCCTATAAGTTCGAAGTTCAACGTTCGATGTTGAATGTTCAACGTTGCTTACTTCTTTGTCACCCGATCCGTATATTCACCGGTCCGGGTATCGATACGAACCAAATCCCCTTCGTTAATAAACAAAGGCACTTGTATTTCGTATCCGTTGTCGATTTTCGCCGGTTTCATCACGTTGGTCGCGGTATCCCCACGGGCGCCGGGCTCGGTTTCCGCAATCAGTTTTTCCACAAAAATCGGAAGTTCCAAGTCGATGGGAATGTCATTGAAGAACAAGACTTTGCAGGGCATTTCTTCGATCAGGAAGTATTTAAAGTCGCCGACCACATCCACATCCACCGTTACCTGTTCGTAGGTCGTGTCGTCCATAAACACAAAGTGTTCACCATCCGGATACGAATAGGACATGTCCTTTTGCATCAAATCGGGTTTCCCGATTTTTTCGGTGGAACGGTAGGTGCGCTCCAATCCGGTTCCGGTCATGATGTTTTTCATTTTGCAGCGGTAAAGAGCCTGCCCTTTGCCGGGTTTCACAAATTGAAAGTCGGTAATAACGTAGGGTTGTCCGTCGATTTCGATTTTAAGACCTTTACGCAGATCGCTGGTGCTGTACATAGAATGTTCCTTAGTTTAGAATAGCTGAAAGTTGCCGTCATCTACTCAACCATGTCCCCTTTGTCAAAAAAACAACTTCAACATCTACAAGTCACCCCCGGTCTTCTGGCTTGCGCCACTTTGCTCTGTTTTCCCGGCGGTATCCCCTTTTCCTCAGAAATTCCGATCCTTGAATCATTTATTTCCGGATTTTTAGCCCTCGGCCTCGCGCATTCCCTGCTTAAACTCGGAAAACTTCCGCCCCGCATGCGCATCGGCGCGCTGCTTCCCATCGCCTGCTCCGCGCCCCTGACCCTGTTGGTGCTCCCACATCTGTGGGTAGAACTTTGGCTACTGCTCCCCTTTGCTTTGCTGCTCTGGTCGCAACGTCCCCGCTTTTCCACCCTCCCCACTTTCTATTATTTATTAGCACTTTGGCTCAGTTTGAGTGCGGGATCCGCCGGCCTCCTGCACATTTTAACCACCCAGATCAACTATGGGCTCCCCCGCCTGCCCAGCCACCTCACAGTTTGGTTGTGCATCTTGGCGGTTATTCCTCTGGGCTTTGCCTCCCGCCCCATGCTCCGCCCCCTGGCGAAGGCGATTGCCCGTTATCAGATTTGGATCCTGCTGCTTTTTCTCGGACTGTATTCGCTGACCTGGTCCGCGGCCACTTCCTTTAAAATTCCCGGTGAACCCGACCGGAATTTTCATTCACTCTCTCCGGCACCCCGGTTTTTCCTCCTTCCGAAAGAAGGAATTCCGGATCTAACCCCTTCCGAACTTCGGGAAAGTCCGGTTCGGGACGGGGCACTACTTATTTTAAACGAAATGGGATGGCGACTCAGTGATCCGTATATCGCATCCACATTTCCCCCGAATGAAAACCTTCCGCCTCAAGAAATGTTCCGGGCCATGAAACTTTATGGCTTTATAACTGAAGATATCCATGGCGCATTCCTTTCCGGAGAATCATTCGACCATGCAGCCCCCGAGGAAATGGATCCCAGTTTCCTGCCCCAATTCCGCGCCAGCATGGATCAAATGGTGATGCGCCCCTCGGAAATCGCCCGGTTACTGGCACCCTACGGAAACAACGACGATCCTGAAGAAATCATTCTAACCCTTCAGGATCTCAACTGGATTCGGAAAGTGCCGGGAGAAGAAAGTAAATACCGCCTCACCTCTCAGGCAAGACGCCCCTTTGAAAACGGGCTGCTTCCCCGTCAACTTCTACTACTGAAACAAGCCCTTCCCGGCGAAGAAGTCGAGTTGGTGCAAAGCGAATATGTGCCCGGACGCGAACTTTCCGACTTTCAGATTCTTGAAGAGTTCAGCGAACTGGAAATTCTCGAGGCCGCCGAAACCCGTCCGGTTTGGCAATGGAATCAACACGTCGCATTCCTGATGAATGCGGATCGCTGGAAAAGCACCAGCCTGCTCCTTCTGGCCATGATACTTGCATTGCTCGCCGGACGTTGCCTGCCCGATCAACTGCCCAAAGGCTCCCTGTTTCTGTTGACACTCGCAGCACTCGCCACCTTTGTACAGCTCCCACATCTTTCGGGTATGCTTCCAGCCATCCGTATCGCTTTGGGATTTTGGATTGCCCGAAACCTTTTGCCCCTTCAGGATCACGAATGCGACCGCATCAGCCTCTTTGCCGTCTGTACTTACATCACGGCCGTGTTGATGCCCCTCCCGGAAGGCGCGCCCCTGGTCCACCAATGTGCCTGGATTCTGATCTGGACCCTGCCCGCCACCCTCTGCCTCGGCTTCGCGATTCGCAAAATGTCGTCAGCGGCGAAATAATAGAACCACAAAATTCACATAAGATACAAAATATTCATTTATAATAACTTGTGCATTAATAAATGTATTTAGCTTATGTGAATTGTGTGCTTTTTGTGGTTATGACTTGGCTGAAAAGCTCAAGCGCTTGCGCGCTGTAAACCGCTACCTCAGTATCGACGCACCACACCCACCACAGATCCGAGGATCTGAAAATCAGGCTGATTGCTTTCCACATAAAGCGGAAGATGCCGGTCACTTTCGGGTTGCAGACGATAACGGGTCGCACTTTCCTTAAAGATCCGCTTCACCGTGGTTTCCCCGTCAATCATGGCCAAAACAATATCCCCGTCCCGGAAATCTTTGCCGCGTTGCACAATCACATAATCCTGATCATGAATGCCGGCGTTTTCCATGCTATCGCCTGAAATCTGTACCGAGAAGCGGTCCTGGAGACCGAAAAGCTGGGCGAAATTCAAATATCCCAGGGGATTTTCCTGTGCCAGAATCGGATGACCGGCAGCCGCCTTTCCTAAAATCGGAATGCCCCGCTCTTCCTCGTCGGTCAACTGAATGCCCCGGCTTAATCCTGCAGTGCGGGAAATCCACCCTTTACGCTCCAGCATTGCCAAGTGGTCAGAGGCGCCTTTCGGCGATCTGATATTAAAATGATCCGCAATTTCACGGACGGTGGGAGGACAGTGATCGCCTTCAATACGTGAACGGATGTATTCGTATACGGCGCGTTGCTTTACAGTGAGGTCTTCTTTGGTTTTCATGGATCCAACTATACATACGTTTGGACCCGGGGTCAACCCCCCAATTATAAATCAATTTGATCGCGTTTTCGCTGATCGTATTTTTCCACCATCTGGTGCATCACATCCGCATTGTACTCACGCAATCCGCTCAATACCATTTTCTTCTCCCCGGTGCCGACCACTTTGCCGTCAGCCAAAAAGCGGAAGGTTAAACTCACATTCCCCCGTTTGCCGACCACCACCATGCTCGCGCCGGTGTGCTCGATCTCGGTGTCGGGAATATTGGCGTGATCCAAACTCAAAGACATGCTCTCATAAATCACCAAGGGACGGTCAATATTGATCATCACATTGTGTTCAGCCATCAGGGGCTCTAAAACGTGGGGAAAATTGTGTCCGGAAAAACGAACATAATTGTGAATGACCTGTTTAATCACCGAATCTTCCCGGTTCGGCTCCCCTGAAAAATCCGCCCGCAAATATTCTTTGTCTCTGTCATCCAGCAACACGATCTCTCCTGCTTTGGATTCATCAAAGTGGATCGCCACCCCGTCACTCACCATTCCGGCAAAAGTAAAATTCATCTTCGGATACAATCCGAGGTGACGGATTAACACTGCAAACAACAGATCACCGGGTACACAGAAGCGTTTGGCATCCACATCATGGATGGGATTAAAGTCATCTGCAACCTGCTTGGCAAAGCGACTGGCTTGGCTCCGGGTAAAACTCACTTTTCCGTCGCTCCAAGAAGTATAGGGATCTAAAAAATTCATAGGGGACATCTATCCTGAAAAAGACCCACAAATCAACTGTAATTGTTAAGGCAATGTTAGAGAGACTGGTGGGGAACCCGCTGAATCTTTTCAGGATCGTACCCTTCAGCCACCGCCATATCGATTAAAGCCTGAATACGCGCTTCGGGTAAATCCGGATCCCGGGCCATGATCCATACATAATCCCGTTTCCGCCGGCCAACGATTGTCTCCTGATATTCATCGTCCACATGCATAATCAAATATTCCGCTTTCACCGGCCAAATGAAACGCATGCCCCAGACCGCATTGGACGGATCTGAGGGATCCACAAATCCAACCGGCGTATAGGTTTTGAGCTCCCCGTCCGCAGCCCCCCGGTTAAAAGAGAAGGTCGTCTCAATTCGATTTCCCTCCCCCCGCTCATAATTTTCGAGAGCATTCCATGCCTCCTTCTCTAAAAAGGTGGGAATATTTGCGATGACAAACCAATCGCCCATAAAGCGGTCGAGGTCGACGTGAGATTCGGTTTTAATAGGTTTCATGGTGCTGCAGGCTGAAGTGAGAATAAGGAACAGGAATAGAAGAACTTTCATATCTACCATTCAGTCACAGACAACCAAACCTTACACCCTCCCTCACTTCTTTAAAATCCCAAGCATTACCGACTCATTTAAGACAAACTGTATCTTAATTAAATTTTGTACTCGAACATCATATATAATCCGGATATGACCCGAAGCTGCTAACTGAATTCTAACCAAAGGCTCCTCCGTGAATGTGATCGAAAATCCGGCGAAAAGATTTATTTTAGGTGTTCAATTTCTATTTGTGGCATTTGGAGCTACCGTTTTGGTTCCCCTGTTAGTCGGGATCGATCCTTCGGTCGCCCTGTTTACCGCCGGCGTCGGCACCCTGATCTTCCATTTAATCACCGGCGGAAAAGTACCGGTCTTTCTGGGAAGCAGTTTTGCATTTATCGCCCCCATCATTGCCTCTACCGAATTGTACGGCATGCCGGGGACCCTCGCAGGCCTCATGGCAGTGGGCCTGGTTTACGCCACGGTCTCCGCCTTAATTAAATTGTTGGGGCCTTCGTTTATTATAAAACTTTTCCCCTCTGTCGTCGTCGGGCCGGTCATTATGGTGATCGGCCTTTCTCTTTCATCCGAGGCCGTAAAAATGGCCAAAGGCAACTGGCTGCTGGCGATCATCGTGCTCGCGGCCGCCATCTTCACCGTGGTTTTCTCCAAAGGGATGATGCGTCTGATTCCCATTCTCGTCGGTCTCATTGTCGGTTACGTGGCCGCAGCCATCATGAAGGAAATTGATTACAGCGAAATTGTGAAAGCCAATTGGATCGCCCTGCCTGAATTCGTGGCCCCGGCCTGGAATCTCAAAGCCATTCTGTTCCTTCTCCCGGTTGCGGTCGCCCCCATGATCGAACACGTGGGGGATATGTACGCCATCGGTGGCGTCGCCAAACAGGATTTTGTCAAGGATCCGGGTCTGCACCGCACCCTGCTGGGGGATGGCATCGCCACCTTTGTGGCCGGCATCTTCGGCGGACCGCCCAACACCACCTACTCCGAAGTTACCGGGGCCGTATCCTTGACCAAGGTAACCGACGCCCGGGTGTTGCGCATCGCCGCCTGCACCGCCATTGTCTTTTCCTTTGTCGGAAAAATTGCCGGCGCCCTCAAAACCATTCCGGTGCCCGTACTCGGCGGCATCATGCTCCTGCTCTTCGGGATGATCGCCTGTGTCGGTATTAAGATCCTCATTGATTCCCATACCAATCTCAATCACACCCGTAATCAGGTAATTGTCTCCATCGTGCTCGCCGTCGGCATCGGTGGTGCCTCCCTGAGTTTCAAAGACTTCACCCTCTCCGGCATCGGCCTGGCCTCTGTCGTAGGTGTTTTACTCAATCTCATTCTCCCCGGACATTCCGCGGAAGTCGAAACCACTGACGAAGAAGATATCGTCATTTAAATCACCCCATCAAGGAAAACATCCCATGTCAAAATCCATCCGCTTGTTGTTAATTCTCCTCGGACTTAGCTGCGGCCTCAAAGCCCAGGATATCGATCTTCAATTGCTCTACGATTTCGGAGAAGACCGTGACTTCCTAACCTCCACAGTAGAGATGTTTAATGCCGATGCCTACGGTTCCACCTTCTTCTTCATCGACATGAATTACGACGCAAACGGTGTCAAAGGTGTCAGTGAAAGCTATTGGGAAATCACCCGTTCTTTCACCATTAATGAAGAACTCCCTGTGGCACTACATTTCGAGTATGACGGTGGACAAGGTCAGTTTGCTATCGATGAAGAAAACAACCAGGCCTACACCATTAGCGATGCGTACCTCAGCGGTTTGGACTTCATATGGAACAGTGAAGATTTTTCCTCCGGGGTCACTTTTCAAACGCTCTATAAATATATCCGCAGAACGGAACAGGACTCCTACCAGCTTACATTGGTTTGGTATTTCAACTTTCTCGACGGGAAAGTGACCTTTAACGGTTTTGCCGATTTCTGGGGGGAAGACAGTGATTTCGATCATGACGGTTCTGTAGATGCAGATACCGTTTTCCTCAGTGAGCCCCAAATTTGGTACAACTTTAACGAATACTGGGCCGGCGGAAGTGAAATCGAATTTGGTCACAACTTTGGCGGCATTGAAGGTTGGAAGGTTTGTCCGACTATTGCTGTGAAACATACCTTCTAAGGATTCCCCATGCTGGATAAATTCTTTAAGATTACAGAAAACGGCAGCTCGGTGAAAACCGAGCTGCTGGCCGGGGTCACCACCTTTATGACCATGGCATATATTCTCGCGGTCAACCCGGGAATTCTCAGTGCCACCGGAATGGACATCAACGCAGTGTTCACCGCCACCGCCCTTTCGGCCCTCATCGCCACTCTGGTGATGGCGCTGGTTGCCAAACTCCCCTTTGCTCTGGCTCCCGGCATGGGACTGAATGCTTTTTTCGCGTTCAGTGTCGTATTGGGTATGGGACACTCCTGGCAAATGGCCTTGACCGCCGTTTTCCTCGAAGGTCTTATCTTCATCGCCTTGACCCTACTCAATGTTCGGGAATGGATTGTGGACGCGATCCCCATGCCTCTCAAACACGCGATCTCCGCGGGTATCGGGCTTTTCATTGCTTTTATCGGTCTGCAAAATGCAGGGGTGATTGTTGACAAGGAATTCATCTTGGTCAGCTTGGGAGACCTGAAAACTGCACCGGTGGCCTTAATGCTCGCAGGGGTGGTAATCAGTGCCGTTTTGCTCACCCTGAAAGTGCGCGGCGCTTTATTGATCGGCATTTTCGCCGTCACCTTGGCAGGAATTCCTTTAGGCGTCACCCAACTGCCAAGCGGTGCACTCGTCAGCACCCCGCCCTCTCTGGCCCCTATCTTTTGGAAGCTGGATTTCTCACAAGTCTTTTCCATGGACATGCTGATCATTCTGTTCACCTTCTTGTTTGTGGACATGTTTGATACCATCGGCACCCTGGTTGGCGTCAGTGATAAAGCCGGCTTGCTGGATAAAAATGGTAAAATTCCTAACGCCAAAGCCGCCTTTATGGCCGATGCCATCGGCACCACCGCCGGCGCCATGCTGGGAACCAGTACCGTCACCGCTTATGTCGAAAGCGCCTCCGGCGTTGCCGAAGGGGGACGCACCGGTTTGACCGCGTTGTCCACCGCCGGGATGTTCCTGTTGGCCCTGTTCCTGTCTCCCATCTTCCTCATGGTTCCCGCCGCGGCCACCGCGCCGACCTTGCTGATTGTAGGATACTTCATGATGTCACCGGTATTGAAGATCAACTTCGAAAGCGTCGAAGAAGGCTTCCCTGCTTTTGTCACCATCGTGATGATGCCCCTGACCTACAGCATTGCCGACGGTATTGTGTTTGGACTTTTGGCCTATGTGGCCATTCAGGTCCTCACCGGGAAAGTAAAAAAACTTTCCCCCATGATGATCATTCTGGCCGCCTTGTTTATTGTCAAACTCGTGATCTAAACAAACACATCCCACCCACTTGCCCGCAGCGGATCCCCGGATCCCTGCGGGCATTTTTTATACCCGGCATCCTTAGACAGGCATTTCAATGGGCGCGATTTCCGGACCAATTCTATACGCGGCAGGCAACGGCGCCACCCAGTCCCGATATTCCACCAAGCGTTCGTCCGTAATAATTCCGGCATCGATCAAGTCCCGTTCCGTACGTTCCCCCATATCACCTGTCTCGGCCAAAAACCGGGCCAGGGCTTCCCGGTGAGCCACCAGGGTTTCATGATAGGCAGGGTCCCCGGCGAGATTGTGAATATTTTCCGGATCATCCGCCGCATAAAGTTCCTCAGGCGGTTTGGTTTCACTCATCCAGAGACATTGAGCCGGCGTTAATTCTCCTTTGGCAAACTTTTCCCTTAGCACCTGGGTGGTGCGCTGCTTTTCCATAAATTGAATCCGAACCGCATACGGGATTTCCGGAAAGTCATTACGAATATAATGAAACTTCAAACTGCGTGCGACCCGTACCCGGTCAAAGGCTTCATCCATTCGGTCCCGTCCCGCAAAAACATATTCACAGGGGGGATCTTTCCGCTCTCCAAAAAATACTTTCCCTTGTAACTCTGGAGGCCTTTCAGCTCCGGCAAGATTCAACAACGTGGGCGCAATATCCAATAAACTGATTAACTCATCTGATACCGCCCCGGCTTCAACCATGCCGGGGGCCTGGACAATAAGGGGCACGTGGATACCTGCATAATAACAAAAGCGTTTCTCCCGTGCGAGTCCCCGCCCGTGATCTGCCAGATAGATCACCACCGTATTCTCACGTTGTCCGGAGCGCTCAAGCGCTTCCAATGCCTGCCCCACAAATTTATCCTGCACCGCAAGCGAATCATAATGGCGGGCGATATCCTGCCGCACTTCCAACGTGTCGGGAAGATAAGCAGGTACCGAGACAGTGGATGGAGAACACCGTTCGCTCTCTGGTAACTCCGGTCCTACAAATTCTTTCGACTTCCACTCCCACATCATACTTTCATGCGAGATATTAAAATTGTTATAGAGAAACCAGGGCTGATCCGGCAGGCGGCCTTCGGCAAGATCTTCATTCCAATCACAACAATCGTCGGCAAAATCATCCGGCGGGGTAAAATTGAAATCCATTTTATTATTCCAGTTCACGTAATACCCGGCATCACGCAAACACTCTGTAAATAATTTCGGCGGATTGATTAAATTTGAGCGCATGTGATGCGATCCCAATGAGAAGGCCGTTCTGCCTGAGATCAGAGCCGAACGGCTCGGGGCACTCACCGGCGCCGTAGAGAAAGTGTTGGTATAACGGGTACCGTTTGCCGCAATGGAATCAATGGCGGGCGTCCGGGCGCAGGGATCGCCATAACAACCATGCAGCGGTGAGGTGTCTTCACCCACGAGAACTAGAATATTTGGTTTGGTTTTCATATTTTTCTGGATGTTAAGGTATGCTTTTTCTTTTCTAGATTTCTTGGTCCTGCGCATCACCGTCGGCATGAAACTCCGATTCGAAGTTTACTGCGGGTTCACGCTTAGGCGTCTCGAATTTGTAGGTGCCATAGAAACCTCGGAAACGGATTTCTCCATGTGCGTCCGTCACGG
Organism: uncultured Verrucomicrobiota bacterium; assembly: GCA_937127435.1. Taxonomy (GTDB): domain Bacteria; phylum Verrucomicrobiota; class Kiritimatiellia; order SS1-B-03-39; family UBA6053; genus UBA6053. Next base: position 2,732 of record CAKZLZ010000153.1, on the reverse strand, counting down.
CATCGACCTGGGTGGACCAGGTTTCCTGTACCAATTTCCGGAAAGTATCGGCCAAGGGTTTCGGCGACCAATCTTTTCGGAACATTGCCGCTTCCGGTTCAAACATGTATCCTTCCCAAAAGCCCCAGGTTTGCACCAGATCCGTCGAGGGATGGCTGAAAACCGCGGTAATAAAGTCACGAATGTAATCAGCTTGGGTCTGTTCATCCGGAATATTCACAGTCAATTCCGTAATCTGAACATCCACTCCTGCTTTATAAAAAGTATCTAAAAGTTCCACGACCTGATTGATGGGGGTCAGCGAACCCACGAAATGAGATTGCAGTCCAATTCCATCAATCGGAATTTCATTTTTCTTAAAACGCTCAATCAGTTCCAGATAATAATCCAGCTTGGGATTTCCAGATCCGGGCCGCGAAAGAATATCAAAGTCGTTCACAAATAATTTTGCGTCTGGAGCCGCCTCCCGGGCCGCCACCATCCAACGCTCCATTTCCTCCATACCCAGCAGGTCCATGTAATCATGGTTGGTGTAAGGTTCATTAATGACATCCCAATCCTGAATCCGCCCGGCATATCGGGAACCCAAAGTATGAATCCGCTCCAAAATCGCGGCGCGTAATGCCTCCGGGTCATCTTTGAGACTCGAAATTTCTTTGGGGGAATAGCGCCAACCCGGCCAAACCATGGTGTGCCCGCGAATGTGAAAATTTTGCGCTTCCATCCATGCCAGACCATTCTCAATCCGTTCATCAATCCCGGGGAGATAGGCCTGCTTCAACTTCATTGCATTTTCCAGAGATCCTGCGTTGAACATCTCCGCGGCAACATTGCCATATTCCTCATTTGACCGCCATGTCCCCGGCAGGAGCACCGGACTTCCCAGCGTGGACCCGAATCCATACTTGTGACGTATCAAGGCACCTGTCACTTTTACACCTGACAGGGGCTTCCCCTCTGCATCCGTGAGTTTTAGCGTGAAATCCCCTTTCCGGTATTTTTCGATGCGGGCCTCCGCCTCCTGCCTCCAGGCGGCTTCAGGGGAAGATCCCAAATAATCCATTCGGGATTTAGGCAGATCCGTGGCAGACACTTTCTGTCCAAAGTTAATGATGGAAACCCCGCCGATATCGATCACCTGCGGGCCATAGCCTCCCCGGAACACCACCTGGGCAGAACCCGCCGCCAAATCTGATTCCATGGTAAATGGTAAAACGCAATGATGCCATTCATTGTCATCCGCAGCCACCCCCCAGACAACTAATTTTTCGTATCGGCCGCCTTTCTTTTCAAAAGCGAATTGGGTCGTGCCATAGCCCGCTTCCGGATTCACCTGTTGGACCCGGTAAGAAAACAAAGCCATGAGGGTGTCCCCTTTTTCAACTGACTGGATGAGATCCTGCATAATTTGCAGGTTGTAGACTTTCTCACTATCCCCAGCCGTCTCCATCCGCATGGCTTCCATGAAATGTTGCCCGCTCACCGGAATTCGTGACATACTTCCAAACTTCGGACCTTGAAATTTAAACCCGTCCAACCCATCGACAATTGACCGGTACGGCCCCGCAGGAAGTTCCGCATCCGCAAATGCCGGATTTCTCATTAAATCGATAACCGGCAAATCTTCTTCCTTCCAGGACAAGGCCGTAAAGGATTCCGGCACATCAGAAAGCTGCTTGCGTTCAGGGAAGTGAACCTGCACATCTGAAAGTTCAATCACTCCCGCCCCAAAACCGAATGTCAGAACCAAGTTTGCCCCTCCGGCTTCCAGCGTTTGACTCAGTTTTCCACGAACTTTTATCTGCTGCCAATCGGACGTCAGCGTGAACCGGTTAAAAATCAACGGCGTAAACGGACGCTGTCCCAACTGCAACGCAAATGAAACCCTGGCCTTCTGGGGACTACGCATCATCGCAGTCACTTCCACTTGCTCACCGGCATAAATTTTTTCACCGATGGGTTGACGGATCTGGGAGAACCAGGGCTTTTCAGGAGCCTGGTCTACAGTCACCTGCAATGCGGTTTCAAAATCCTGCCCTTCCACCGAAATACTGCGGGCCTGGGTATGGTCCAATCGTTCTTTCCAGCCTGTAAGTTCATCGGCAAAAGTTGCGTTTTCGATATCCACGCTCACGCCAAACAGAACCAACGGAAATAGATAACTCAAAAATAGTGTAAGTGGTTTTAACATCATATCATCTCGGGGGGGGGGGCTAAAAAATGAACCATGCGGAGCTTGGGTCCCGCTTGAACCGTATTCAGGAATAAATAAATTCAACTCTATAAATGAATGGAAAACACCCCCTGTCAATCAAAAATTTGGACAGTTCCAATTTTTTAAGACAACTTCTGTTTTCAGAGAGAATTCAGGTGCTGAAAAATAATTTACTGAAGTCGTATATTTTTGCTTGCATAAATTTGGATCTGTCCAAATAATCAGATCGTCAACATGAATTCATCAAAAATAACATCAGGAGTTCTCAAGATGAACCTTAAATCTTATACTATTTTGACTTATTTCCTAGGCGTATTCCTCGCCGCGACGTTCTCCGTACACGCCGATGTGATCAGTATTCAACTGGGGAATAGTTCCAGCATGACCTCCGCCACGGTCGCCGGGATCGTGCCGGAAGATAACTGGACCAACGCGGTAGGATTTCCCGAATTTAGTGGCGTGGCCCTCGCGCTGGATGATGGATCACCTTCAGGCGCCACCATCAGCGTGGATGACC
>CAKZLZ010000152.1 GCA_937127435.1 uncultured Verrucomicrobiota bacterium | reverse complement strand
TGGAGATGCGTGCTTTCAGCACTAAAAACCGTCCGTTAAATGACAAATCACCGTCAAATATAATAGAAACCGCTCTATGGGGTACCAAGCGTTGGCCTGCCCGCAAATGCTCCCCTTCTCCATCACAAAAAAATCCGTCACAGGTTTCCCCGTGACGGATCATCGTAAACAGGTGGCGCACCTGCCTTACTGACAAGCCTCGCACTCGCCACCATTCAGCATGGCATCGAGACTGCAGGCCGCTTTCTGTTCAGCCGTGAATTCGGGACTATCCGTTTTCGCCTTTTTCACAGACACGGTGGCTTTTTCGATATTCGAAGCGCCCAGAGTCCGCAAATAATATGTGGTCTTCATACCGCTTCTCCAGGCTGCCCGATACATGTGACTCAAAGTCTTGAGATCGGGATTGCCCAGGAACAGGTTCACAGACTGGGATTGATCGATCCATTTCTGACGGCGGGCGGCCGCACGGATCATATAATCAAACTCAATTCCGAAGGCTGTCGAATACTTGCGGCGCAACTCTTGCGGAATCCGTTCGATATCCGCGAGCTCACCATCAAAATATTTCAAATCATCACGCATTTCCTGATCCCAAAGTCCGTGGGATTTCAGATCCCGGACCAGCGCACCATTCAGGACAATGAAGTCGCCCGACAGATTGCTTTTCACAAACAGGTTTTTGTAGATGGGCTCAATACAGGGGCTGGTGCCCATGATGTTACTGATAGTCGCGGTCGGCGCGATCGCCAGCACATTGCTGTTGCGCATGCCCTGCTTGACAATTTTTGCCCGCAGAGATTTCCAATCCATCTTTCCGCCCCGGGGAACATCCACCTGAATACCCCGTTCTTTCTCAAGCAACTCCAGGGTATCCGGAGGCAACAATCCCCGATCCCATTTGGAGCCGGTGTAGGTGCTGTAGGTTCCGCGTTCTTTGGCCAGTCCGCTGGATGCATCATAGGCATAATAGGCAATGGCCTCCATGAACTCGTCGTTAAACTCCACCGCTTCTTCCGAGGCAAAACTCACATTCTTTTTGAACAGGGCGTTGGCCAGCCCCATTACGCCCATGCCGATAGGACGGTGACGTAAATTGGAAGTACGTGCCGCTTCGGTGGGATAGAAGTTGATGTCGATCACGTTGTCCAATGCGCGGATCGCCACCTGAATGGTGTCGCGCAATTTGTCATGATCCAGGCTTCCGTCTTCCTTGAGGTGGGAATCCAAAACCACAGATCCAAGATTACAAACCGCAGTTTCATCTTCGCCGGTGTTCAGGGTAATCTCAGTACAGAGATTCGAACTGTGAATCACGCCGCAATGATCTTGCGGAGAACGAATATTGCAGGGATCCTTAAAGGTGATCCAGGGATGACCGGTTTCAAACAGCATTTTCAAAATGCTCTTCCACAGATCAATCGCCGGCATGCTGCGTCCGAAAATTTTGCCCGCTTTGAATTGGCGCTCGTAATGCGTATAACGCTCTTCAAATGCTTTTCCGTACAGGTCATGCAGATCAGGCGTTTCGTTGGCGCGGAACAGGGTCCACTCTTCACGGGCTTCCATGCGCTTCATAAACAAATCCGGAATCCAGTTCGCGGTGTTCATGTCGTGGGTGCGGCGACGCTCATCGCCGGTGTTTTTGCGCAATTCAAGGAAATCGATAATATCGTTGTGCCAGGTTTCGAGATAGGCACATCCGGAACCGCGGCGTTTTCCGCCCTGGTTCACTGCGACCAACTGGTCGTTGTGCAATTTCAGGAAAGGAATCACCCCCTGACTTTCACCGTTGGTGCCTTTGATGTATCCACCGGTCCCGCGAACCGCGGTCCAGGATCCACCCAGTCCCCCTGCCCATTTGGAAAGGAAGGCGTTTTCAGAAATTCCCCGGATCATAATACTCTCAATGCTGTCATCCACTTTGTAGAGATAGCAGGAAGAAAGCTGACTGTGCAGAGTACCGGAATTAAACAAGGTCGGGGTACTGCTGCAAAAGCGGCGGCTCTTGTAGAGATTGTGCAATTTGATTACCCAGCCTTCACGGTCTTCGGGCTCTTCGAGGAAAAGTCCCATGGAAACCCGCATCCAAAAATACTGCGGCACTTCCAGGCGGCGGGCCACTCCGCGTTTGTCCACGATGAGGTAACGGTCATACAAAGTTTGCACGCCCAGGTAATCAAAATCCATATCCGCACTTGGATCCAAGGCTTCAGCCAAACGATCGATGTCGTAGCTCAAAAGCTTGGGAGAGAGACGGTCCATTTCGATCGCGGTTTCAAGATAGCTGCGGAATCCGCGGCGGTGTGCTTCACGCAACTGTCCGATGCCGTCCTGCAGAATATCCCAGTCCAAAACTTCTTCATAAAGATAGGTAAGCAGCATGCGCCCGGCAAATTTTGCAAAATCCGCATCCCGCTCAATCAACGATTTGGCATTGAGGAGAATGGTTTTTTTCAAGTCTGCCTGGTTCATTTCATCATAGATGGAACGACGCAATTCGGCTTCAATTTCAGACCGGTCCATATCCAAATCCAAAGCGAGACCGGCATAGTCAATGCGCGCCCGCATATCCGCGCCGTCCCACAAGAAGGAACTGCCGTCGGTACGCTGAACCCGAACCAAAACGGACTGATCTTCATCCTTGGGATGTTCCGCAATTTCAGCCGCCCGCTGCAGAGCACGGCGTCCGCGGTAGAGGATGTACGCTTCGGCAGCTTTAAAATGCCCGGCCTTCATCAACTCTTCCTGCACAATATCCTGCACATCTTCGATGTGAACCATGGCCTGACGTCCACCGGCCACCCGGAGGTTTACCGCTTCAGTCACTTCTACTGCGGGCAAGCTGTCCAAATGCAGCGCCAAGAAAGCTTTGCGAACCGCAATTTCAATCTTGTTGGGATTCCAGGGCACCAGCTGACCATTGCGGCGGAGCAATTGGGTGCTGACTTTAATCACATGGGCCTGAGAGGATTGTTCAGTTGAGCGGTGGGTCACCAGACTGCGGGCCAAGTCGTAGGCTTCCTGACGCACCAGCGCTTTTTCAATCGCCAAGTGTAATTCTTCGCGGCTCACCTGCTTTTTCTCACGGGGTTCGGTGAGGGCCACCAACACTTCCGAAACTTTTTGAGTGATATTCGCAACCAGCTCACAGTTCGCTTCACTGAAGATGTCTTTTTCCTGTTCCCGGGAAAGCAACAGCGTGGTCAATGCATCTCCCACGATTTCCGCGACTTCCGCCGGCGACAAATCTTTCTCAACGCCATCCGAGGTCAACTTCAAGTTGATGGGATGATGTTCAGATACCACTTCAGCCCAATTAAACCGGCCGGCTTCTCCACGCGGACGTGAAGCGTGTTGTTTCAACAACTGGTCTTCTTCCAGTGTATTCGTATTGCGAATCATGTTTGCTTTTCCTCTCGTATGTTAAATCTTAAAGTTCGTCGTCATCCACCGCTTCCAACGCAGAGGACTTCTGATATTCAGTCACCCGGCCTTCAAAGAAGTTTTGTTCTTTCTGAATATCCATCATTTCCGCCAACCAGGGGAAAGGATTTTCAATGCCCGCTTCCAAAGGAGCGAGCCCACAGCCTTCCAAACGGCGGTCGGCAATGTAATCGATGTATTTCGAGAATTCATCGATGCTTAATCCCACCGCGTTGACCGGCAGACAGTCCGCGATAAAATCTTTTTCCAATTTCTTGGCTTCACCCATCATGTCCCGCAGTTCCTGTTTAAACTCAGCGGTCCAAATTTCCGGATTTTCATCTTTCAATGCCATCAACAGACTGCGGAGCAATTCGATATGATTGGATTCATCCCGCAGGGTGTAGCGGAACATTTGACCGATCCCCGGAAATTTGTTCTGACGGTAGAGGGCCAGAATCATGCCGAACAGACCATAAAACTGGGTTCCTTCCATGCACTGACCGAACAGAAACAGGTTTTTAGCAAAGAGCTGCTTGTTTTCGAGCGTGGTTAAATCCAAATCCCGGCGCAAAGAACGGGAAACCTTCATCACAAATTCGTTTTTGCGGGTGATGGTGGGTACATCTTCAAACATCGCTTCACAATCGTGGGGATTGATGCCCAGAGAACTGATCATGTACAGGAGAGAATCGGCGTGAATATTTTCTTCATGGGCATGACGGCCCAATACCAGCTTCAGCTCGGGAGCCGTCACCTTTTCACGGATCACATGCAGAATGTTATCGCCCACAATACCTTCAGCGGCTGAAAAGTAGCCAATCCCCATGCGGATAATCCAGCGTTCCACATCGCTCAACTGATCCGTGCTCTGCCACTGCTCAATATCCTTCTGCATGGGAATATCTTCCGGTTCCCAATGATTGGTTTTCATGGTGCGGTACATATCGTACGCCCACTCATACTTGAGCGGCAACAGATTAAAAAACACACTTTCGCGGCCGTTGATGACCTTTTTCTCGGAGAAAGCTTTTTCCGCTTTGTCCTGATCCAATACGAAACTACGACTTCCCACCGTAAATGTTTTATCACTTGCCATTTGTGCTATTTCCTTTGCTTATCGGAGAATTTATTAGAGATTGAAGATAATAATGGACCACACTGCCGCCTATAGGGGCACCGGGGATGAACGATTCATGAGGAAAGTGTTAACCCCGATTCCCCTATTCTGTCAACCCTCTACCACAACATATAGTGTGATTAATGTATTTTAGGTCATCCCATCACACTCCCTAGTGGTTATCCACAGCCCCTAATTTGACAACTTTCATGCCTTCCGCATCACGGAACCTTGCAACTCAAGGGTTTCCGAAGATCGGAAATGCCTATGCAATTTACGCGATAAAGTTGTTAACAGTCACATCATCTGGAGCGCGCCTGCCCGAAGGGTGCCCCGGCGACCAGAGGGCACCCTTCGGCCAGGCGCGCTCTGACACGCAAAGCTTCTTGACAAAATGCCCATTTTCAGCGTACAGAGGGCCCATTCCCAAGCCAAAGTAGCTCAGTTGGTAGAGCAATTCACTCGTAATGAATAGGTCGCCGGTTCGATTCCGGCCTTTGGCTCCATTCTCAAAAAAATGCCTCACCGCATCCTTACCCTTAATGAATTGGCCGACTACCTCCATCTGGAGGCGGGCGATATTCGTTTGCTGGTCAAACGGGATGAAATTCCCCATCGGAAACAGGGGAACGAAGTGCTTTTCCCGCAAATTGAAATCGACAGTTGGGCTTCCCAACGCCTGCTGGGCATGCAGGACAAAGAGATCGATGCCTTTCATAAAAAGTCGACTTTCAAAATGCATGATCTCAGCGAGCGGCACACCCTGTTGCCGGAATTGATTAAACTCAATCATCTCGAGGCTTTCCTGGAAGGAAAAACCAAAGCCAAAATCATTCGCAACATGATCGATCTGGCAACCCGCACCAATATGGTTTGGGATGAAGAAGCTTTGTTAATCGGGGTGGAGAAACGGGAAGAACTTTTCAGTACCGCCATGCCCTGTGGTGCCGCCCTGCTGCATCCCTCCCATCACGAACCCTACATGTTCGAAGACAGCCTCATCCTGCTGGGCCGCTCCCGGCAACCTGTCCTTTTCGGGGCTCCCGGCGGGGCCTATACCCGTTTTTTCTTTTTGATTTGCAGCCAGGAAGACCGCATTCACTTACACCTTCTGGCCCGAATCAGCATGATCTGCCGGGAAACCGATGTTTTAGATCAGATGATGGATGCGGAAGATGCCGTCGAAATGCACCGCATGCTGCTGGCCGCAGAACTGGAAATGATCAATAAGCACTCCCCCGTTTATCCCCGGCGGGATGCGAATACGATGTGAAAATATTTTAAGGTCATTGAGAAGTACTTCAAGGTTGGACGTTCAATGTTGAGTGTTCAATGTTCGCAACATTTCTTTTACGAAGGTCAAGTCCTGATTTAAAGTTGTCACATTTTTGGTGATATTCTTCTATGCTTCCTTTCTGCTGACCCGCTGGCTT
>CAKZLZ010000151.1 GCA_937127435.1 uncultured Verrucomicrobiota bacterium | reverse complement strand
ACATCTGTAGGATTGTTAAAGATTGGGTTAGAACCTACTTCTATTTGAAAAGAAGAAGTGCCATAACAATCTGTATTTGTGTAATTTTGTACACGAACATAAATGGTTTGAGGGCTTGATGTGTTTTCAAAAATGGTCGTTTTATCAATAGCATTACTGTTACTATCTGCATCTGCTTGCGATAAAAAGTAAAGAACTTCTTTACCAGTTTGTCCATTTAAGATTTCAACATCTTTTTCATTAAAAATAAAATCTCCTGTTTGATCTCCATCTGTTTCACAATGTCTTCGACACCCGCACCTTCGGAGATGAAGATGTTCACGTTGTCGATATCATCCATTACCTCGGAAAGACGGGCGGCTTCGGCTTCGATGTCTACAGCCATTTCCGGTATGAAGATCGCGTGGACATCTTTGCGGGCTTTGGAGAGACCGACTTGCGGGAGAAAGTCGAGTTCTTCGAGATGCTCATGATAAATTTTGGCGGCATATGCCGTGAGCCAGCCGCAGTTGCGGCCCATGACTTCGTGAATGATCAGCATGCGCGGGTTGGCGTTGTGCTCGGCGACCACGTTGGCGAAATATTTTGCGCCTTCTTCGGCGGCGGTCCAGGCACCGAGGGATTGTTTGATGGGAATGACGTCGTTGTCGATGGTTTTGGGCAGACCCACTACGGTGAGTTCGTAGTCGTTGTTGGCGAGGAAGGCTGCCAAATCGGCGGCGGTGGTGTTGGTGTCGTCTCCACCGATGGTATGCAGCACGTCCACGCCGTCTTTGGTGAGTTGGTTGGCGGCCACTTCAAGAGGATTTTCCCCTTCTTTGACCAGTCCGCGTTTGACGCAGTCTTTGACGTTGGTGAGTTTGACCCGGCTGTTGCCGATAGGACTTCCGCCGTGCTTGTAGAGGACGGCCGCGTTTTTGCGGATCTCATCGGTGATGGGCAGGGATTCGCCGAGGAGCAGTCCTTTGTATCCGCTGGTGTAGGCGATGAGTTCCACTTCGGGCGCCACTTCGCTGTAGCGTTCGATGAGCGCGGCGATGGAGGAGGAGAGGCAGGGGGCAAGACCACCGGCGGTGAGGAAGGCAACTTTTTTTACGTCGGACATGAGGATTTTCCTATAAGGGATGAATGATTATGGATGAAAGATGGCGAATGGAGTATCGAAGAAGAGCATTTTTTCAAGAGTTGAGGTGTAAGGAAACGTGTAATTATGACCTATTCATAGGTGAAACGTATTCAACGCTCACCGTTTTCGAGGATTGTGCCTTTAATGAGCCTGAATTCGAGGGGGTCGGAAGTCGGAGGGCGGAGGGCGGAGGTCGGAGGTCGGAGGTCGGAAGTCGGAGGTCGGAGGTCGGAGATCGGAAGTCGGAGGTCAGAAGGCGGAGGTCGGAGGTGGGAGGTGGGGAAGGTAGGAGGGTAGTTCCGCGGTCCCCGCGGTAAATGAAGTCGGAGGTCGGAGATTGGGAAGGTGCGGGGGGTGGAAAAACCCCGGTCCTTTTTTGGGGACTTAGGCTTTCCGGCGGAAAGATCGTCCCAAGAGTCCGCAGGTTGCACCGGCGGTTAAGATCAGCATGAGAGCTGAGGGTTCGGGAATGACAGAGATGCTGATTTCGTCAAAGCGTTGATTTGCGTCGGCGGGCGCGGTTTGAATGGCAAATCCGATATGGTTCAGGTCGCCCGAGAGACTTGAGACCGGATTGGTGGTCCCGCTGAAGTCCAAGCTTCCCCCGTAGTCGCCTCCTCCGAGGTCGGTGGTGCCGCCGGGAGTGAAATCCAGGACATACCAGTCTGAAGCATCGGTAGAGAAAGTGTGGGTCCGAAGGGTCCAACTGTCAATATTGCTGTAATTTGTGACCGAGCGGTACCAAGATCCGTCGACTTCCAGGGTTAAATAGAATCCTCCGGCTGTGGCATCTCCTTTGGAGTGAAAATCAATTTTGGAGACATCCCCGACGTCAATCACAGATCCGCCGGTGGGGAGATTGTTCGCGTAGAGCATATTCACTTTGCCGGTGTAGCTGTTTCCTTCGAAAATATAAGTTCCGGCTCCGACCCCAGTACTATTCCACGTTCCACCATTACTCGCACTTTGAAAATCTGAATAGTCTCTGGCGCTGTCGCCGACGAAATTTTTCCAACCGGCTTGATTTGGAGTACGGTTGTTCCCTGAATTAAATGTTTCAAAATACGCGACGCTTTCGCTGCTGGCAATTGTACTTGCTAATGTAAGGATGGCGATAAGGGGGAAAATCTTTTTCATGGGTGTTTTTCGTGTAGAATATAATAATTTTATTCAGCTCTACAGGTGGGGGAAAAGTTGTGCAAGGGGTTTAGATCGCTCACAATTCGAAAAGGTCTCTTCGGGTTTTAGGGCGCGGTTTCTAATTCCAGCTTGTAAAAACTATGGGCGCCCGCGGGGTGGGGGGCGAGGTAGGGAGCGGTCGGGGCGGGATCGACTTCGGTCCAGGGGAGGTCGAGATCTTCGGTCGAATACAGAGTGCCTTCTCCGGTCCAATCCACCACGATGCCCGAGGGGAAGAGGACGGGGGGATAAACTACGGGGGACTCGTTGGCGTCTCTGATATTGATTTCCAATACGGTCAGGTAATAAAATTTATTGGTGTGATTGTTATTGGTTCCGTCCGAAAGGGTGAGGGTGATTTCACCGGAGGCATCCGGGGTGATGTCGGTGATGGAAACCGTGCTGGAAACATTATTGGCGGGGTTCAGGTCGGCAGATCCGGAAGTGCCGCCTGCGACGGCATAGTGGGTTTCACGGTTCTCAGTGGAGTCGGTGCGTGAGGCAAAAATTGTGAAGTCGTAGACCTTATCCGCATTCAGATTGGAGAAGACAAATACTCCTTGTCCATTGTCGATAAATCCGTTCCAGTCTCCGGTGTTCCCGAAAAAATTATCCTGGGTTGCACCCGCGGGGTAGGGTCCACTGGATGTACCGGCGGTGTTCGTGCCGGTCATGGTATCTGTCATGGTGAAGGTAATACCACTGGGTATGCCTTCTGAATCCAGGAGTGAGGCGGAATACACGTGCGGGGTGCCGGTGCCATTGCCTACCGCATACCCGATGGTTGAATTCATGGTAAATTCATTCCAGGTATCGTCGGGACTGGTGACGGAATAGCTAGTGCCGAAATCAAGCAGCAGGATCTCACCGGAGAACGGGGTCACGATGCTGCGAATGGAGCTTTCGGGCAGGGGGTTGCCGGAGAGGTCGGTGATTTCTGACGAACCTTCGACCAGGATATTTCCGGAGGGCGTTTCCTCCAAGGTGATTTCGACCGTGGTCCCGTCCTCTGAAAGGGTGATGTCGGTGATCTTCATTTGTTTTCCCCGGTTGGCCACCCAATAATTTGCCGGATCGGTTGCGGCCGCGGGGTCCAGGGGTTCTGAAAAGGACAGTTGCAGGAGGCCTTCTCCGAGGTTGCTGAGGGCCAGAAAATCGGGATCGGTGGTATCCGCATGCAGGGTCAGGGTGGCGGGATCGCTTTCGAGATCGTAAACCCCGTTGGAGGCGGTGACGGTATAAATGGAGCCGTCGTAGGCGGCGGTCGCGAAGTCGAGGGTGTAAGAGGCGTCGGTGGCACCGGCAATGGCAATGTCGTTCCGGTACCATTGATAGCTGATGGCGCGGCTGGCGCTGACTTCGGCCGTAAAGGTAACGGGGTTGTTGACGTCCACCGCCTGCGATTGTGGATGGGTGGTGAAGGTGATCCCGGATCCCGGATATCCCGTCACTTCCAGTACGCCGAGCAGAGTCAGGTGGGTGGGGCTGTCATTGTCGGGACCGGGGGTGATGGATACGGTGATTTCGCCACTGGCATTTGAAAAGAGGGCCGGGCTGGTGACGAGGGTGTCGACATTTCCTGCGGCATTGAGATCGACGTTGACGGTTTGGTCCCCCACCAGCGTGTAGCGGGTCTGGAGATTGTCACCGGTATCGGGTTCAGAGGCATAAAATGAAAGTTTATAAACGATAGTGGGGTCGAGACCGGACAATTTGAATTGGGGGGTGATGCCACTGAGTCCGTTGAGCGTTTCCGTATTTCCATAAAGGCTGTCGGAAGTGGCTTCTTCCGGATACAGGGTGGATGCAGTGCTGCCCGCGCTGAGGGCGGCGTTGAAGCGGGAGAGAATCGAAAGGTCGATGGTCGTGGCGCTCCCGTGAATATCCTGCAGATCCTGGAGTACGGTGCTCTCATCACTTCCCTGGGTGGCATTGAGATTGTTCCATGCGGTTTCTCCTTCTGGAGTCGGGTTGGCATCGGTCCCGAAATCCACCCGTAGGGTCTGATCGATCAGTCCTTTGGCGGTTACGATACTCCAGGCGGTGGTTTCCAGGTGGGCGGCATCGGCTGCGGAGATGGGAAGGGAGAGGGCGGTAATTTCCGGTTCACTGAACAAACCCTCAGGGTTTTGTTTGTAAATCGAGGCGTAATGTACGCAGGCGGAAAGGTAATATCCCCGGTCGTCCCCATGGTAATTGTCCCCCGCCCATAGATCGATGTACCCGGGATCCGAGGCCGGAAGGTTTCCGCCGGCCAGGTTCCAGGCTTCGCCAATGGGGTTGACGGTGACGGGGGCCTTGTCGGGATTGGCTGATGTCAGGGTGTCGGCCAGGGCCTGATAGTTGGTGACCAGTTCCCCGAGCATTTCATCGGTGGTGGCGAAGCTACTGGAGGTGGAGGTGCCGGAGATTAAGGAATGTGCCTCCGCCCGGGCCCAGGTCTGGTAAAGATGTACGTGGGTATCCGGATTGTTGGCGATAATTTCGTCATACAGCAGGCCGCCATAAGTCATGTGATCGCTAATGTTTCCGACATGGGTGGGGCCGGTGGAATAATTCTGAAGCACCACATGGGTCCACTGATCCGATTGAATTTGGGTCAGGCTATTCTCGTAGTGATACTTATAATCTTCTCCTCCTACTGCCCGCATAACGGTGGTGGGAGGCTCCTGTCCGGCGGCATTTGCCAGTGCATCAAATATGGCCGGGACGCTTTTGGAGCCTCCTGTCCCGATGGTGAAACTATTCCCGATAAAGAGTACTTTGAATTCTGCCGAAGCGGGAAAGCTGAAAGTGACCGCAAAAAGGAATGAAATTAGGAGGGAAAAGGTGTGGGGGTGTCTCATAGGTGTGTTGGTTGAACCTATGTGGAATTAGGGTTTAGTCAATAGTGGAGCGGTGGCAGGATGGGGAGGCGGGGAGATGTTTGTGGTTGGGAAAACCGAAATCGGAGCGCGGCCACTCTTGGCCCAGCGGAAAGAGAGAGAATTTTATGGGCTTTGGAGGAAGTCGGGCAGGGATGCCCTCGCTCCGTTTTTTTTGGGGGGGGGTATCGAAAATTCAACATTGAGAGGGTTGCGTCTATGGTCGAATACCGGACGCAACGCATTCAGCGTAGAACAAAAGCCGGGGGCAAGACCCAGGGTAGCCCCGCCGCATCGCGGCGATGCAACCCTGGGCTTTAAGACGCAACACCGTTGGTGTTGAATTCCGTTCAGGACGATTTTGGTCGTGCCCCCATGGGGAGGCGGGGAGTTGATTGTGTTTGGGGAATACGAACCACGCCTTTGTCGTGGCCCTTGGCATCGAACCACGACAAAGGCGTGGTTCAATCTTTTGCGGGGGTGTTTTCTTCGTGGACGAAGCGGTTCCACCGGGCGGGCTCCTCGAGGAGGATCCCTTGGACGGGGCCGAAAGAATGGGCTTTCGGATCGTGGGTGTAGCGGTTTTCGAGAAGAAGCAGGGTGCCGGGGGCGAGTTCGAATTCCAGGGCTTGGGCTTGGGAGTCCCTCGGATTCCAGGGGAGAGGCAGACGGTCGCTTTCAAGTCTTTGGCGGCGCAGGAGGCTGGCAATACCGTCGCTACACACGATTTGGGCTTGGGGATGGGATTTGAGCCAGTCATCGAGGGCGTCGGGATTGAGGGTATCCGCGGGTTCCGCTTCGGCAAACAGGTACAAATCCTGAAAGCGCACCGGCTGTTTATTGAGCGGGCCGGGGCTGAAACTGAATACGAGAGAGGCCACTTCGGTGGCGGGCCAATAAACATCCAATTGATCTTCGTAGCCTTTAAAGTAAACCCGGTCGCCGGAGATGTATGAAGTGCCCAGGCGTTTCGTGCATTGGGAGAGGAGGTTGCCATTGCCGTCCTTTACCTGATATTGATAGGGCAGGGAAGCATCCCGGGGCGCGGTGAGGCGGAGGCCGGTCAGTTTCACCGGTTTTGGAAAGGTGAGGGTGAAGGTGGTTTCGCCTTCTTTCCAAGTGAAGGGTGCATCGATTGGTTTCATGCCGGCAAATTTTTCCAGAGACACTTTGGGCATGGGCATAATCACAAAATGTCCGGCGGGAAGAAATTCGGCGTCGGTGATGCCCATGGCGGCCAAAGATCCTTTGACGAAGGGAAGGTAGGCTTCGGCAAAAATGTAGCCGGCCTTTTGACTTTGGTGCCAGGCCAGATCCGCGTCACGGCGGCGTTCATCGTAAGAGGAGGTGAAGATGGGATTTTTCCCGGATTCAAAAGTGTAGGCGGCGACGCGGTGGCCCTCCATGACGGAACCGATGTAGCGCAGATGGGTGAGGCCGGCTTCGCGGGAGACGTCGATGGCCTGTTCGATGGCATCGAGTTTCTTGACCGTCTTTTCATGGCGGATGCGGACGGTGTCGGGAAAGGAGGCTATTTGTAAGGTCCACCAGCAGGCCGCAACTGCGTAGGCCATCCACAATCGAAGAGGATCTTTTGCCGCCAGCGCAAGGCTGGCGAGCACTGAAATCACCATCACAAAGGGAGCAATCAAATAGCGGGGCACATAACCCGACATGGAATGCGGAAAATAGAGCAGAGAGAAAAAGGCGACAAAGATGCCGCAGAGTGCCAGATTGCGGCAGCGGACGGTTTGCGGGGGGCGAATGGCGGTGAGAATTCCCAGGAGGCTGAGGAGAATGTAGGCGGGCATCCAGATCCAGCGGGGCCAGTCCTGAAGTCCCTGAAAGGTCATCAACGCCAGAAGATCTTCTTTAAACAGGGCGTTGAAACTGTAGGCCACCTGCTTGGCGGAGGCGGCGCTGAACAGCGGGGGGGAAGAAGGGTTTTCGGCCGAGATGAGGATTTGGGGAATCACGGCCAAGGCCAGGGCGAGAGGGACCAGGGCAAAGGGGAGCCAGCGGGAGGGACGTTTCCAATCGGGGAAGAGCAGGTAGAGCCATATGACCCCGGCGGTGGCAAGGAAGGGGAAGACCTGCAGGTTGGTCCACGCTCCCAGAAAGGCAAAGAGAGAAAACAGCAGCGCATCCCGCCAGGGGAAAACTTTCTGCTGTTTCAGGCGGGTGGCGGCGTGGAGGAGCATGACCATGCCGAACACATACATTTCCGGATAGCCGCCGTAGGGAACGGTGGTGTACCAGAGAATATGTCCGGCGGGAAAGGCGATAAACAAGGCCCCGGCGAAGGCGGGTTTGGCGGGCACGTCGAGTTTCAGGAAAAAGTACATCAGCACCGGCCACAAGGCGCCGAAGAATCCGGGAACCAGGGTCATGGTAAAGCGGTCGGCACCGAAGAGTTCGAACACCCCGGCCATCAGATAGGCTTCGAGGGCGCCCATGTATCCCTGTCCGGTGAAAAAGAGGGGGCGCGCGCCTTCCTGAATGTCCATGGCCATGAGTCCGACCACGGCGGTATCGAGGGTGGGGGCATGGGTTTGATGTCCCCAGATGATACGCAGCGCGAAGGCGAGCAGAAACAGTCCGGAGGGCAGAAGGAAATTTTCGACGAGTCGCTTGTTCAAGGGCGGTGCTCCAATAGTATTTGGGTAAGTCCGTTGGGGCGGACACCGATGAGTTGGATGCCGAATTCCTGATCCACGGGAAAGATTTCAGCGGGGGCTTCGGTTTGGAAATCCGGGTTCCAATTGTACTTGAGGATGACCTGTTCCTGATCCGGGTCCAGGTAGGCTTTGATGCGGCGGAAATCGGCATCGACGGTGCCGCGGCCTTCCAGCAACATGGAGGAGGGACGTTTCACTTCGTAGACTTTTACCCGACCGTTTTCGTAGCGGGGGATGTAGTATTCCGGGTGGCGCTCGAAGGCGTCCTTCCAGCCTTTGTGGTAGGTCATGACGTGGGTGACGTTGTACAGTTCGAGAAAGCGGAAGACGCCGTCGGGACCTTGCTCTCTGACCTCTTTGGGGGGATACTGATATTCCACCAGCTTGGTGCTGAAGCCATAGTAGTCACAGGCCATCATTTCCCGTCCGGTGAGCAGGGGCATATTGGCCACTTTGGCGCCGCCATAGCCGTGAACCGCTTTGCCGGCGATGAGGATGCGTCCGTCTTCGGGTACTTCGTTTTTGAGCCAGTGGACCAGTTCTTTGGTATGTTCCGGCATGGTTTGAAAATCCATCTGACTTTGATTGCTGAAAATTTTTGTGCCCATGTACCCGCCCAGAATCAACAGGGATAACAGCCAGGAAATGCCGGTGGCGGATAGGATTTTACGTTTGGAGGCGGGGAGGGATTCGAAATTTTTGAGAATGTGTTCCACGGCGATGCCGGATGCGACCGCGCCGACCAGGGTCGCGGGAATGATCAGCCGTTCCCATTGCAGGAGCGGACTGAACTCTTCCCCCCAGCCGGCCAGAATGCCCGCAGAGAAAATGAATACCCCCATAAAATGTCCGCGCATACGGTTCGAATCCAGCAAGCCGACGGTGGCCCCTAAAACCACGATGAGGGGGTGGATGCCCTGGAGGAGGCCGGAGAGTTGATGGAGACCGTTGTGCCACATTTCCAAAAGGGTTTTGCTCTCCTGATAGGCAAGGAATTGGTTGATGGGAGAGTAGCGGATGGGCACCAGGGCCAGGGGATGCAGCAAGAGGATAAGTACTCCGGCGCACATACACATCCAGAGTATCCTTCGGGGGGTCCAATGATGGCTGATCGAAAGCAGGGCCAGCATCAGGGGAATGCCGGGAAGCAGGGCTCCCGGCCAGCAAAGGGCGAGGGCGCTGGCCGCGGTCAAAAACAGGGAAGTGGTTGCCAACTGACGGCGTTTTTCCGCATGCAGGAGTTTCCAGAACAGGGCCAGAATGAGCGGGAAGAGACAGAGACAGAAAATCGAGGGGGTGGTGCCGTAATGCAGAATGTGGGTGAAGTAGCGTTGCCCGGGAACCATGAACAACAGAAACGAAATCCAGCCTGCCCTGCGGTTTCCGCCCATCAGTCGGGTGGAGGTATAGCCGATCCAGGGGACAAGGATCAGGAAGGTGATTGCGATTAAGGGGGTATAAAGTTGTTTGATGCTGAAAATCTTCATCAGCGGATACCACAACACAGCCAGCGCCCAGGTGCCGGAAGCGACCAGATAAGGTACCGGTTTTCCGCCATTCCAATGGGGATCGTAGAAATCCGGATGAGGGAAGGTCTCCATAAAGCTGGCAAAGCGGTATTGAAAAGAGGGGTGATCCACCCGGTAGAGCGGTTTGAATCCGGTTGCTTTTTCCAAAAAATAGCCGCAGGCCAGCATCACCAGGATGGCGAAGACCGCGAACACCCGGGTTTTAAGGATGCGCGGGTAGAAATGGAGCAAGAGGGAGAGCAGGCCGGTGAGTCCCAGGGCGCGAATGAGCCAGGAAGAGCCGATGCCTTTTCCGTCAATCCCCCATCCGGGGAAGAAAAACCAGTTGTTGTCCGCCACTCCGGCCGACATATACATCACCAGGCATGCGGTGGCCCAAAGGTAAAGGGAAAGTTGGGGTTTCGCTTGCGGATCGCCGGGGGAGGGTTTGCGAAAGCATATAATTTGCAGGCCGGTGATGAGGAGCAGTCCGAGGGCCAGAACCAGCGCATCCCCTGCATGAAGCAGGTCGCCACGACTGGAAAGCAGGCACATCAAAAGCAGGGTCACCAGAAAGGAAAACCCGATTCGGATGAGTTGAGATGTGTTTGGTTTATGGCCTGGAAATGAAAACTTCATGGATACCCTTGTTTCCTATACAATTCCTCAGGTCTAATTGACAATTCATTTATCACCCTTATAGGGATGCGATGTCAGAAAAAACATTTCAACTGAAAGAATGGGGTCCTGATATTGCCGGCGGGATTACCACCGCAATTGTTTCATTGCCTTTGGCGTTGGCTTTTGGGGTTGCATCCGGAGCCGGTGCGAAATCCGGGTTGATCGGGGCGGTGTTGGTCGGCTTGTTCGCCGCCCTGTTCGGGAGTTGCAAGCGCTTAATTTCCGAACCGACCGGGCCCATGACGGTGATTATGACGGCGGTGATTGCCCGGACAATGGCTCATTATCCGGATCAGGGATTGGCGATGGCGTTTACGGTGGTGATGATTGCGGGGTTGA
>CAKZLZ010000150.1 GCA_937127435.1 uncultured Verrucomicrobiota bacterium | reverse complement strand
CGGCCGGAGAAAATCGGCACCAAACGAAAAGGTTTTTTTGCCGCCTTCCTGCTGGGCCTCATCTTCGGCATTGCCCTGGGCCCCTGCTCCTTTGCCTACATGGCACCCCTGCTCGGCATCACCTTTAAGCTGGGCGGACAACAACCGCTTTATGCCGGGAGTCTGTTGCTGATGTACGGTATCGGTCACTGCAGCGTGATAGCCCTCGCAGGCGCTTCAACCAGCTGGGTGCAGAAATACCAAAACTGGAATCAGAAATCCAAGAGCAGTTTCAAACTTAAAAAAATCTGCGGCTTTCTCGTTCTGCTGGGCGGACTCTACCTGATCTACACCGCACCCTGATCCGGCGAATACAAACGAAAGAGCGCCTGGGTACCTTCGTCTCCGAACCCCGAGGCTTGCAAAGCGCGGTAACGCGTCAGGGCCAGTTCCAAACCCGGCAAATCCAGCGACATGCCTTCCGCACTGTCAGCCGCAATCCCCATGTCTTTGATGAAATGTTTTACAAAAAATCCGGGATCAAAATTGCCCTCCAACATACGGGGCGCCAGATTTTCCAATGACCAACTTCCGGCCGCGCCGGAGGAAATACTCTTCAAAACCTTCTCCGTATCCAAACCGGACTTTTGCGCGTAAGCCATGGCTTCACACACCCCCAGCATGTTACTGGCAATGGTGATTTGATTGCACATTTTACAGTGTTGCCCACTCCCCGCCGGCCCCTGGTGTACAATGTTATTCCCCATACACCCCAGCAACGGCAGCAGCTCATCGAACAGCTCCTTCTCTCCTCCCGCCATAATAGACAGCGTGCCCGCCCTCGCTCCCAGATCTCCACCCGAAACCGGTGCATCCAACACCTTCAGTTCCCGGGAAAGCGCTACCTGATAAATCCGCTCCGCCAGTTCCGGGGATGAGGTGGTCATGTCCACCAGCACCGTTCCCGGACGCGCATGCGCCAGAAGGCCGCCCTCTCCAAGATAAACCTCTTCCACATCCGCAGGAAACCCCAGGATGGTAAAGATCACCTCGCACCGCTTGGCCAGCGCCTCCACCGACGACATCCATTCTGCCCCCCGGGCCAGTAACCCCTCCGCCTTGGACTTCGTCCGGTTATACACATGCAGATCATATCCCGCATCCAACAAATGCCCGGCCATAGATTGCCCCATCACCCCGAGTCCTATAAATCCGATTTTCATATTTTTATCCATTTTTTTAATCCACTAAAGTATAAATTTATATGGGGGAACTCTGCAGGTTCCCCATCTGGAAACAATAAACAAACGCCCCTTTCCTCTGAAGGAAACGGGCGCAACTTGAGTTAAACCTAAATTGAATTTCAGCTTCTGCGTTTCAACAGATACAACCCAATAAGACCTGAAAACATGAGCATCAGACTTCCCGGCTCCGGAATCACCGCATATGTGAGGGTTGGACTTTGTCCCGCTCCCGCAGATTCTTTGGAATAAAAAGCCAAAGGGCTGCCATCGTATGTATTGGAAAAAAGCGCAAGGGTCAGGGTGTTATCTGTTTGGATAAAATCACCCAGATTCGTAATCGTAAACGACACTTCTGAATCCGCGGACAAGGTGAAATTTGTCGTTCCCAGTGAAGTCATATCCGAACTTACCGAATGTAAGTTACTGCTCGCGCCTGGAGGGGGGCTCGCCCATGCCAACGTGCCTTCACTCCAATCTGTGGTTCCCGCGAAACCTGAGTTTAACCCAAAGGCTTCGAGTTCAAATAATCCGCTTGCCCCCGAAGTTTGAAACGTAATTTCAAATTCTGCGGACGCATCAGAATCAGCATCCAGCCCCGTCAAATCAAATTTGAACCAAGCAGCCCGGTTTGAACTACTTCCTGAAGAACTATCATGCTTGAGCAACAAACTCCCCTGCCCTTGATTTCCATTACTCTGCCGAATCGTCACATCATCCTCCGCGATCACCTCAGCAGCATGCACAAAGGAGTGTTGAACAAATGATATCGAGATAAAAATAAAAGCAGCGAGACGGGTCATAGGTGATTTCTCCAATAGGTTACACAGGTTGTAACCATTATTCAGAAATCCCGTCAATGCTTAACCATATGCAAAATCTAGACGTCGTTGAGTACAACCCCCACCGGACAATGATCCGATCCGTGCACATCCTGCAGGATAAAGGCTTCTTTCAACTGCGGTTGTAAAGACGGGGTCAAACACACATAATCAATCCGCCAGCCCACATTCCGTTTCCGCGCCGCCGCCCGATAGCTCCACCAGCTGTACTCCTCGGCCGCATCCGGATGCAGCGCACGGAAACTGTCGATAAATCCCGCCTCCACAATATTATCGAAGCCCTTGCGCTCCTCATCCGTAAACCCGGCACTTTTATGATTTGCATCCGGACGGGCCAAATCAATTTCTTTGTGCGCCACATTCAAATCGCCACAGAACACCACCGGTTTGCTCTTCTCCAGCTCTTTCATATAGGCCAGAAAATCCACATCCCATTCCTCACTCCGGTATGGCAAGCGCAATAAATCATTTTTGGAATTAGGGGTATATACCGTGACCATCCAGAATTTTTCAAGTTCAACCGCGATGACCCGCCCTTCCTGATCATGTTTTTCAATCCCCAATCCCAGGCGTTGATCCAATACCGGCAATTTGGTGGCCAGCAAGGTTCCCGAATATCCCGGTTTCTTGGCCGGATGCCAAATCACCGTGTACTCATTCGAAAACATGTATGGCACCTGATCCGGAAAGGCTTTAATTTCCTGAAGACAAATGATGTCCGGTTGTTCCGCCTCCATAAAGTCGGCAAAGCCTTTTTTTAAACAGGCACGAATGCCGTTAACGTTCCAGGAAATAATTTTTGTCATGGTTTGGGGAATTTGGAAATGAAGGGTTTAAGGAAATAGGGAATGGGGAGATGATGTCAATGACATAGACATCCAGCGGCAAGGCAACAACCCTCTTCCCAAAAATTTTTGCCAAACTCTCTGAAAAGCCCCTGCCAGCGCCCCAAGCGTTGGGCTTGGAGAAAAATGAAGAATCTCCTGAATCACTTGGCCTTGACTCCCGACATCCCACAAGTAACGTTTGATACATCCTCTCCTGCAATCTGCCCAGGGCAATTTCTATGACAACTTCTACTCAAAACCCAAGCCTTTCGGATCTCATACGCGACGCAGGCGTTGTGGGGGCCGGGGGGGCCGGATTCCCAACCTTCCGGAAACTCGACGCCCAAGTAGAACACCTGATTGCCAACGGTGCTGAATGTGAACCGCTCCTCTACAAGGACCGCGAAGTGATGCTTCAGGAAGCGGAGGCCTTTGTCGAAGGATTACGCATCATGCAGCAACTCACCGGGGCTGCACATGTCACCGTGGTGGTAAAAGAAAAAAATGCAGACGTGCTGGATGTGTTGACTCCCCTGATGGATCCCCTCGGATTTAAAAGCTTGGTCTATCGGGATGTGTATCCTGCCGGCGATGAGTATGTGCTGGTTCATGCGGTCACCGGCCGCTTGATTCCCCCCGGAGGATTGCCTCTGCAAGTGGGCTGCGTGGTGGACAATGTGGAAACCATTTTAAACGTTGCCCACGCCGCAGCCGGCAAAGCGGTGACCGAAAAATGGGTCACCGTAACCGGGGCCGTCAAATCTCCGGCAACCTACAAGGTTCCCGTGGGCATCTCTTTCCGTGACTGCATTGAGGCCGCTGGCGGCGCCACTACCCCCGACCCGATGATTCTGACCGGCGGGGTGATGATGGGAGGCGTGGCTGGCGGTTTGGACGATGAAATCACCAAGACCATCGGAGGACTGATTGTCCTGCCTGCCGACCATTATCTGATTCAACGCAAAACCGCTTCCCAATCCACTTACACCCGTATCGGCCACGGTCAGTGTGATCAGTGTTCGATGTGCACCGAGATGTGTCCGCGTTACCTCATGGGCTACCCCATCGAACCCCACAAGGTGATGCGCACCCTGCTGATGACCGGTGAAGCCAAAGAACGCGGAAGTTTGTGGGCACAATACTGCTGCGAATGTAACATCTGCTCGCTCATCGCCTGTCCCGAAACTCTCGACCCCAAAAGCATCTGTGTCGACGCCAAAAAAATCCTGCGTGATTCCGGCACCAAACGCGAAAAGGTTGAACTCGAATCCCTGACCCGCGGCATCCACCCCGGCCGCTCCGGACGCGAGATTCCCATCAAAACTTTGTACCAACGTCTCGGGCTCCGCCCCTACGACAAAAAAGCCCCCTATCTGGGATCCTTACCACAGCCTGCAAAAGTCGTGATTCCCATGCAACAACACATCGGCGCCCCCTGCGTTCCCTGTGTTGCCGTGGGAGACCGGGTTCGGGTGGGACAGTGCGTCGGAAAAGTTCCTGACGGACAACTCGGGGCGCCGGTACATGCCAGTATTGACGGAACTGTAACTGAAGCCGGGGAAACCCGGGTGAGCATTGAGGGATGATATGACAAAAAAATCTGCTTCTATCGGAATTGTTGAAACTTCCAGCATCGCACGGGGAATTGAAGTCGCGGACGCGATGATGAAAACCGCGTCGGTGGAAATGGTGGTCAACCGAACCATTTGCCCCGGGAAATACATGGTGTTGATCGGCGGAACCGTCGATGCCGTGCAGGCGAGTGTGGAGGCCGGAGTAGAGGCCGGTGCCCATACCGTGGTGGACCATTTTGTGATCGCCAATATCCATCCGGATGTCTTTCCGGCAATCAACGGCGTTGCACATGTACCGAAAATGAGAGCCCTGGGCGTGGTAGAAAGTTTCAGTGTGGCATCCACCATTGAAGCGGCGGACGCCGCCATGAAATGCGCCGATGTTGAACTGGTCTCCATCCATTTGGCCATGGCCATTGGTGGAAAAGCCTACGTAAGTATGACCGGCGATGTGGCCGCCGTCACTTCCGCCGTAGAAACCGCATCCAAACTGATTGGCAAAAAAGGACTGCTGGTTGACTCGGTCGTCATGGCCTCACCCGATCCCAGAGTGGTTCGGGAATTCATCTAAGTAACCCTTAATAAACGAACCCTTCCAAAAGCGGCCCATGATCCCACATCTACTCTGGATATTGCTCTGGTCCGGTGGAGAACCTTCTCTCTCCGGCTATATAGATTTCGAAGCTTATTTCAGTGCCCAGGAAATTCCCTACACCGCAGCTGCCCTCGGGGGAATCCTGCAGGAATCCGAAATCGACCCTGCTGTCATTGATGAACAAATTCAAAAATTAGGTGCCGGTGAATTTAAAGACCGGGAGGCCGCCAGCCTGGCTTTGGGAGAAATCGGGGAACCCGCTCGAGAGGCCTTACAAGCTGCCACCCGCTCCCGGGATCCCGAAATCGCGCAGCGCGCCACTGAACTCCTGAAGTCTCTGCCCAAAAGAGACGAAGAACAAATCAAGATCAACCGCGCGCTGGCTTTGTTTGCTTTGGGTCAGATTCAAGATCCCGCCTCCCGCCCTCTCCTGGAAGAATTTGCAGCCATGCCTCCCTCGCTCGAACAGCGAATGGCAAATCAGGCCTTGGCCGCCTGGGATCGAAAGCCGGCAGCCCAACCTCCGCTTTTAGACGATTCCAGGATCTGGAACGCCTTCCCCGGCGACGCGGCGGCGGTGGCCCGTTACACTCCAAGGCCCAAAGAGATTGAAGTCAAAGCGTTCATGCGAAACTCAGACCGCAGCCAGGAGCAATTGATCGGACTCCTTCTCAACCTGGGAGAACTCCGCTTTCGCCGGGCCTCAGTTGCGGTCAGTGCGGACAGCCTGATCAAAGAAGTGCCGGACCGGGCCTGGGTGGCTGCAGTACTGGAAGGAGAATTTGAACCTCAACAGCTGGGTGATTGGCTGACGGCAAATGGCTTTGCAGAAAAGGAAGCGGGGGGACAAAAACAATATGAACGCGCCCCCTATCTGATCATCCCGGTCAATCCAAACCTCTTGCTGACAATGATGCTCCGGGGAGAAGATCTTCCACAAACCGAAACAATTCTGGCAGGACTTCGTGGCGAAGAATCGACAAACAGCCTCAATGCCCCCCTGCGGGAACAACTCCCGCCCGCTGAAACAGAGCCTCCGGCCTGGGTTCGTTTTGTCGCACCCGCAGATTTCGAAAGTGAACGCCCCTGGTTGAAAGGCGTGACCCGGGCAGAGCTGAACGCGGAGAAAGACGGTGAGGGAGGATTCATTTTTGAGGCCTCCGGATGGACCGCTGATGAAGCGACCGCACAAACCGTCGTTACCGGAGTGGAAACACTTTCCAAACAACGTGTAGGCCGCATCCGCAATCCCGATCACCCCATCATGCTCCCGATTTCACAGTTATGGAGAAATCTGGAATCCGGACAGGAAGCGGAAAAGGTTTGGGTCAAAGGTGAAATGCCCCCGGCATATTTCCGGTCCCTGCATCAGCAATCCGAACGGGCAAAAGGACAAAGAGCGCAACCCGCGAACCGGCAAATCCGGATCCAACAGTTTCAAATGAGAAACAACATCCAGATCCAACAGCTTCAAATGGGAAACGGCATGCAGATCCAAGTATTTTAGTCTGGAGACGGTCAGAGGTTAATTGGTTTTTGGTAGCCGGTTCTTCCGCGGGGACCGCGGAGCTACAGCTTTGAAACAAAGTCGTTCCACGCTCCCCGTGGAAAACAGCTTGAACAGACCATTCAGAGAAGTAGTTCCACGCTCCCCGTGGAAAACAGCTTAAACAGACCATTCAAAGAAGTAGTTCCACGCTCCCCGTGGAAAACAGCTTGAACAGACCATTCAAAGAAGTAGTTCCACGCTCCCCGTGGAAAACAGCTTAAACAGACCATTCAAAGAAGTAGTTCCACGGTCCCCGTGGAAAACAACCCATCCCCCCCAAAAAAAATCTTCAGACTACAAATCAATAAAATACCGATCAACCAACCCTTCCATGCAGTCCATCTCTTTGTTTAGCTGCGTGTACAAAACCTGATCCGGATCTTTTGCGTCATCCTGATTTTCCAGCGTTGTCTGATACCGTTCCCGTAAAGAACCCTCCCCTTCCCCTCCTTCAATTTCCGCGAAAATTCTTTTCACCGACGCCGCCTGTTTCTGGGTTTTCACAATGACAGCTTTTGCTTCATCGACGGATACCTCTCCCCGCTTTGTCCGCTGAAGCAGCTTGCATTCAAAACGCCTACAGGTGTTGGGGCGGTTTTCATAAATCCGGCAGAGCTTTCCGTTGAGTGCCCGGCAGGGAAGAGGAAGCGCCGGATCATTATCCCAGTCAATTTGCAACCCCATCAGCTCCAGACCCGAGGCCTCCCCATCGCTTTTCAGTTCCACATCGTCAAGCAGAGACCCGTCACAGCAAAGACCGCAGATGGTGCATAATTCGTCGGTCAATGAGGGTTTCATAAGAAGATCCTGATGTTGGGGTAAAGAGACATCCTAATCAACATCCACGGCGCGGTCGACAGACCGGCGAATTGCAGATGGACGTGCGATGAGCTTGTTCCATCGCTCTTCTGCAGGGAGGGTTTCAGCCACCCCCACATCGGGTCCAAAGATGGGCCAAGCTTTGCGCCCGAAAAAAGAAGGTTTTTGTGTGAGATACATCGAAGCCTCCAGGTTTTTGGGGAGGTGCGGATCCCAGTGGACCTCTCCACTGATTCCGTTCTGGTTGCCGGTAAGAATGGTGGATGCGCGGACCGTGGCATCTATAGAAATAAGTTCTCCCCGATCCCCTTCCTCCCCCGACGCCGCATCGCCAATCACATTGCCAATCACATTGCCAATGACGCTGCATGAGGAATTGTTGGTGGCAATACCGATTCCAAAATGCTTCGGTTTGGGTTTGGTAAAGTGATTTCGGAAAAGGGTGTTATAGGGGTTGGAACCATGGACATTATCCACAAATCCCTGTACCGCCCGGTTGCCCTCCCACAAGTTGTAATTTGCCATTGAACCATGGGCGGAGATGTCAGAAAAAATCCATTCCGGAGAGTCGTTACTGAAAGGGTCAATAGAGAAGTTGTAGCCATACACATTTCCTGAAGCTCCCAACTGGACAGGCATCGAATGACGTAGATGATGAAAACTATTATCTTCCACCAACACCAAAGTCGACCGCTCCTCCAAAGTCACACCGTATCCCTTCCCTCCCGAATCCTGCCAGGTATCATTAAACACGTTTCCACGGATTTCACATTCCAGAGAACAGGAAACGCGCACATGATCGCTATAAGCTCTCTCCGACCAAATATCTTTTAACCAACATTGCTTCGCACCGTAGAATACCACGTTGGCTCCGGAAGCCGACGTGCTTTTCAAAGCTCGGTGCACCAGCAGATTTTCGACTCCCGCCAAGGATGTCTGACCCACCGATCGGATGCCGGGGGAATAGTCCTTGGCATAATTCAGAAAAAGCGGAAATTTCAAACTGATCTCTTTGCCCTCTATCGCAACCACTTCATTCATCATACCCGTCGCCCGGTTGGTCCAGGGCTCATGCCCTTTGTATCCGATTTGATAAAGTTCCGGATCGTTATCCTGACGAATCTCAACAATGGCGCCCACATAAAATTTACGGTCTGTGCCACTCAATTGAAGCTGCCGCGCTCCCCGTGAGAAACCGGAAAGGATTTTCATTTCCCCGGATGAACCGGAATAGCTGCCGATAAAAATACCGTCTTTCAGATGGTCCAGACTCAATACGGTTTCCAGTCGGCTTTCCCCACGGAGAACCACACTTCGGGTAATACTAAGGGGAGAAGTCAGGCGATAAGTCCCATTGGGCAGATAGACCGCCTCCCCTTCGGGAACCGTATTCAACGCCTCTTGAATGGCGGCCGTGTCATCTGCAACTCCATCTCCCACCGCACCAAAATCGAGAACCGCATTGCCGCCATTGGGATAAACCGGAATGCCTTGGGAAAGGCCCGCTTGCTGCCAGTCCACCTTTCGCTCTTCAGGAAGAATCCCGGCCCCGACCTTTGTGGACAACAGCACGCCCAGGATGAAACATCCTGCAATCAATGAGCCGGCAAAACAATGGAAGGACCGCCGGTTTGTCACCATTTCGGGAAGGGATTTCGTATTAAAATTTTTCATGATTTAATAATCGTCAATGGACACTTTCCACCGGTGTAGGGAAGTATATTTCTGCAACCAAGTATGAGAGGGTTCAAATACACAAGCAACCATTACCGCACCCGATTACAAAGGTAAACCACGTACACAGGTCCCGGCAGGGTTTTAAGAAAATCCGGTCTTAAACGTTGCTCCCGTTTCCCCCTTTACTCTTGATGGCTCCAAAAGCTGCAAAGCAGGAATTCTTGTGCAGGATTTCAGTGCTCTCGAATCCGACCCGCTTTAAAAGATCAAGCTGGAAAGTTACAGGACGTGGGGAGTCTTCCTGATCGATGTATGCAAACACCTTTTCCTGGTATTCCTTACCTCCCGAAGCGATTAGATAATCGGCATAGCGCTGCCACATCAACCTGTGAACCTTTTCATTTTCGTGTGTAACCAAATCCGTGATCCAAAAAGAGCCGCCCGGACGCAGAAGATCGTAGATTTTTCTGAAGGTCGATTCCCAGTCAGATTCTTCTCTGAGGTGATGCAGCACGGCCGCGGCGAGGATAACGTCATATCCTGCTTCGGGCAGAGGAAGTTCCCTTATATCCCCATGAAATTTTCGAATGACCCCGGAGGTCTCAGATGAAAGTCTTTCTTCTGCTCTACGCAACATCGGCTCGCTCAAGTCGCAAAGGTCACAATCAAAATCACCTGAATACTCCCGTAGCAGCTTGATGCTGTTATTCCCTGCGCCACATCCAATATCCAAACATCGATGAATGGCCGGGGTCGCCGCGACCGCAGCCCGGGTAATAAGTTCCATCGCCAGTGGCGCATCAATCGTAGCGGCCTGACCCGTATCCAGATTCGAGAAACGCTCTACGTCGTTGTCGAAGCGTTTTTGGATATCTTCGTTCGAGGATTTCTCTTTCATGGACAATTTTATTTTTCGGGTGAAAGCCTACCCGCTCCGACGGGTTCATAGGCGGGAATGGTTGGCTTTATTCATAGTGCGATCACATCCGTAGAACCAGCACCGTTTTATCATCTTCAATCACTTCATAGACCAATCGGTGTTGGATGTTGATACGGCGAGAGATGCATCCTTTCAAGTTTCCGGTCAGATTCTCGTAGGCGGGAGGATTCCGGAAGGGATCTTTCTTCAGAAGCTCGATCAGTTTCTCTGCCTGAGGTTTTAGGTGGCTGCCTGAGAGTTTTTTCGCGTCTTTTTGGGCCTTCTTAGAAAAAACAACCCTGTACATCACCAGTCCAGCGTTTCGGATGCCTGTTCCACACCTTCCGCTCTTGCCTGTTGGATCGAATCAATCATGCCGGGTATGGAATTCAGATACAGGGTTTCCTGTATGGCGCTCCAATCAGACTCGGAAAGCAGTACCGCATTCCCTCGTTTTCCCGTTATTTGAATGGGTTCATGGGAGCTGTTTGCTTCATCGATCAGTTTGTACAACTGAGTTCGGGCTTTGGTGGCAGATATTGTAGTCATGATTGAAAACGTACGTTATTCAGTACGCTTTGTCAAGCGACGTTTTTATAGGCCAACCTTACGGCGCACCTGACTCGAAGGGTTCACTACCATCGACGGTTGAACGTTTCGACAGGTGGTTCGGATAGTGTTTGGTTTTCTTCTCATGTTGATAATTGCAATGACCATGACTCTTTCCTCTTCGAGTTCATATTACACCGCAAATGGAAACCGTTTTGAAATCAATAGGAAGCATCCGAAGTGTTTTGCATGAATCCCGGCATAATGCTGAAGGGATGAAAGGTCTGTATGAGACAATCCACGAAGCAGTCCCCCAATCCAGAAGCGTTTTCTGTCGCACTACTCCTCTTGCTTGAAGAACACATCGATTCCTGACTTCCATTCAAGCCGTCGAATGGTCTCATCAGATTGCATCTTTGCCGTCCGCTTCGAAAAAATGATTCCATATATCGAGCTGCCAAAATCAGGCCATCCCAGAATGAGCTGACCATCCGGGTCAAGAATCATATGAGGTTTGTTATGCGCTAATTCAGCTAAACAAACCGGTAATGCATCCAACTCATCCATGACTCTCTCCTCCCGTCCTTGGTAAGAATTCCTTAAGTTTTCTGACCAGTCCCACAGTTCCGGTTCGGTGCAGGTTTGGTCAAGTCGATCATGCAGGCCCCTTAGGTACCGATCACTGCCAAACGGTCCAACTGATAAAAAGAAAAAGAAAGTGATGGGTAACAGTAGTGCACCCAAAAACTTCAAAAGAATTTCCGAAACCGTGGCCATTTTTCTTTCCAAAAATACGATAACTAACGCCCAGAGGGTTAAAAGCACAACGAGTAGAAATGCGGACATACACGAAAAAATATCACTGAATGTCGATTCCCAATTCAATCCGAGCCGATAATAATTCCATTGAAAATAAAAACCCAAGGCACCTACTATCAGGAAAAATACAGGTACCAATCTAAGATAAAGAGATGGGGCCTTCATTTTGTCTTCAGCATTGTATTTGAACGTTTAGCTATCCGGACCGACGCAGCAGGATCGGACGAGCGTATAGTTGTATTTAGTCATAAATCGAATTTGGATGTAGTTCTTTTGGACTGAGCCAGTCAATCGCGTGCTTTTCCTTGAGCCGTTTCTTCAACCGTGCCCAATATTTATGACAACTTCCAAATTGTCCTTTGATTCCTTCTCTGTTCATTTCATCATCTACTTCTTTTCTAGCTTGGTCGAATAGAGGTGCCTTCTTTGGATCATCCTCTTGGGAATCGTGTTTTTGAATGGTGATATACGGATAGTCTTCCGCGGCTTGATACTCCCATGTTATTGGCCCATCTACGACCTTGAAAACATGATATTCAAATTCTGTTGAATCCTCTGACTCGGGCTTTTGCCATCTGAACGTTCCTGTTTTCGAGGTCCGTACCAACATCGACGGCGGGATCTCAGGATGTTCAGTAAGAATCTTTGTCCGCAAAGGTTCATTTTGGGGGAAGGGATCCGCTTTCTTTCGTTTTAAGGAATATGATGCAAACTCTGCTGTGTGCCCTTCTCGTCGAACCTCAAGGTATTTCTCAACAAGTTCGTTGAGCTTTTTAAACTGATCTTCCGACAAACCAATTGCCTTGGACTGAAAGCTGAAAGTTGTTGAAACAGCCTTCATTCGAAAGGACTCTTCAGGATATTTTTGCGAATATTCTGGTTCTGGACTTCTCCAAACTAATTGAATTCGAAATGCAATAACCCATTCAGCATCCTGATCGATTTCTAAGTTTTTGGAGAGCGCATTCCGAAATGCGACACTGTTGAGCTCCTTATTAAGGCTTTCTTCCGTAGTATGTTCTAGCGGCAAATAACCTGTGGATACTATATTAAAGTATTCAACGCCCACCTTCTTTTCATTCCACAGCTCTTCGAAAACGTCAGCATATGCAGGGAGCATGGTCGCGAGTATCAGCCAAGGAATTATAATATTATTTTGTTTCATCGTTTTGAGAACGGTTAGCTGTCCAGACCGAGTACTCTCGGTTCGATCGATTATTTTGTGGGCTCACTTTTGGTGAAATTAATGTTGAAGTAAATCATAGGAAATCCAAGGGATTACCCGAATAGATACAATGATGCAAAGTATGGAAACCCAATAGGTTTTATTCTGTTTTAGGTTTCGCAGTCGTGAAAAAATATAGATTCCCCAATAAAACAGTGTGCTACAGAGCACAAGCACTGTGAATGGAACTTCGACATCTGGGTTTATAATCGTTGGGTATCCAGCAAGCCACCCCACTGATGCAAAAATAAATGCACCCGCATATGGCAACAAACGCCAACTAACTGTTTTTTCAGTTTTATTCATATCAGCCAACAAGTCATTCAACAGGTCTGTTGTTTCAATCTAAAGAGTGAAACACAAAACGAAATCCGGGAGGGGTATTTATGATAAAGGGTTAAATGCCTGTTTTGTGTTTCCATCTGGCGGGTTTGTTTATGAAAAATAATAAAACCACAGCGTATAGAAATATTCAATAGCTGAGGTCCGTAAGGGATGAGGAGTTGAGCTTTTGATTTGAGGAGCACTGGCTTTAGGCCCTTTGTGGGTCTTTTGAACTTACAAAGTTGTTTCAAAAGCCTCAGATACAAATCTACGGATTCAAATTATTTGACAGTCCCCGCCTATGGCTCTAAAGGAAAGGTATCGACTCATGGATACGTGGGAGAGAGGCTTTTTAACGAGCCCGCCGAAGGTGAAACCGTCCCCGGAAACTCTCAGGCAAAAGGACCCCGTGTTTTTAGTCGATCTCTGGAGAGTAGCGTCAAAACTCACCGAAGGAGTTCAATCTCTCAGGTCACCGGACAGAGCGGGGTGCCTTTTATACAGCAACCGCTTTGGAGATTTTGAGTATGACTGATACAACTGCCGCTTTAACTGACTGGTTACAGGATCTGACCCCTCCCCGTTTTGTGCACCGGCACCTGGGCAGCACAGATGCGGAACAAAGCACCATGTGCGCCACCCTGGGAACCCCTTCCCTGGCCTCTCTCACCGAGCAAGTCATTCCCCCGGCCATTCTTCGTGAACAGGACATGGATCTTCCGGCAGGTTGTACAGAAGAACAGGCCCTGGACGAATTGCGGGCCATCGCCAACCGCAATCAGTTGGCCTCGCATTATATCGGTCAGGGCTTCAACCCCTGCATCCTCCCTCCGGTGATCCTGCGGAACATCCTGGAAAATCCCGGTTGGTACACCCAGTACACCCCCTATCAGGCGGAAATCGCCCAGGGCCGTTTGGAAATGCTCCTAAACTTCCAGACCCTCATCACCGAATTGTGCGGACTCCCTTTTGCCAACGCCTCGCTGTTGGACGAAGCCACCGCGGTGGGAGAAGCGTTGGGCATGGCTTTTGCCAATGGACGGCAAAAACGGAAAATCGCAGTGGTGGATGCGGATCTGCATCCTCAAAATTTGGAACTGCTCCGTGCCCGCGCCCGCTCTCTGGATATTGAACTTCAGGTCGGAGATGTCTTCACTGCCGAATTAACGGACCAGGTTTGCGCCGTCATTCTGCAAACTCCGGATACCCGCGGACGCCTGCGGTTGGAGAATCTTCAGGCCCTCGCCGAAAAAGCGCAGGGTTTGAAAATTTTGACCGTAGTGGCGGTCGATCCCATCGCCCAATGCCTGCTCAAAACCCCGGGCGAACTGGGGGCGGATATCGTGGTGGGATCCAGTCAGCGTTTGGGACTGCCCATGGGCGGAGGCGGCCCGCACGCCGGATTTATGGCAGTGACCGATGCGCTTAAACGCCGGATGCCCGGACGGATTGTGGGTGTGTCCATCGATACCCGGGGCAAACACGGATACCGCTTGGCCCTGCAAACCCGCGAACAGCATATCCGCCGCGACAAAGCCACTTCCAATATTTGTACCGCCCAGGCCCTCCCCGCCATTCTTTCTACCGCTTACGCCATGTACCACGGTCCCCAAGGGCTGCGCCGCATCGCCTCGCGCATTGCGGCTTTAACTTCGGCACTTAAACAGTCCCTGCTTGGCGCAGGAAAATCCCTGGTTGCCGGAAACGCTTTTGATGGACTGGTGATGGAATGTTCGCAGGATGAACAAGCCGGCCTGCGGAAAAAAGCAGAAGCGGCAAATATCAATTTCCGTTACTACCAGGATGGCAATGTCGGCATTTTTCTAAATGAATGCACTGAGGCTTCTGATCTGAAGGCGATTCTGGAGGTTCTGGGAATCGACACTGAACTTCAAGCCCCCGCCGGCTCGCCCCTTTCCGAAGTGGCGGATTGGATTCGCAAAGACAACTTCCTGAAGCAGCAAGCCTTCGGCAGCTATCACACCGAACACGAAATGCTGCGTCACCTGGCAAAACTGCAGTCCCGCGATTTGTCGTTGACCCATTCCATGATTTCTCTGGGTTCCTGCACCATGAAACTCAACGCCACTGCGGAAATGATTCCGGTGACCTGGCCCGAATTCGGCAACATCCATCCGGCCGCTCCAAATGAGCAGTTAAACGGATATCAGCAACTCTGTGAAGATTTGGAGGCCTGGCTGAGCGACATCACCCTGCTTCCCGGCTGTAGTTTGCAACCCAACGCGGGCTCGCAAGGTGAATTGGCCGGACTGATGGCCATTCGTGAATTCCATTTGGCCAACGGTGACCCGCAAAGAACCGTCTGCTTGATTCCCACCTCCGCGCACGGAACCAATCCGGCTTCCGCGGTCATGGCCGGGTTCTCCGTCGTGCCCGTGGCCTGTGATGCAAAAGGCAATGTGGACCCAGAAGATTTACAGAAAAAAATTGAAGCCAATGCCGGGAGTTTGGCAGCGCTCATGATCACCTACCCTTCCACCCACGGGGTGTTTGAAGAAGGGGTCGTCGACATCTGCAAAGCGGTGCATGACGCCGGCGGTCAAGTTTACATGGACGGCGCCAACATGAATGCCCAGGTGGGACTCACCGCCCCGGGACTGATCGGTGCCGATGTGTGTCATTTGAATTTACACAAGACCTTCTGTATTCCCCACGGGGGTGGCGGACCGGGCATGGGCCCCATTTGTGTGGGCGAACACTTGCGTCCGCATCTGCCCAGCAACCCCATGGAACAGAGCGACCGTCCTTTGGCGATTTCTTCCGCCCCCATGGGATCCGCCTCCATTTTGGTGATTTCCTGGATGTACATTCGGATGATGGGTCCGGACGGGCTCAAACAAGCAACCCAACTGGCGTTGTTGAATGCCAATTATATGGCCAAGCAATTGGAGCTTTCCTACCCCATCCTCTACACCGGACGCAATGACCGGGTGGCCCACGAATTTATTTTGGATCTGCGGGAACTTACCTCCCGGGCTGGATTACTGATTGATGATGTTGCCAAGCGCCTCATCGATTACGGATTTCATGCGCCCACCATGTCCTTCCCCGTTCCGGGCACCTTGATGATTGAGCCGACCGAAAGTGAAAGCCGCGAAGAGCTGGACCGCTTCTGCGAAGCCATGATCGCCATCCGCCGGGAAATTCAGGAAGTGATTGAAGGCAAATACGCGCCGGAAGATTCCCCCCTGCATCATGCCCCCCACACCGCCGACGATCTCAGTGAAGACTGGACCCGGAAATACAGTCGGGAAGAGGCGGTGTTCCCCTTAAGCTGGGTGCGCGACCGGAAATTTTGGCCGGCCTGTAACCGCATCGACAACACCTACGGGGACCGCAACCTGATCTGTACCTGCGAATGGCCGAATTAAATGCAAAGATGGCAGCAGCTTTGTGTTTGGATTCTTTTGCAAGTCCCCTCAGCCTTCGCGGCGACTCTGGCCACGCCCCAGACTTTGGCAGCGGTCAACCAAGCCGTCTCCCCCGGAAGTATCGTACTGCTGGAAAGCGGTACGTACACCACCCCGATCGCACCGGCCACTTCCGGAACCCGGGAACTTCCCATTGTTTATAAACCCGCCCAGGGCGCCCGCCCGCTGTTTAAGAATGTAAGCCCCGCCATTCGGCTGGAAGAGAAGTCTTTCATAAAAATCGAAGGGCTGCAGTTCCTGGATTGTCCCCGGTTTATGTTCATTCAATCCTCTTCACATATTACGATTGAGAATTGTGAGTTTGAGAACGGCAAAGCCTGGGAATCCTGCCGCTTAAAGTCCATGGGCGACTTTTTTCATTTTAAGAACAACCGCTTAAAGAACGGAACCGACCTGCTCAGTATTCAAGGCGGCAGTTTTCATTTGATCGAGGGGAATACTTTCAACCGGGCCAGTCACACCTGCCTGGTCTTGATGGGGGTCCATGATTCAGTCATCCGCAGGAACCGCTTCGTCAATCCCGATCAAAAGCTGCTGGAGATCTTCGCCACCCGGAAAAGAGAATGGTCAGGCCCCCACCGCAAGAGTGAACGCATTCTCATTGAAGGCAATTTGTTTGGTCCCAACGGACATAAAGAAGTTTATAAAGGCAAGCAACCTTCCGCAAGTTGGGGCACCCAATTCGCGGGCGTACAGTGCATTTTGCGAAACAACATTTTTGCCGGCTGCGGCGGGGCCATGGATTTTACCGGCTATGGGGAATTGGGTGGAGATGGAGACTCCCCGGAAGCGGTCTTCAATTATCAAAACCGGGTATATCACAATACGGTCTATGCCAATGGGCAGCAGGGCCGCTATGGAAGCGGTCCGGGGCTGCTGCTTTCCCATAATGACCACTGCGAGTTTTTTGATAATGTATTCATAAACAATATCTTCTACGCGAACCGGATCTTTAAAGATGCCCACACCCGCAAAGATGTCCCGAGCGTGCAAATTGCGTTCAGCACTCCCGCCGACCCTTCCGACACACGAATCTCTTACAATAATATTATCGACCGGGAAAATCAGGATCAGACCGTGGTGTGGTTCAAGCGAAAAAATCTGGGCTATACCCTGGAAGCTTATGAATCCGCCTTCCCCCAATTCAGCGGGAACAATATTCAGGCACCCCCCCGGTTTGTAAATGCCGAGCCAAACCGTCGGTACGCCGGCCATGAGCGTGACGCCTTCCTGGTTTATCACGCGTGATAAAGTTGCGCCGTCAAGACCCGGTCCGGGCATAACAAGCTTCGCGCCGACCATCGCGCCCGAGTACACAAGGCCCCAAGCGCTCACATGGAACATGGGCACAACGCCAAGGATGGTGTCAGCAGAGCCGCCGCCGATCACATCATTAAAGGCGCCTGCCATCGCGTGAAGCACGGTTGAGCGGTGTGAGTAGAGCACGCCTTTCGGGTCGCCGGTCGTGCCGGACGTGTAGCAGAGCCAGCAGGGGTCCTCGGCGGCGACCTCCGCCGGAGCGGCCAGCGCCGCGTCCGGATCGAGCAGCTCGTCGATCGTCGGTCGGTCCGGCAGCGTGGCCAAGTGAGCGCACCAGCCGTCGAGCTCGCGTCCGAAGAACCGATCCGCAGCGTCCAACGCGGCCGCGCGCGACATCCACTCTTGTGCGGGAGGG
>CAKZLZ010000149.1 GCA_937127435.1 uncultured Verrucomicrobiota bacterium | reverse complement strand
CGGCGGGAATGGACCTGAACATCGTTCGTGGCATGTGGCAAAGCACTCCCTACGGAAAATTAATTCCCACCTTCCCCCCTTCTCTGCTTCCCGACAATCCCGCAGGGAAAAAAGCGGTATGGCAGGATTTGAAGTCTTTGCTTAAAGACTTAAATCTGGATGTCCCCAACTGGACACAGAAAAAACTTTCAGGAAAATAATCCGAAACTTATTCGCCACTTTCGTCCACGATATTCACCCGCATGGTGTCGTTGATGGCCGACTGGGAATCCAATCCCAGATTCTGCAGTGAGTTTTCAACCGAAGCCAACTGTAGAATGTCACGCAGCGGTCCGGCCAAAGATCCGGGATCCTGACGTACAATTTTCCGCACCTGCACCGTGGAGTGCAAACGGAGGGTGGTGCTGATATGCTCTTCCTGATCCGGCAAAGTAAATCCTTTGCTACAGTGAGGACACCGCCCCCGTTTATCCTGATCCGCATCCCGAACCCACAATTTCTGTCCGCAGTAGGGACAACTCATTTTAAAATCGGACTCATTCTCGTTTCGATATATCAAAACGATTGCCGGAGTAAATTTCCCTGCGCCACTCGCCTGGAGCAGTTGATCCAGTTTTTGAAGAGTTAACACATCTACAAAACGGACAAGGCCCACCAACACATCAAAAGGGTGCTTTTCAGCATCAACACCTTCCAACGATGCACTTTGAAAAGAAATTTGCCGATTGGAAAAGTTGCAGACCTGACCATTTTCAGTCGTTTCACATCCCACATCTTCGCAAAACCACTTTGCCATTTCAGTTTCGGTAGATAATAAACCAACACATATATTCTGAGAATTATTCATAATGTGAAATCATAATAGAAACAGGAACTCAGCCTGTCAACCGGATATACAACTTTGCGACCCACCAATATAGCATAAACTCTAAAACAAAATCCCTTGCGACGATCAAAGATCCGAACTAAGAGAGTTCTTATGAATCCCTACCTAATCACCATTCTTGCACTTCTTGTCGGTTTCAGCCTCTTCCATATTTGGATCCACGCCCTAAACCTCTCCGCAGTCCAACCTGAAATCCCGGCAGAGTTTAAAGGGGTCTATGATCCTGAAAAATATGCAAAGAGCCAAACCTACCTGCGGGAAAACACCCGGGTCGACATCTTTACGCACATCCTGAAAACCGGGGTACTCATTTCCTTTATCTTATTAGGCGGTTTCAATCTTCTCTATCAAACCGCCTCCGGGTTCGCCTCCTCGCTGATCCTGCAGGGACTGATATTTGCCGGCCTCCTTATGCTCGTCAATACGATCTGGGGCTTGCCCTTTCAACTGTATGACACCTTTGTGATTGAAGAAAAATACGGATTTAA
This sequence comes from uncultured Verrucomicrobiota bacterium, assembly GCA_937127435.1. Lineage (GTDB taxonomy): Bacteria > Verrucomicrobiota > Kiritimatiellia > SS1-B-03-39 > UBA6053 > UBA6053. Next base: position 2,008 of record CAKZLZ010000149.1, on the reverse strand, counting down.
CAAAACCACACCCAAAACTTTTGTCATGGATCAAATCAAAGGACTGCTCCTGGGCGTCCTCATCGGTGCGCCCCTGTTCGCAGCCTTAATCTATTTCTTTGACGTTGCCGGCGGAAATGCCTGGTGGATCTCCTGGTTGGTGGTCACGCTATTACAACTCGTGCTCCTCTATATTGCTCCGGTCTTTATTCTCCCCCTGTTTAATAAATTTGAGCCCCTTGAAGAAGGTAGCTTGCGCAGCGCCCTTGAGAACTATGCCAAGGCCCAGGGCTTCCAACTTTCCGGATTGTTTAAAATCGACGGATCCAAACGAAGCACCCGTGCCAATGCCTACTTCACCGGCTTCGGAAAAAACCGGCGCATCGCATTGTATGACACCCTGATCGACAACCACAGCGAAGAAGAACTGGTTGCCATTCTCGCCCATGAAGTGGGTCACGCCAAATGCAAACATATCCATAAACAATTGGCGATCGGAATTCTGAGCACCGGATTTCTTTTCTGGATGTTGTCATTGTTTGTCCGTGAACCGGATCTTTACCGGGCTTTCGGCATCCCCGGTGAAGCCCCGCTCCCTCTGTATGCGGGACTGATTTTTTTCAGCTTCCTCTACACCCCCATCTCTGCAGTATTGGGTATTCTCACCTCTATTCTCAGTCGTAAATTTGAATACGAAGCCGATGCCTATGCCGTGAACACCACCCGTGGATCGGAAGCACTTATAAGCGGTCTGAAAAAATTATCGGTAGACAACCTGTCCAATTTGACCCCGCATGCATGGCTGGTTTTTCTGGAATACAGTCACCCCCCCGTGCTCCAGCGCATCCAAGCCATGCGCAAATTGGATCCTGCATGAAACTCAGCAGACTGATATTTGTTTTTGGATTCCTCATTCTGTTCATCGGAACCTGGGAGGAGACAGGGATCACCGGTAAAGATGAATTCTGGGTCACCATGCGCACCCCCATGGAAATGATCGAGGACCACAGTTACTGGACGCTCCGGCTCAACGACGAAGTCCGTCTGCAAAAGCCCCCGCTGATTTATTGGTTTATGGTGGGGCTCTATAAAATATTCGGCATTGAAATTTGGGTCGCACGTTTGGTGGGCGTACTGAGTGGTGCGGGCATGGCCGTCGTCACCGCAAAACTTTACCAACGTCTTTTCCACAAACCCGGATTCTGGGCCGGCATCACCCTGTTGGCCACCGCCGGGGTGGCGGTGGAAGGAAGGCGCGCCATGTTGGATATGCCTTTGGGGTTTTTCTGTCTGCTCTCAGTCTATTTTGCATATGCGGCCTGGCAGGATAAAAAACTTTCCTACTATCTGGCATCCGGAGTGGCCTTGGCCGCCGCAACCCTCTCTAAAGGTCCTCAATCCCTTTTATTTGTGTTACCGCCATTGTTACTGGGCGGCTTTTTGCTTCGACCGCGCCCCGCCCTGAAAAAACTTTTCCTTCCCGCGAGTCTCTTTCTGGGGGCTTTTCTTCTACTGGCCGTACCCTGGCCACTCTCCATGCGGATACTGCATGCGGATTTTATTGCGGAGCTGGAAAATCAAATTGTGGGAAACCGACTGAGCCAGGTCAGCCTCAAATCGCCATTTAATGCTTTAGGAAGTGCGCTGCTGCTCGCATTCCCATGGAGCTTCATCATGTTAACCGGACTTTTTCTTTCATGTAAGAAAGCGGAATCCGGCAAACGAAACCCCAAAGCGCTGTGGCTGAGCGGATGGTTAATGGCCTCAATTCTCCCCTTCTTTTTTATGCGTTCATTCGAACGGTACATGATCCCCATCCTGCCATGTGTTGCCATTTTAGTGGTGTGGACTTTGGGGGAACTGCGCCCCCTTCCCCGCCGCATACTCATGATCATCTCCACCTACCTACTGGCTCTGGTGGCGATAGTCATCGCCCTGTTTGGACTCTGGTTCCGTCTTACATTCTGGTCGTCATTCTTCCCCCTGGGTTTGGTGCTGTGGATGCTGTGGAAAGGTTGCCAGAAAAACC
>CAKZLZ010000148.1 GCA_937127435.1 uncultured Verrucomicrobiota bacterium | reverse complement strand
TTTCTTCAGGTGTAAGCCAGTCATGAAAGGCTTTGAGATCACTGGCATAGGCTTGCCCGGTTTCGCCGGAGAGTCCCCGTTCGATGAGTATGGAGTCAATAAAAAGGTTGATGGCATCCTGCACAGCGCGCTCGGGTCAGGGGAGGTTCATCTGTTTCAGGAAGGCCGCTCTTTTTTCCGGGTCTCCCGGCAGTCCGTCAATTTGGTAGCCCAACTGGTTGATTTTATGCACCAGATTCATGTCTGCCAAATATTCCCGGTTATAGCGGACCTCCAACGAGGACGTTTCGGTATTTACCCGGATGTCCTCATAAAAGTTTAGGCCTTCCCTGAGCCGGTCCTGTTCAATGAGAAGCATACGTTTAATGGCGTCCAGTTCTTCTGCATTTCCCCTCGCCTCCGGAATGGTAAGTACGAGTTCCCGGACTTCAGGACGGTAGCAGGCAACCCCCAGAAGCAGCCACAGGATACTGAAGCCGATAAAGCTTTTCATTCTTTCCAGAGGGTCATCGCGTGTTCGGCCCGGCGTTTGTAGGCCGGCAATTCCTCTCCGTATTCATCGATAAAGCCCTGCAGGGTTTGTTTGGCTTCCCGGATGCGCCCCAGCCGTGCGTAGGTCTGTCCCAAATTCCAGCGGGCCTTGTACAAATTTCCGATGGGATCCAATTCCACAGCCATTTCATAATCTTCTAAAGCCAACTCAAAGTTCCCTTGATGAAAGCGCAAATCTCCCCGCTTCAAATAATAGGTGTTCTTCCGGGCATCAATCCGGGAATAGGTGAGCAATTGGGTATAGACCTCTTCGGCCCCCTTAAGATCTCCCATGGTCACCAGGGTTTCCGCGTGACCGGACTGGAGCAATTCATCTGACCGGTTGTAGTCACTGCGAACGGTAAAATAGATGCCGAATCCGGCGGGAATTAAAATTAAAATCGCGGCTGCGATGGAGACGATGACCTGGCGATGTTTTTCCATGCTCCTTACCCATGCGGGGTAACGTTCCAGATGCGGGTTAACCCGGCTGGCAAAAGGGATCAGGCGAAGATGCAGGGCCGCGGTTTCGGGGTGGCGGAATTCCGGATCTTCCCGCAGGTTCCGATGCCAATCAGCTGATAGCAACGCCGCCCTTTCGCCATTGAGGGTACCCAGAAGAGGGAGGAAGAGTTGCTGGGTGGCCGGATGAACCGGCGGGGGAGTCGGGTCGTCTTTTTTGGGCTCCCACTGACGAAGACCTTCCTGGCTCCGGAGTTCATCTGTATTGAGCAGGCACTGACGTAAAGCGGAGCTTTCTTTTTTATTTAATCGTTTCCACAGCAGGGGAAGCAGGGCCCCGGCGGTGACCCGGCTGGCGAAAGTTCCGTCAGGGGTTTTGTCCAGCAAGCGTTTTCGTTTTTCCGACCAAAAGGCCGATAAAATTCCGGAAACCAGAGCCTTGCGTTCATCCTCACATTCGTCAGGATTGTTGGTGAGCTTTTGCAGGGCTTCGATTTCGGTGACCAACATGGCGGCCAAGTCAAACTGGATCAAGGATTCCGGATCTGTAACTTCAGGGGTAAAGGCGGTTTGAGTCCGGGGCCATTGAGGAAGTCCTTCCGCTTTTGGTCCATTTAAAAAGGATTGTAGATGCTGGCGGCAACGGCTGTGTAAAGACGGGAGATCCAATTGGCCTTGCAGTTCCCGGGTGAGGGTTGCAAAAATGCTGGCAACCGTCGGAAGAGTAGGGCCTGTATCGGGAGCGGGACCTTCACTGGTATAGCTTTCCGCCCAGGCCCCGTTTTCCATGGGGGGCAATTGAAGCAAAGTATGTAATAGTCCGGGGATGATTTCCGGTTGGGTGACCGCAAGTGCGGCGAGGGTGGTGCAACTCAGTTGCAGGGAAAGGGTGGGCGTTTCTTTGGAGGGATCCCGAATCCATGGGCCCTGGAAGTTGCCGGATGCGGGTTCGATAAGACTTTGTAAACGCTCCATGGCCAAGCCCGGATTTTCGGAGACCAGATGCTCCGGCAGACGGCTTGCCCAGGTTTGACGTAATGCAATTTGCGATCTCCAGGTTTCCGCCAATTGATTCTGTAATTCGTCTTTTGCCTGCAAAAGTTTCTGGTGGCAGGCATCACGCCCGCCTTCATGAATGCAAAGAATAAAATGTCTTTCCAGTCCTTCCGCCTGGAGAAAGAGTCCCACTTGAAAGGCGCCGTCATTCAAATATAAAACGTCATCTGCTTGTTCGGTTTCCTGATCAGCCGCGAACAACTCGGGAGTGGCCCGGGCCGGTATCCGGCCCATAAAGATGCCGGGTTGGATGTGCAAAAGTTCGAAAACCTGATCATTGCTGAAGGTAAGCTTAAAGCCACAATTCAAAAGGAGGCTATGGCTCAACTCGAAATCCACGCCTAAGCCCGGTTCAAAGCGCCAATTGTCACTCGCCGCTTTTATGCCGCCAAGGGTATGGTGGGTTTCGATGCGAGGCAGGCGGATGCCGGCTTCGTCAGCGTTTACAGCAGATAATGGGAAGTTTCCGGTCCAGATGGCGGAATAACTGGTTTCGTCAAAAATCAATGGATTGTCCTTAGGGTTTGTTGCGGTTAACCTAGACCGTAGAGGGGGGATTCGTCAAGTGAAGGTTGCGAATTTGGGAGGATAGGGAAATCGAATGCCGCGGCCGGGTTTTAGAGTGAGGATGAGCGCAAGGACCCCGCGGGGAGGATGCTACATACCAAGAGCATGATCTCATTTGGGGGATTGTAAAACAATTGTACATCGTCGATGTACGATATTTAGGGTTGAAAACCCGGTGCATTGTCATTCGTCCCAACGGGAGGACTTTCCGAAAAGCGGGGCCTGAGCCCCGGCATTTGGAAGAACCCAACACCCTTGTCCTGAAAGGACGGCTTTCGAAAATGCATGAGAGCCGCCCATACAGGGCTCTATCATTGCATTTTGAAATAATGCAACCGGGGCTTGCGCCCCGGCCTTTGGAGAGGCGTCCCTTCGGGACTGAAAAGGCACTTGGGCTCAATCTTCGCATTTTAAAATAATGCAACCAGGGCTTGCGCCCCGACCTTCGGTGATGCGTCCCTTCGGGACTGAAAAGGCAAGATCGTCGAAAATCAAAACAATTGTTTTTACCTATTATAATCGTACATCGTCGTTATACGATGAAGTTGTTGCTGTCATATATATTTAGTTAGTGGGGTGGGGAGATCCGAATTGAATCGAATGGGGCTTGGGCTTTGCAGGATGAGATGTTTGTCGTTTAAAAATGTACAGTTTGTGAATGCCTCACTTTTACTGGCGTGGAATAAGTAGATCCTCCAAAAAATGGTGGAGGACCTGCAAAGGGAAAAGTGAAAGGTCTCGCGGGATATGCCATGTGCTGTGCAGGCGCAGTATAAAGGAAAATGTGAATGGGAGGTTTATGTTTTGAATCTTTCATCGATCTTCCCAACTTTTCGCTAGCCAACGGGCGGATAAAAGTTACAAATTTGAAATGATGAATTCTATCCGGCTTTCCGTATTCCCCTCCCGAAAAATATTGTGGTTGAGTCTTTGGCTTTGCGCCTTGATGGGTGGGGGCGTGGATGCCTCGGATGTCATGAATGGCTTGGATTCGAAAAAAGTCGTCATCACCCTCGAGGCCAGTTTTCTGGATGAAGTGCCCGAGCGGGGAACCTTGCCCCTTCACTTTCAGGTTCGAAATTTGTCCAACAAACCCGGCAGATGGACGTTCAAATTCTCGGGAACCCAGGGATGGAGCAACGGCAAACAACTGAGCAGTGAACGGGTCGTAGAGGTGGATGCACGAACCAGCAAGCAGGTACGCTGGGAAATACCGGTTTTCCCCAATAGCGAATTCGGCAATGGTGATGATGTCAATCTGGATGTGATTCTGTCCGGCCCCGGGACATCGGGCGTTCAGCAGCGTCTGTTGTATGGGAATTCCAGATATAATGTGGGGGCCACCCCGGTGGTGGCATTTTCACCCGAATTGCGGATCACCCGGGATTATTGGAACTATTCGGAAATGGAAAACCAATTCGATGACCGGGGCTCTTCGATTCGTTTGTTGGGTTTTGACCCTTCCGTTTTCCCGATGAATGTTTCCGGACTTTCCGGGGTGGATATATTGTTAATGACCCCTGAAGAATGGGAGGGCTTTCATTTGCATCATGCTATGTTGAAGCGCTGGATTGCAGGGGGAGGGCAGGTGTGGCTGGTATCCAACGGGGCGGAATCCAATCAGTTTATCGGCATGGGGAATTTAAAAAGTATTTCCTATATGGAACCGGAGAAATTGTTGCGGATGTTTAACAGCAGCCAAACCATTGCGCGCACGTTCTGGCATGATGAAGCGTATACCCGGAAGAAATGGCAACTGGCCCAGGAAATTCCTGAAATTAAAAATTCTTTTGGCCTCATTATGTTAACCGTGATCCTGATTGCCGCTTTATTGGGGCCTATAAATGTGTGGTTTTCTTTTCGGAAGAAAAAGTCCATGCAAGTGATTTGGACCACGCCACTGATTTCATTGATTCTAAGTTTTCTGGTCGCCCTGGGGATTGTTTTCAGTGATGGTTTCGGAGGAAAAGGCGCGCGTTCCCTGATCGTCTTGCTGGTGCCGGATGAGGGCGTGGAGGTGCTGGTGCAGGAGCAGATTTCCCGAACAGGGGTCTTGTTAAAGGATCAGTTTTCTCTTCCCGAGGAGGCGGAGATTTACATGGTGCATTCCGGTAAAAGCCGGAGGGAACGAGGTTTGCAATATCGCCAATTATCAGGGGGATACTGGTCCGGTGACTGGTTTGAAAACCGGAGTATTCAGGCCCAAGTGATTCGCCGCAACCGCAGCAGTCGGGCGGAAGTGGTCTTTACCCCCGGGATCACTCCCAAAATTCGCTCCAGTGTAAATGCAACGTTTTCCAGAATCCTGGTGCGTGACCCTCAGGGGGGGCTTTGGATGGGGGCGCAAATTGCGCCGGGAAAAGAGCAGTCGTTACGCAAGGTTTCCACAAGGGAGTCCAAGGAGATGTTTATAGAGATGGCCACCCGCAAAAAGAGTTTGGTTCCGGATGAAAAGCTCCTGGAAAAGAAAGGCTGGTTTTATGCGGAGACGGCTGAAACCGACCGTTATGTAGACACCTTAAAATCGATCCGTTGGGAGAGTCGGCCTGTCTGGTATATGGGGCCGGTAACCGGGGAGGTGACGCCATGAGTGAACCTTTAGTTGAAGTGAGGAATTTGACCCGGATTTTTGGAAAAGTGCGGGCGGTCGATGATGTGAGTTTTGATATTTTCCCCGGTCAGGTCGTGGGCTTTATCGGCGAAAACGGCGCAGGAAAAACCACCACCATGCGGATGATGGTGACGCTGGATCTTCCGGATTCCGGGACTGTGAAAATCAAAGGTTTTGATACCGTGGGCTATCCCAATGAAGTGCGGAAGCGAATCGGGTGGATGCCGGACTCTTATGGCGCCTACGACTTTATGGATGTCTCCGAGTATATGGACTTTTTTGCCCGAGCTTATGGCTACCGGGGCAAAGAACGTGATTTGCGTATCGGGGAAGTCATGGCCTTTACCGAACTGGATAAATTGTCCGATCGGCCGGTCAATAAATTGTCTAAAGGGCAGGCGCAACGGCTTTGTTTGGGGCGTACATTGTTGCCGGATCCTGAACTTCTGATTTTGGATGAACCGGCGGCCGGACTGGATCCGCGCGCGCGGATTGAAGTTAAAAATCTGGTTCGCATCCTGGCCTCTGAAGGGAAAACCTTGTTTATCTCTTCGCACATTCTTTCCGAACTGGAACAGATGTGTGATGATATGCTGTTTATCAGTGCCGGTAAAATTGTGCATCAGGGTTCATCTGAAAGTCTGAAGGTGAAGGAGGGCCATCCCGCAGTGGTGAAAATCCGCCTGGAGGGCGCGCCGGACAAACTGGAGGAGTGGGTGACTTTACAGGAAGGCGTTTCGCTATTGGAACGGAATAAAAACGGTATTCGGGTCCGGGTGGAAGATGCCTCAACTGAACGCCTGGTTCGATTGTTGAAAAAAATGATTAAAGATGAATTCCCGGTTTACGGGTTTGAACGCGAAGAAATCCGTTTGGAGGATGCCTTTGTTGATCTTCTCAGTCAGTCTGAAAAAGGAGGGGCGTTATGAACAGTGACCAATTAAATCCGATGGTGATCAAGGAACTGCGTCAGGGACTTAAATCAAAATCATTTCTGGTAACCTTTCTCGGTCTGCAGGCCGCGATGGTGCTGAGTATGTTTATTTACCTTTCTACGGCCTCAACCAAAAGTGGTACGGGGAGTATGGAATTTGCGGATGGTTTTTTCTGGTTTATGCTGGGGTTGATGTTGCTGGTGTTTATGCCGCTCCGGGCCTTCGGCGCATTAAACGAAGAGATTAAAGGCAACACCCTGGAAATGCTGTTTCTTACCCGGATGAATGCCTGGAATATCTCATTTGGAAAATGGTGTGCACTGGTGATTCAAATCTTTCTGTTGGTATCCGCGGTACTGCCTTACCTGGTGTTAAGGTACTTCCTGGGCTCGATTGATATTGCGGGAAATCTTGAGCAGTTGTTTTACCAGTTGATGGCTTCCATGCTGTTTGTTTCCGTGGGTGTGGGGCTTTCCGCCTGGACCTCGAAAATAATGCGGGGACTGATTATTGTCGGATCCTTGCTTTCCCTTTACATGGTGCCTTTTTTCTTGTTGAGCCTTTCCATGGGCGGTGGCGGGCGTGGTGGTTTCTCCCTCTTCGGGTGGGTAGAATTTCTGGTCGGCATTTTGATGGCAGGGGTATTGATGATGCTTTTTGTGGAATACGGTGCCTCACAAATTGCTCCACCTGCAGAAAATCATGCGATCAGAAAACGAGGTCTGGCATTGGTGTTGGCCCTGATTCTGAGCATTTATTCCGCGGTCTACAGTCATTCAGGCGTCGGGGTCTTTGTTTGTATGCTGGCTTTAATTCCCATTGCCATCGATGCGCTTTGCGAGCCTTTAATCGGCATTAAAAGTGTCTATGTGAAACTGCGGAAATTCCGGTCTGCACGTTGGTTGTTCTATCCGGGTTGGGTGAGCGGGTTTCTGTTTATTTCGATCCTCTATTGGGCATTGATGACCCTGATTCTGGTTTTGGAAGGGGACGAGGATATTATACTTGCAGGGCTGGTGGGCTACAATACGTTGATATTTCCTTTTGTTTGTATCCGGTTGATTCCCGCGCTGGGCCGGAAGGCATTGCTGACGTATTTCTGCGTGCAAGCGCTGAGTTTTGCTTTTTGCCTGTTGATGATTTTCCTCGAAGAGATTCATTTCGTTAGTGATTTCATTGTTATGGGTCATTTGGTGCCGATGTTGGGATTTTTTGTGATGGCGATTGAAGATATATCTGATTTACAACTTTCGTTTTTACTCTTTCCGACGGCGGTGATGTTGACCATCACTTTTATGAAAGCCCGTAAGCCAGTGATGCAAATGCAGTACCTGAGTAAAGGAGCTCAGGGGTGACTCCGGATGCACTTTCCGCACTTCGACTGGATGCCCGGAAGTGTGCGGGACATTTACGCTTAAGTTTAAGGGAGCGCAGTTGGCAGGGAACCCAGGGCAATTGGGCGGGTGCAGGTACCGGGAGTTCGATCGATTTTCAGGATCATCGTCCGTATATGCCCGGGGATGATCCACGCTATATCGACTGGGCCGCGTATGCCCGGAGTGGTCAGACCATTATGAAACTTTACCGGGAAGAGGTGAGTCCACGGGTGGATTTGGTGTTGGATGTTTCAAGGTCCATGTTTTTTGATCCGGCCAAAGCTGAACAAAACTTACGTTTGTTTTTTTTCTGTATGGAAAGTGCACTTTCAATTGCGGCCGCATTAAAAGTATTTGTGATCCGGGGATCCGAGTTGCAACTGATTCCCGTGGAGCAGGCCATGGACCCCGCATGGGAACCGGAAACCGCGCAAAGCACAGAGACGATTCCCGGATTGGAACAGATCCCTTTCCGTCCTAATTCGATGCGCTTGCTGATTAGCGATTTGCTGTATGATGTTCCGCCCGATCCGTTGCTGTCTGTGCTTACGGCCCAGAAAGGGAACGGGGTGATTTTCGCCCCATTTCTCGAAAAAGAACAAAATCCGGACTGGTCCGGAAATATGGAACTGCTCGATTGTGAAACCGGGCGGAGTCGACGGCAACGGGTGGATGGCGGCCTGTTGCAGCGTTACCGAATGGCCTATGCCCGGCACTTGCAATCCTGGCAGGAAAGCAGTCGCCGATATCAGGTGCGGATGTCACGGATTCCATCTGAAAAAGATTTGGCGACGGCTTTGGAATCAGAAGGTTTGCCTCAAGGAGTGGTGGAAACATGGGGATAAGTTTTGCCCATCCTGCCGCCCTGTGGGGGCTCTTGGGATTGCCGGTAATTCTGGCGATTCACTTCCTGCAGAGCCGGAACCGCCGTGAAGAAGTCAGTAGTCTGTTTTTGTTGGAACTCTTGCCCGAGGAAACCCGAAGCGGGGCGATTTTCAGTTATCTGCGGAACGGGCTTCAGTTGTGGATGCAATTGCTGGCGGTGCTGTTGCTCACGGTATTGATGGCCCGTCCCATGCGTTTGCGGGAAGAGTCGGTGCAAACGATTGTGGTGGTGGTCGACAGTTCAGTTTCCATGCGGGCTTTCGGGGAAGAGTTGAAAACGGAATTCGTTCGATTGAGTGCCGAATTGGAGAAAACCGCAGGGAAATCCGAATGGTGGCTGGCGCATTCGGATTCCAGTCGGCCGGGACTTGCGAAGGCCGTTTCGCGTGACGAATTTTTACAGGCTGTGGATAATTTTGAAGCTTTGAGCGGACCGCATTCTCCACGGGCTTCCCTGATGCGGGCGCGTCAACTTGCCGGTGCGGAAGGCTTGGTGATTTTTGTAAGCGATCATCTTCTGGATCAACCTCCCGCCGGAGCGATTGCGGTTTCGGTGGGACATCCGGTGGCCAATACGGCTTTCACCGGGATGACGGTGGAGGGAAATCAATGGACGGCAAGTTTCATTTCTTTTGGGGAAACCCAGCCCATGCAGGACATCCAGGTTTTTTACAATGGAGAGCTTTCACACGGGATCAGTATGAAATCTGCTCCGGGGACAATGCGGCAGGTTTCCGGCGAGTTGCCTGCTGATTTTGAAAGCGGGCGGTTGGTATTGGCGGAGGATGGGTATGGGTTTGATAACGTATTGCCCTTTGTGAAACCGAAGGTGAAACCCCTGAATTATTCTCTGGCCCTCAAGGCGCCTGAACACAGCGCCTGGGCAGAGAAGCTGATGGGAACTTTACCCGGGACCCGGAAGGTGGATCCGGCAGTGCTGGCCTGGCGGGAAGGCTGGCCGCTTAAGCAGGATTCTGAAAATCCCGCCGAAATTTGGTGGCTCAATGGAGATGCCACCGCGGCCTTTGCGTCGGCGGTTCCGGGAGGAGACAGTTTGGCGGAGGGCTTAAGTTGGGACGGGTTCCTGGCTTTGCCTTATACCGGATTTCAGATTCTTCCCTCGGACAAAGTTCAGCTGTGGATGGGGGAATACCCCCTGGTGGTGCGGCGTGAAAACAGTGCCGGAACCCGTTTGCTGATGAACTTTGATTTGGCGGGCAGCAATGCCATGCGCTTCCCATCCTTGTTGTTGTTGCTTCACCGCTTCGTGAAAGAGCAACAGGACTTGCAAGCCCTTCCTTTCAGTACCCAGTTGGAGGCCCGTCAATTGCTCCCCGTTCAAGCGGGCTTCAATGAAACCCTGACCACCCGTTTCGAAGATTTGGAGGGAAATATCCAAGCAGGCAAAATAGAATTCTCTCAACCTTCCACCGCTCCGGAAAAGGCGGGGTATTTTTCGGTGAATAATGGAGAGGAGCTTCTGATGCGGGCCGGCGTTTTCTCCGGAGATGTGGCTGAAGGGAACTTTTTAAAGGCCAAACCCCATCCTTTCCCCCAATCTGTGGTTACCACCCGCCGCGAACGGAACAGTCAGACTGATTTTCTGATGCCTCTGTGGTTTGGCTTGCTGGTGGGGGCATTGACTATGGCTTGGTGGAGCGAAAAACATGGTGGTTGAAAAAAACGAGAGGGTTGTCTCTTTTGATATGAGGTTGTTTTCGAAGTTAAATACAAGGTCTTCACCTTTCAAATTCACTGGGCTCTGACGTTCAGCCCTTGTTAATCCAGAACGAACAGTTGTAATATAATTCATCCAGAAAATTGTTTATAACTGGTTTGAATGTGTTTATCGTTTCGACATGGACGCTCTTGAGTATTTACAAAGCCTTTCTGACACGCTCTTTTGGGATGTGAACCGGGAGACTGTGGAACCTGAGAAAAATCAGCGCTTTCTTATCTGCAGGGTGATGGACAGGGGGACCCGCGAAGACGTTCGGAACACCTTCGCCTATTATTCTGAAGCCGTCGTACTGAAAAACCTTCAGGAGGCTCGTAGTCTGGATCGAAAAACGATCCATTATTTTGCCAATAGGTACAACCTGCCTTTCGAAAGTTTCCGGGCCTGGTCCACATTGAAAATTGGGAATTGGCAAACATGAATCTGCATAGAGAAGCGGTGTCAGATCAACTCTGGGAACTATTGAACCTGCTCATGAAGGATGTTGCGTTACATGATTTTGCCTTAGTCGGAGGCACTGCTTTGGCCTTGTATTATGGACACCGAAAATCGGTGGATATCGATTTGTTTATCACTTCAGCATTTGATGCGCCCGCACTAGCGGAGCATCTTAAAAATACATATAAACTCAAGCAGTCTGAAGTCCTTAGAAATACGGTACGGGGAATTGCAAACGGGATTAAGCTTGAATGCATTTCGCATCAATACCCCCTCCTGAATCCTCAGGAAATTCGCCAAAATTTAAGAGTGTACTCTGCATCCGATTTGGCCGCTTTAAAAGGTAATGCGATCGCAAACCGGGGTGCTAAAATTTTTTTTTGGGATATTCACAGACTTTTAAAAGAATTTACGATCGAGGAAATTCTAAAGTTTTGTGAGAAAAAGTATGAAGCGGACAGTATTTGGAACATTGAAAAATCTCTTATGTATTTTGAGGACGCTGAAGATGACCCTGATCCCATTGACTTACAAGGGATCTCATGGTCACAGGTTAAATCTGACTTGGTAGCGGCTTTTAAATGATCCATTTTGCGCATCCTGAAGCTTTTATGTTGTTGCCTTTGTGGGGGGTGGGTTGCTGGTTGTTGCCCAAAGCGGGTTTGTTAAAACCCTTGCGGGGATTGTTGTTGTTCCTGTTGATGTTGGCCTGGGCGGACCCGTTTATTAACCGAAGCAGTCCGGGGCTGGATTTGTGGGTGATGAATGACATGTCGCTTTCCGCCCGTGAAAGCGTACAACCCGGGATGGCGGAATTGGAAACGTTGCTCAAGGAATCCAAAGGCCGCGATGATGACTTATTTTTTGTGGATTTTGCGGATGAAGCCATTGTCAGGGATCCCTTGTCGGCCGCGATTTTGGGAGGGCGGGAAGATGCGTCCCGCATAGGGAATGCTTTGCAATATACCCTTTCCCAATTGCGGGAAAACCGCAATGCCCGCCTGTTGTTGGTGACGGATGGATTCTCCACGGATCCCCTGGATTTGGCGGGTGACCGGTTGCTGGCTGAGAAGGTGCCGCTGGATCTGAGATTAATGGCGCCGGAAGCGCTTCAGGATGTGAGGGTGGAAGGGATCGACGCGCCTCTCCGCACCGGGAAAGGAGATCCCTTTTTGGTGGAAGCGCGGTTACTCGGACCTTCCGGCACCCAGGCGTCCGCAGTGCTGTTCAGGGACGGTATTCAACTGAACAAACAAAGCATTCAATTCCAGCGCGGTGAAGCGCGGGTGAAATGGACGGCACGACTGATGCAAAGCGGGTCGGCGAAATTTGAAGTACAAGTGATTGCGGAAACGGATGCATATGCAGAAAATAACCGTCAAATTCATTGGGTTGAGGCGGTGGGCAAATCGGGAATATTGCTGTTGAGCGCTTATGAAGATGATCCATTGGCGGTTATTTTGCAGGCCGATGGCAAGGAGGTGAAACATCTCACCCGCTTTGATACGTTGAATGAAGGAAGTTTGAGCGGCGTGGGGCTGGTCTGGATCCATAACGTGCATGCCGCGGATTTGCCGCAGAAGTTTTTACAGAGCCTGCCTTTTTATGTGCGGGAGCAGGGGGGCGGCTTGATTATGACCGGAGGTAAATCCAGCTTCGGTTCAGGCGGATATTTTGAATCACCGATTGATGCATTGCTGCCGGTGTCAATGGAACTCAAAGAGGAAGACCGGAAATTGTCAGTGGCGATGGCCATCGTGATGGACCGCTCCGGAAGTATGTCTGCGGGAACGGCCGGCGGAATGAGTAAAATGGAATTGGCCAACTCGGGTGCGGCCCGGGCGATTGAGTTGATGGGGGAGCTGGATGCGGTAACGGTGTTTGCGGTGGATACCGAGGCGCATGAAATTTTGCCCTTGAGTCAGGTGGGAAAACATCGGGAGAAACTTACCAGCATTGTCCGGCGCATCCAGAGTACCGGTGGCGGGATTTATGTTTTTAACGGCCTGGAAGCCGCATGGAAGCAACTTAAAAATGCTCCCCAGGAGACGCGGCATATCATCTTGTTTTCCGATGCGGCGGATTCCGAACAACCGGAAGGGGTGGGAAGTCTGATAAAAGAAATGGTCGCCAACAACACCACAGTTTCGGTGATTGCTTTGGGGCGGGACAGCGATCCGGATGCGCCCTTTCTCGAACAAATTGCCGAAGACGGTCAGGGACGATTGTTTTTTAATGAGGATGCCGGAACCCTGCCGGCGGTGTTCGCACAGGAAACGGTGTCGGTGAGCCGGTCCACATTTTTGGAAGAGCCGGTAGGGATTGACGCCATGGCGGGCTGGCAGGAATTGGCTGCGGTTTCGTTGGATTGGCCGGGGCAGGTGGAGGGCTACAATCTCAGCTATTTGCGGGAAGGGGCTTCAGAATCCCTGCGCAGTATGGATGGGTATACCGCCCCTTTGCTGGCGCATTGGCAAAGAGGTGCGGGACGGGTAGTGGCAGTGAGCATGCCGCTGGGTGGCGCTTTTTCTGAAACAGTACGTGCCTGGCCGCAATACGGTGACTTTGTACGCACCCTGGGCCGCTGGTCCCTGCGGGGGGATGTGCCTCCCGGACTGGCATTACGTTTGCAACGCATCGGGGAGACCTTGCGGGTTCAGCTTTACGCAGATGAAGAATGGCAATCCCGGTTTGCACAAGATGCGCCGCAGCTGGTGACCCTTTCAAACTTAGAGCAGGAAGCCCGCAGCCATGCTTGGCGCCGGATTCAACCCGGGTGGGTGCAGACCGATTTGCCGCTGGTTTCCTCCGAACGGATTCAGGGTGCAATCCGTATTGGGGATCAGGTTTTGCCCTTTGGCCCGGTCAATGGCATGTCGGGGGCGGAGTGGGAGATGAATCCGCAGGTGGCACAACAGGTGCGAACGCTTTCCGAGCGAAGCCAGGGCGTGGACCGGGTGGATTTGGCCGGAATTTGGGACAGCCCCGGCCGCAAGAGTTTTCAAGGAACCCGGCATCTTTGGTTATGGCTTTGTGCCGGCCTGTTTTTTGTGGAAGCCCTGTGGAGTCGGGTCGGAGGACAACGCATTCAGTGGGGGCTTCGCAAAACCCCCAAAATTGAAAAAGAACTTCCTCCTCCGAAAGAGAAGGTGAAAAAGGTGGAAGTGAAGGTTGAAAAAGCAACGCCCCGAAGTGCCTTTCATAGAGCGAAGGATCCGAGGCGGTAGGGAGGCTTTGGATTTACCGCGGGGGCCGCGGAACTACGACTCTTTGGTTTCAGGTTTGTGGCGGTGGGGAAGGGTGGTTTCCGTTTGAAGTTGTGGATTTATATTGAAATTTAAAAAGTATTGTTTGAGGCTTTGCCCATGACTACAGAAGCTTTTATCAATCATGTGCTTGAGAACTCCGCTCCAAATTCTGAATGGCGTCCGGCCTTGCAGGCGCTCTGGTATGCGGAGAAAGGAGAGTGGAAAACCGCTCACGAAAAATGTCAGGAAGGGGATGAAGATGAAGGGGCCTGGGTGCATGCGAATTTGCACCGCGAGGAAGGGGACCTTTCCAATGCACGGTACTGGTATCATCGTGCGGGAAAGCCCGAAAGTGGACTGACCATTGTACAGGAAAGACATGCCATCATTACCCAACTTCTTGCCGGTAAAGTCCCCCCGGACGAACGATGAACATATACAGGAACGTGATCCCTTGGTTGTTTGCCGTTGCTCTCCTCGCAAGCCTCCAGGTTTGTGCGGATGAGGTGGATGAACTCATCAAACAATTAGGGGGAGATACTTTTCAAGTCCGGGAAACCGCGCAACAGACGCTTTGGGAAATGGGGGCCGCCGCACTGTCGGCGGTGCAAGAGGCCAGCCGGTCTGCTGACCCCGAAATCCGACGCAGGGCTGCGGAACTGCTGCCGTTAATAGAGGCGGGGGTGCGGCCGGACTGGCCGGAGGCTTTGCAGCAGGGGGTGCTGAAATTTGATTCGTTATCCAATGCGGGTCGGGAAGAATTTATGGCCGATTTGGCGAAAGATTTGGAGGAGGACGCGGTTCCATTTCTGGTAGCCCAATTGGGGGGCACGTCCTCGGATCAAGCCCGGAAGCTTTTGGAAGGTCTTATGGAAACGCATGAGCTGGAGGACAGTCTGATCTTATTGTTGTCCCCGCAACCGGATAATGCGGACGGGGCCATTCTGCTCGCGGCGGCACTTAAAAAATCGGGAAAACAAGATGCCGATCTGATTGCGCTGGGACTGAAGGAACTTCCTGAGACAGAGCGGAAACGATTGTTAAATCAAGGGGTCGATCTGTTGCTTCTTCTGCATGATGAAAAGAAATTTCATCTCCTTTTTGATAAAGCGGTCATTTACAGGGAGCAGGATCCGGATGATACCCGCTTTATGTATTTGGAAGGCTTGGGCGCTTTTCATCTTGAGGATAGCGCCTTGGCTGAATCGTTATTCGGGCAGGCAAGAGAACGGCATCCCGAAGATGAGGTGCCACATTATTTGGCCGCGGTGATGCTGGAAAAGACGGGACATGACTCTCTGGCAGCACAGGAATGGATCAAGGTGTTGCAGATCGCGCCGGAAGGTGAAGTGTATGACATCAATGCCTATCTGCATCTGGGCCGGATCAACCGCAATAAAAGTGACTATGTCCGGGCGGCCCAAGCGTACGAAAATGCTTTACTTCTCTATCGTAAAGCAAAGGCCCATAGTGGAGGAATGGGCATGATAGGGGCCAGTGAGGAGGACCTGACAAAGTTAATTGCGGAACTGCGCAGCCAGGCAAAAGCGGTGGATTTGGGGAAGAACCCTTTACAGGGAAATATGAAAGTGGTGATGAAAGGGGCGCGCACAAAAGAGATGGTGGCCTTGGCGAAAGCGGCTGACGGTACTTTAAGCTTTACGGTGCAACCCTACGGTCTGCGTTTGATTGAAAAGGCCCCGTCGAACCTTATTTTTGATAAAGAAAAAGAGGAACTGCGGTTAACCCTCAACGGCAAAGCTTTTGGGGAGGGGACGGCTTACAAATGGAAAGAAGAGAAAAACCACATCCTCGTAAAGACATTGGATATGGGCTACATCTTCGATTTGGATCCGGAGACAGGCGAAGGCGTGATCCTGGAAAAATTTGAACTGGACTATCGCTTTGTGATTACCCCGAATGAAACGGTTCGTGCCCTGAAGGATCAAAAATTGATTTTTAACGGGGAGCCGGTCACCTGGGAAATTTTGGCGGAAGGTATTCCGTTTGACTACCTACCGGAGAAGATCGAATTTACCATGGAAGGGGTAGACGGGAAAGGGATGAACATCAAAGCGGAAATGAATTTCGATCCCCGCAAAGATGCGCCTGAATTTCCCTGATGGTATAGAAGAAGAGCTGCGAATTACTGAGAGGCTTTCGCTCTGACTCACGTTTTCTTGAGTGCATGTTGAACCGGAGAAAGTTCATGCAAAATGCCGTCGCTTAATCTGTAAATCCATCCATGGACCGCAACTTCCTGCCCGCTTGCCCAGGCATCTCTCATGATGGTGGATTCACAAACATTCCGTACTTGAGTCAGGACATTTAATTCGCAGAGACGATTTTTGCGGTCCTGATCATTGAGCGCTTGAAGTTCTTTCGAATGTTCCCGTTTGATATCGTGAATATAGCGAAGCCAGTTGTCGACGATGCCTAAGCGTAAATTTTGTTCCACGGCACAAACGCCGCCACAATCATAATGACCACAAACAATGATATGACGGACTTTTAATACATCAACGGCGTATTGAAGGGCAGAGAGGCAATTCAAGTCTCCATGAGAGACGATATTGGCGACGTTGCGGTGGACAAAGATTTCTCCGGGCAGGAGACCGATAATCTGGTTGGCGGGTACCCGACTGTCGCAACAGCCGATCCACATGAACTCCGGCTCTTGGGTTTTGGATATTTCAGTAAAGAACTCGGGTTGATTTTTTAATTTCCCCTTCGCCCATTTTTTATTGTTTTCGAGTAACTTCAGATAGGTTTCCATAATAGAAATTTAACCAAAGCAAAGGGGAAGCGCAAGGGTGGATGTTTTCCTGTATCGCATTTTTATGGATGAGCTCATCCAACGATGTTCCTTCACTATGCGGGGATCGGGTGGAAGTCGTTCTTGTTTGAGCCGGGGGGATCTGTCACTTTTTAAAAATTGAATATTCAAATTGGCGTTTTCTAACTTGTGTTTATACAATGAATCGTTTCAGCTGGACCTCAATATGAAGCTGTTCTCTATCCCCGGTCTTTTGCTTTTCTTTTTGGTGGTGCTACTGGGCTGTTCCACCCCCAAAGAGAATCCTGAATCGGTTCAATATGATGTAACTGTGGACGACAAAATCTCCATGCAGACGAAGGTAATAGATCAAGGGAATTCCCTGATCGAAAGCAATGAATTCCATCGCGACGACATCAAATACCGGGCGAAAATTTTGGCAGAGGAAGCGCGGCTGAATCTGGTCGAATTAGAGGAGGCTCTGCTTTATAACAATGAGACGGTGCGTTGGGCGGCGCAGGATGCGTTGGTGACACTGGGCCCATATGCCGTGCCGGTTTTGGTGCGTGTACTTGAAACCGGAGAGAGAAGGGCGAAGGAACATGCCTGTAATGCCCTGCAACGAATCGGCACGCCCGCCGCGGATGCGATTCCCGCTTTAATCGAAGCCATCCTGTCCGAGTCTGTCGCCAACTATGCCGCCCGGGCCTTGTCTACGGTAGGAATGGGATCCACTCTTGCAAGGGATGGATTACAGGAGGCGCTGGATAAAAATATTCGATCAGGAAAAGCAGTGGAAGCCAGCCTGAAAAAAATTGAGGCGTCGCTGCAATGAATATGGATTAGGGCGCTAAAACCTCGGCAAAATAAATTACAAATGATCCCAGAAGGTAAAACTGAAAAACGAAAGCCCCTCCACTTTGGCTGGGTGTTGTTACTCTCCTTTGGGATCTTTCATCTGGGACCGTTGGTGGATCAGACCGTTCGATGGTCGGATCATCTTCGTGGTTTCATGAATGGGGTCTTCCATATCATATTCTATACTTTTGGTTGGGGAATATATCTCCTTCCCTGGAGTTTGATTGTTTATGGACTTTACCGCTGGCGAAAGTGGAAGCGCTTCCGCACGGCGTGGACCATCGCGCCTGCATTCCTGGTCTGGGTACTCGTGATTATTGGCTTTGTAAGTGATCCGCCAACTTCGAAGGGCGCTTTCGAGAAACTTATCACCCGTCCCCTGCCTGAGAGTGTTAAAAACTTAAACGTATACCGGTCAGGGGGAGGGGTTGCGGACTACACATATCTGTTCTATTTCGAGATAGATCCTGAAGATTTTGACAAGGTGCTGAGCTCCAGAGCTTTTGAGCGCTTGGAACTCTCTGTGAATGACATGTGGATGTTTCAGTCGTCCGGGGCAAATTCATCCCGCCCTGTTTATAAGCGTTTGTTGGGAGACGTGTCTGATTTGCCGTCTCCCCACGACTGGGAAGAAGCCGAAATATATGAAATCTATACCGAAAACCGACTTTGGCGGTATCGCATCCTCACGGACAAAACGCATCGTCAGGTGTATTTTGAAGCAGGTTGCATATAACGTTGAAAAATCAAATGAATCCGAAAACCAAACGCATGCTTCTCCGGCTGGCAGGTTTACTGCTTCTGGGATATGTCGGTCTGTATGGCATTCTCAGGTTTCAGGGATTTATCACCCATTACGAAAACCGGGGTATGGATACCGGGCATGAGGTGAAAGCGCGCGTTTCCCAATGGGCGGGTTTGTTTCCCGAGATTGCGGTGTTGGAAAGTGCTGCGGTTCACACCGTGAACTTTTTTTATTATCCGGTTATGAAAATTGAGGGGGTCTGCCAGTCACGGCGTGACCCTTAACGTGAGTCAAAACCGGAGCACTCCAGACTTGCCACCGCTTCCATAACCTTCATGCTTCAGATGATTATGAAAACAAGAGTTACTGTGATTGCCGTTTGTTGTCTGTGTTTTTGGAGTTGGGGCTATGGGGATGAACCCACCCCGGATGAGATTGCCATGATCCGTCACTGGCTTTCCTGTACTTCCGAGACCCGTATCCATCAAATGCGAGGTGCTACCGGGAATAAAGTGTACCTGCACCAGGACGGCCACCGGGAAGCGGTATTTGATGCGCAGGGGAAGCGGGTGCAGGATGGCATCAATGACGGTTCCTATAATTATGCGCATCCGGTGGAGGAACCGCTCAAGCATTTTAACCGGGATATATTGCCGTGGATTCTGTGGGGAGCCAGTCCGTCTGACCCTACCACTGTGGAAGAGCGCTTGGAGGCCTATTCAAGATCCTTGGGCGGAGGGCTGGGAGTGGCGCAAAAACAAGCCATGCCGGATCTAGGGAATAAGGTTATTGCAGAGAGTGAAATGGAGGTGGTTGCCTTCTTCCTCCAAGTGATTGAAGAAGGGGAGGTGCAGGAGGTTTTGCAGATCCTTGCAGACCCTGCATACGAAGCGAAAGAACCTTTTAAAATTGGCAAGGGGCTGACGAAGGGTTTAAACTCAGTGGTGAAGTCGGGTGAATATCAACCGGTAAAACCGGACGTCCCGGCGCAGTCTGAAAAATAGGAGACCTCATTATGAAAATGCAAAGACATGGCGTATCGATCGGAATTGAACGGACGGAGAATGCTTTTTTTCTGTCTTTGAAGGCGCAGGGGAAATTGACGCATAAAGATTATGAAGTGATTACGCCCTTTCTCGACTCGGTCTTGTCGGAAGTGAAAGAACCCAAAGTGAAAGTATTTATTGATGGCACCGGGCTGGAAGGCTGGGAAACGCGGGCGGCCTGGGATGATTTAAAGTTGGGGTTGAAGCACGGGAATGAATTTGAAAAAGTGGCGATTTATGGAAACAAAAAATGGCAGAAAGTTGCGGCCAAAATGGGCGGGTGGTTTATGTCAGGCGAAATGAAGTTTTTTGAGGATGAAACCGAAGCCCTTTCCTGGTTGCATGAATGATGTATAGGCAGGTCCGTCCCGGGGTGCCTATGGGCCAAAATGATCTAAGGGTGCTTGTTTCATCCCTGGTTTAAAACCGCTGCGGGCCGGGACAAGCCCAACGCTTGAACCCACTTACAGGGTGCGCATGCTGAAGATCTGTATTCCGCTTTAATCTTGAAAACCGCATAGTTTACGCTCATGTTTCCGTAATATTTCGTCCGCTATATGGACACTCGGATTTTTTATGCGCAAATGGTTTTCAGATTCTTCTCTTGGCTATTCGTTAATCGAATTGCTGGTTGTGATCAGCGTCGTTCTGCTGTTAAGCGGATTGACGGCTGGAGGCATACGTGCGATGCGGAGTCATCAGGTACTGAACCAGGCGGCGGCCCGCTTGGAAATGTTGTTGGAACTGGGGCAGGCGTTGGCGATGTCTGAAGGGGAGTCGGTCTACCTGATCATTGCAGATCATGCCAGTGAACCGGAAGGCGTGCAGATGCGCGCCTATACCCTTATAAAGGGCCTCAGCTTAGAGTTGCAGCACAATTGGCAGTTCCTGCCAGAAAAGGTGGTGTTTGCGCAGGACGACAGTTCTCCGGAGGTGGATTTACTGGGGCAGGAGCCGTTGGGGATCATGGAAAGCACCGCTTGGGAACCCGTAGTCGGGTCCATGCGTATCCTGTTGGAGATGACGCCTGAAGGAACCTTTCGCACCGGCATGGATGGTGAATATCAATCCGCTTCTCTTTTAATAGAGAGGGGGCGCTGGTCTCAGAAAGGGCTGAGTTGGGAATATTCTCCGCAATATGAATATGAGCAAGGCATCCCACACGATGCCGTGCGTCTGTTTTTCCGTCCCCGGACCGGGGTGATTCAGATGGAGGATAAAGAAGTCCTGCCATGAAAAAACAGCAAGCCGGTTTTACTTTGATTGAATTGTTGCTGACCCTGGGGGTGCTGTCGATTGGGCTGGTGAGTATTTTCACCTTGCTGCCGGGGGTCTCAGATTTCAGTCGGGAACTGCGGGATGAAGATCGTATGCAGACTTTCGCGGAAGCGGTATTCGCCTCGGTTGAATGGACCCTGCGCAGCTCGGAATCTCCGGATTTGCTGTCTGAGGAGGAAAAATTAAAATTTCAGACGATCTTGGGTCCTCAGACTTTGCAGTTCGGATCCGAGGAACAATCCTGGCCGGATACCAATGGTGTAGAGGATCTGGTTCCGGCTTTTTTCTATACCCTGGACGTTGAAACCAATTCGCTGAGAGAAGTGGAAGTCCACCTGTCCGTGCGTCCGGAATTTTCGATTACGCCCACCGAATTTAACCGGATACTGTATCCGCAGGTGAAAGCATGGTGATGCGATTCTTTACTCGTGGGGGCCGGGGAACTGCGGCCACCCGTGGATTCACGGTGATGGAAATCATGGTGGCCATGGTTCTGTTTATGTTGGTGATGTTGCTTTTGATGCGGGGGGTGACCGCGGTGACCACAACCGTGACTTTGGGGCAGCGTCAAAGTCAGTTACACCGCAGTTTAAACAGTGTTCGCCGGGTGATGCAGGAGGATGTGGAATCCATGATCGTTCATCCGGATTGGCCGCTGTTTGTTGGAGACGGAGCTGCCACCGCCCCTCAACTGATGCTGGGGTTTATGCGGTACCGGATGGATTCGGAGGGGGAAAATGAAACGGAATGGGTGCAATATTGGCGGGAGGCGCATGATGTGGATGAGATGCAGTCCCGGTTGGAGAAGTGGGTGCGTTACTCTGCGCCTTGTGTGGACCGGGAGAGTTTGACCGGGGAGTGGTGGCTAAGTGTGGACCGGAGTCAATTGTCGGGGGAGATTCTGGCCGATGATCTCATCGCTTTGGATCTGGATATTCAAACCGCGGAAGGGGGCGTGACCGGAACGGTTACGAATCAAGTGGAGGTGGTCGATGTCCGGATCTTTCTTACCGTGCCGCCCATACCTCCGGTGGATGCTGTTTCCGGTACTCCGATAAAGAGGATGGAAGAAGAGGAAGGGGGCTGGATGCATTTCCGGAGCCGTCCGGGGTTTGTGCCGGGGCCGCAAGTTGAGGGAGAGGATTTATGAAAAAGGCCGGGAACGGGAACCGGGGCAGGCGGGGCTCGGCGTTAATTCTTACATTGTTAATGTTGGCGTTAATGCTGACGCTGGTTTTGTATTATGTGAGTTTGGTGAGGTTGGAAACCCAGGTTTCCGGATTTACCAGCTCCCGGAGTTTATCCAGAGCGGCCCTGGATCAAGCCATTGCTGAGGCCTTGGGGGAGCTGGAGGGACATCATCAATTGCGGGCGGATGCAGGGCGCGCCTCTCTGGCGGTGAGCACGTATCCTGAATTGCTTTCCAGCGGAACGGGTGGGGCGCTTACCGGAGCCATAACCTTAAGTGAGTTGGAGCGTCTTGCCTGGCCGGCACCTGCTGATGTACTCACCTTTGTTTCCAATGCGACGTGGGTGATTTCAGGGGACCCCAACGAAATCCATACCGCTTATGCCTGGGCGCTGGTTCCTTTGACGGGCATGTTGGATCCGCAGGCCATGGAAGGGTGGAATGCGGAGCATTTGGGGTTCATGGATACCCTTCCCAATGACCGGGTCTATTTTTCCGCCACAGAGTTTATGGAATCCCATGCGGGGGTTGCGCCTTATTTCCTGCCCGGCACCTATTCACAGGACCGGGGCTGGTTTGATTTTGCCACTTCAACTTGGCAAACCAACTTAACCTTGGGAGCGAGTACCCTCAGTATGAATCCATTGGAATGGAGTGATGCCGATGCTCTCGCACTGTTCGAGTCGTTATATCCGGACCGCGATTTCTCCGCAATCCACCAGGCCTTTCTTGACTTCCGGGAAGGCAAGACTGTGCCTACAGATCCGGAGGGTATCACCGCGGTTCCGGTGCCCATGGTAAACGAAGTGTCGGCCTCGATGACGGTGGAAAATCTGGGAGACGATCTGGTGGAAATCATCCACACTTTAGATTTAGAGGTTTGGTACCCTTTTCAGGGGAACGTAAATTCAAACAGCTACCGGGTTGCCATGACGCCGCCATTGGAATCGGCGGCACCCGATCTTGAAATTGCCCCGGTGGCTTCGGATGCGAAATGGACTTTTGTGTCCCCCGGCGGAGAACCGGAAACCGCTTTTGCGGTTTTGACTTTGACCACCGGCGCCTTGCGGGTCACCCGGACAGTGGGGCAATTGTTAGAAGTTGATTGGAATTTGGCAGGATTGGAAATTGAGCAAGTGGGGGGCGGAGTGGTGGATCGATTGCCGGCGGGTCTTAAACTGGAACTGCCGGAGGTGTCGGTGCCCGCCTCGGGGGGCGTGGTGAGAGTGGAAGCTACGATTGAAGTGGTCGATCCGGTCTTAAACCATGATGTGAGCCAGTGGGTGAACGCGGATGCTTCCAGCTTGTTGGCAATCAATCAGGCTGCACTGGACGCGGTGGGGTCGGATGATAAATCTGATGGATGGTTGCGCTGGACCCCTGCGGGGCGAACGGGTGAATGGAAAGAGGGCTGGATCGGCTTTCTGCCTCTGGATACGCCCTGGCGAAGTGTGGACCTGTTTGCGGAGGAGGGGCAATGGTGGCTGCGCCATACCCGTCCTCCGGAATGGGAGCCCGGACTTTGGCATCGGGACCGGGTAAATCCCAACAGCTTGCATCAGGAATCACTGGCGGCGGTGTTTATGGATTTGCCCAAAGAAAAGTGGCCGGGTGAACCGGATGCGGAAACGGTATTGTTGGCAGAAGCCCGGTTGCTCGCATCAGACCTGTCGGCCACTCAGCAGTTGGACGAAGCTGCGGATCAACGGGGAGGGTGGACCGACGCTATAGGCGTAAGGCTCACGGATGAGGATGCAGACCGGCATGCGGCCGAATCCGTGATTCAAAACAGCTTAAACCGAATGGCGGTTAACTATCAACTTTATGGGCTGTTTGTATGGTCCGAAACCCGGTTTCCAAGCGGGGTTTCCCGCACGCGGCAGCGGGAAAGTTTGGTTTTATGGGCGGATCCTTATCCCAATTCTGAAGGGAGGCATGCGGTAATGAAATTATTCAGAAGCCCGCTCAAATGATTTTTTTAGGATTCTTGTCTATTCCAAGGTTGACCTTACACCCTTTCTTTACTTAGATATCCCCTTCACTTCATGACACTTTTATCCCAACATAAAGAGGTACCTATGATTTCCCGAATCGGTCGCATTGCAATATTCAGCGGATTGCTTTTAGGTATCCTCCCTTCGAGAGCTCAAAACGCTCCTGTGAATCCCGCGGAGATGATCCGGATCCGTTCGATTGAAGCCGAAACAATTGCTTCTCCAAAATATTCCGCGGATGTGCGGGGTGAATCCCTGAGCCGTGACGGCCGGCTGGATTGGTTGATGGTAAAAGTGATTTACGATACCGCCCCCAAGTGGACGGATGAAATTACCTTCACCTTCTATGTGGTATTAAAAGGCAAGGCGGAAGATCTTCCCCGGGGCGCCAATGAACTGAATATGTTCAGCGAAACGGTTACCATTGTGAACGTACCCCAGGTTCGGAATGGGGAAACCAGCGTTTTCCTGGACCCCTACACTTTGGCCCGTTACGGGGAACCCACCCATGTAGCCGTGGTGGTGAGTATCAATGGTCAGTCTGCGGGTCAATTTGCGAACCCGCCATTGGCAGCGAATGCCCCTGCAGGCTGGTGGGACCGGGAAACCCCGAATCAAACCCCTTTGTTGACCCGCGATAAAACCCCTTATGCGCTGATTGAAATCGACAAGCAAAATACGATTAAACCCTGATAAACCCCACGGGATCCACACAATATGTCCAAAAGAATTCTTACTCTGGATGTGGGAGCCAGCACGCTAAAACTTGCTGAATTCCATTTAACCAAAGACCATCAGCTTGAATTAGTTAAATACGGGATCCGCGCAGTGGGGATTGATCCCGGAGACGAAGCGAACCGGATGGTCTACACCGGAACCGCCCTTCAGGAATTGATGCAGGAATTACGCATCAAGCCCGGGCCTGTCATGCTTTCGCTCTCGGGAATGCATGTTTTCTCGCGCTACGTGAAATTACCGCCGGTTTCCGGTGACAAAATTTCGCAAGTGGTTGAATACGAAGCGAAACAGAATATTCCTAATCTGGATGAGGTGGTCTGGGACCGTCAAATTTTGACCGGAAGAGAAGGGGACATGGACGTGTTGCTGGCCGCGGTCAAACAACAGGTTGTAGAAGACCTCTCAGAAACGGTTCACAGCTGTGGCCTGGAAACGGAACTGGTCGATGTATCCGTCGCCTCGATTTATAATGCCTACCGCAATTCGTATCCGGATGCGGAGGGGTGCACCATGATTTTGGATATGGGGGCGAAAACCACCAATCTGATTTTTGCGGAAGGGGAGCAGGTGTGGAGCCGGAGTTTCCCGGTCTCCGGGAATTCCATCAGTCAATCCATCGCCAACGATTTTAATTTAGAGTTTGGTGAAGCGGAAGCGCTGAAAGAAAAAGTGTCCATGGTGGCATTGGGCGGGGCTTACGAGCCGCTGGAGGATCCCCAAGCCGATTCCGTTTCAAAATGTATCCGGGGATCCATGACCCGTTTGCATTCGGAAATCAGCCGTTCGATCAATACCTATCGGAGTCAGCAGCACGGAACCGCTCCGCAGCGGGTGCTTTTGACCGGCGGAAGTGTGGTGATGAGCTACTTTGATATGTTCCTCAGCGAAAAGCTGGATGTTCCGGTGGAATACTTTAATCCGCTTGAAAATGTGGTGATTGGAAATGCTGTCGATGACGAAGCGATCACTTCGGACTGGCATTTGCTTTGTGAAGTTGTGGGATTGGCGCAGCGTAAAGCCGGTTCGGCGATTATGCAGATGAACCTGCTGCCGCCTTCCATCGTCCGCGAACGGAACTTCCGTAAGAAACAAGGTGTATTTGCCCTGTGTTTCGTATTGGTGATCGCCATTTTGGGTGTGTGGGGCTGGTATAACATTGCGAAACTTTCCCAACACCGTGCTTTATTGGGAGACCTGGAAGCCGAAGTCAGTCAGTTGGAAGGGGTGCAGCGCAAAATTGATGCCGAAAGAAACGCTTTTGTTTCGGTGGGCGATGATCTGATGGCCCTCACCAATGTGGTGCATACCCGCTCCGGTTGGGCCCGGGTATTAAAGGCGGTAGAGGAAAATCTCCCGGAAGGCGTTTGGATCACCCAAATCCGGCCGGACAAGGAAATGCCGCGACAGAAAATTGTTCTGATCGGATCCTTCTTTAAAGATGAAATGTATGAACAGTGGGACCGTCCGGATAATGAACCGATTGGTGTGTTCCAGGAGGCATTGAGTGCATCCGGTGTGTTCGGGGAGGGTACCCGTTTTACACGGAGTGTAACCAGTTTGGCTGATGACAATGGCGAGAATGCCGATCAGTTAAAAAGTATCGCTATTTTTCAAATTGAAATTGAACTAAAGAACCCGGTGGAATTATGAATTGGACCCGCTATAAGCTCTTAATAATTTCCGGCGGGATTTGCCTGATCGTTTCCGGAGGCTTGGTCTTCTGGACGTTGTCTATAAAAAGCAAAAATGCTGAG
>CAKZLZ010000147.1 GCA_937127435.1 uncultured Verrucomicrobiota bacterium | reverse complement strand
ACCCCGCCAACTTCAGCGGAAAATTCTACAATGTCGTCCACTATGGCGTCACCGAGGGCGAGGAAGTCATCGACTACGACAACCTCCAAAAAATGGCCGATGAATGTCAGCCTAAAATGATCACCGCCGGAGCCAGCGCCTACCCGCGTGTCATCGACTTCGAGCGCATGGGCAAGATCGCCAAAAGCGTCGGCGCACTCCTCTTCGTCGACATGGCCCACATCGCTGGCCTAGTCGCAGGCGGTGTCCACCCGTCGCCGATTCCGCACGCCGACTTCGTCACCTACCCCAGCCTCTACGAAGGTTTCGGGAACGCCCTCCTGGAAGCCATCTATTTCAAAAAACCGGTTCTCATCAACCGCTACGACATCTTTGCCAGGGACATTGAACCCAAAGGCTTTCATTTCCCCATGATGGAAGGATACGTCCGCCGCTCCCTCGTAAAACAGGTCAAAGGACTGCTGGAAGATCCGGAACTGCGGGAAAGCCAGTGCGAACACAATTACATCACCGCCCAAAAATTCTTCAGTTACGAAGTGCTGCGCCGCAAACTCAACGCCATCATCGCCAACCTGATCGTGGAGTAATCTGAAAAATGGAGCGCAGGCACTCTTGCCCTGGCGAACCCCACCGTTCAACGTTCGATGTTGGATGTTCAATATTCGAATCCAATCCGAACGTCGAACATTCAACACTGAACGTCCAACGTCGAAGTAAAGTAAAAATAAGAAAAGCCCCGCAGCGGACTGCGGGGCTTCTCAGGATAGGTCGGTTGGACCGGATGATTTACATCATGCCGCCCATGCCGCCCATTCCTCCCATGCCACCCATGTCGGGAGCACCTCCGCCGCCGCCACCGTTCTTCTCGGGAAGATCAGTGATCATGCACTCAGTGGTGAGCAACAGGGATGCAATAGAAGCCGCGTTCTGCAGAGCGGAACGGGTTACTTTGGCGGGATCGATGATTCCGGCTTTCACCAGGTCACGATACTCACTGGTTGCAACATCATAGCCATTGTTGGCTTTGGCTGCTTTCACTTTCTCAACCACGATGGCACCTTCGCCACCGGCGTTGGCAACCAACTGACGCAGAGGTGCTTCACAGGCTTTGGCAATAATCGCCGCACCAATCGCTTCTTCACCTTCGAGTCCGAGATCAGCCAGGGCTGCCTGGGCACGTAACAGGGCGGTTCCGCCACCAGCTA
Organism: uncultured Verrucomicrobiota bacterium; assembly: GCA_937127435.1. Taxonomy (GTDB): domain Bacteria; phylum Verrucomicrobiota; class Kiritimatiellia; order SS1-B-03-39; family UBA6053; genus UBA6053. Next base: position 19,396 of record CAKZLZ010000147.1, on the reverse strand, counting down.
CGATTCCTTCTTCCACAGCCGCGCGGGTCGCGTGCAATGCATCTTCTACCCGGGCTTTTTTCTCTTTCATTTCAGTTTCAGTGGCAGCGCCGACGTTGATCACCGCAACTCCACCAGCCAGTTTGGCCAGGCGTTCCTGCAGTTTTTCGCGGTCGTAATCAGAAGAAGTTTCTTCGATCTGGCGCTTGATCTGGGCAATACGTCCCTGGATCCCTTCAGAAGAACCTGCACCTTCAACGATGGTGGTGGATTCTTTGTCGATGGTTACGCGTTTTGCGGATCCCAAGTCGTCAATGGTCACGTTTTCGAGCTTGATGCCCAAATCTTCCGTGATGCATTTTCCACCGGTCAATACCGCGATATCTTCCATCATGGCTTTACGACGGTCACCGAATCCGGGAGCCTTCACAGCTGCCGCATTCAAAGTTCCGCGCAATTTGTTTACAACCAAAGTTGCAAGCGCTTCGCCTTCGATATCTTCAGCAATAATCAGCAACGGACGGCTGGTCTTGGCTACGTTCTGCAGCAAGGGCAACAGATCCTGCAGGTTGCTGACTTTCTTTTCGAAAATCAGGATGTAGGGATCTTCCAATACCACTTCCATGGACTCCATATCGGTGCACATGTAGGGAGAAAGATAACCTTTATCGAACTGCATACCTTCCACCACGTCCAAGGTGGTTTCAATGGATTTAGCTTCTTCAACCGTGATGGTGCCGTCTTTACCGACTTTTTCCATCGCTTCGGCAATGATTTCACCAATGGTGGTATCGCCGTTTGCGGAGATGGTTGCCACCTGGGCGATTTCAGAGGATTCTTTTACAGCTTTCGCTTGTGATGCAATTTTTGCAACCACTGCGGCAACCGCTTTGTCGATACCGCGTTTGATGCCCATGGGGTTGGCGCCCGCAGTTACGTTTTTCAGACCTTCGCGATAAATCGCTTCAGCCAGAACGGTTGCAGTGGTGGTGCCGTCACCGGCGATGTCAGAAGTTTTGCTCGCAACTTCACGCACCATCTGTGCGCCCATGTTTTCGAACTTGTCTTCCAATTCAATTTCTTTGGCCACAGAGACACCGTCTTTGGTGACTGTGGGAGATCCAAAGCTTTTGTCGATCGCCACGTTACGTCCCTTGGGACCCATGGTTACGGCAACAGCTTTGCTGAGTTTTTGCACACCATCAAGGATGTGCTGACGCGCTTCGGTGTCAAATACGAGTTGTTTTGCCATTGGTAATTTTTCCTTTTAGCAGTGTTAGATTAGTTAAGTACGCCGAGGATATCATCCTCACGCAGGATCTGGTAGGCCGCGCCGTCCTTTTTAATTTCAGTTCCGCCGTATTTAGGAAGCAACACGGTGTCGCCTACTTTCACATTGAACTCTTTGAGTTTTCCGTCTTCATCTTTTCCGCCGGTTCCCAGGGCAATGACTTTGCCTTGCTGAGATTTTTCCTGAGCGGAATCAGGGATGATAATGCCGCCGACTTCCTGGTCAGCTTCTTTTGCCGGTTCGACCAATACGCGGTCTCCGAGTGGTTTGAAGTTCATACGCTTGTACTCCTTTTGTATTTTGCGTTAGGGTTAATTACTTAGTTAATTCACCCCCGCATCCAAAAGCGGATACGGGGGCTGGTTTGTTCAATTATTTGTCGTCGTCTACAACTTCGGCGTCGATGATGTCATCATCACCGTCATTGCTTTCGCCAGCAGCGTCCTGGCCACCGGCCGCGCCACCGGCAGCCGCCTGATCGGCACCCGCCTGACTGTAGAGCTCTTCAGAAATCGACTGCATCTCATTGTTGAGCGCTTCCATGCCGGCTTTGATGTCTTCGGTGTTGTCAGATTCAATCGCCTTCTTGAGTTCGGCAATTTTCTCTTCAACCGGAGCACGTTTTTCCGCCGGGATTTTGTCTTCATTTTCTTTGAGCATCTTTTCGATCTGGAACACGGTGGAATCCGCCTGGTTTCTCACCTCGACTTTTTCCTTCGCAGCCGCGTCTTCAGAAGCGTGTTCTTCCGCTTCTTTGACCATGCGGTCGATGTCCGAATCATCCAAACCACTGGAGGCCTGAATGGTGATCTTCTGTTCTTTGCCGGTACCCAGGTCTTTCGCACTCACGTGCAAAATGCCGTTGGCATCAATATCAAAAGTCACTTCGATCTGAGGGGTTCCCCGCGGGGCCGGCGGAATGCCGTCCAAACTGAAGCGTCCGATGGATTTGTTGTCTTTGGCCATCTTACGTTCACCCTGCAATACCTGAATGTCTACCTGGGGCTGGTTATCGGCCGCGGTGGAGAAAATTTCAGATTTTTTGGTCGGGATGGTGGTATTCCGTTCGATCAGGGGAGTGGAAATCCCACCCATGGTTTCGATACCGAGCGTGAGCGGAGAAACATCGAGGAGCAGAACGTCTTTCACGTCCCCCTTGAGTACACCACCCTGAATAGAGGCGCCAATGGCAACCACTTCATCGGGGTTCACACCTTTATGCGGCTCTTTGCCAAAGAATTCTTTGACCTTGGCCTGCACTTTCGGCATCCGGGTGGATCCACCCACCAACACCACTTCTTTGATCTCGGAAACGGACGCATCCGCATCTTTGATACAGGCCGCAACCGGTTTCAGAGAACGGGCAATCAGATCGTCCGTCAAAGATTCCAATTTGGAACGGCTCAGTGAAACATTCAAATGTTTCGGTCCGGAAGCGTCCGCAGTGATAAAGGGCAAGTTGATGTCGTAGCTGGTTGCGCTGGACAGGGCAATCTTGGCTTTTTCCGCTTCTTCTTTCAAACGTTGCAGAGCCATCGGGTCTGTGGTCAGATCGATACTGTTTTCCTGCTTAAAGCTGTCCGCCATCCATTCAATGATCGCCTGGTCAAAGTCGTCACCCCCGAGGTGGGTGTCGCCATTGGTGGCTTTCACTTCAAATACGCCATCACCGATCTCCAAGACGGAAATATCGAAGGTTCCACCACCGAGGTCATAAACCGCGATGTGCTCTTCGGATTTCTTATCCAGACCGTAGGCCAAAGAAGCGGCGGTCGGCTCGTTGATAATACGCAACACTTCCAGACCGGCAATCTTGCCCGCATCTTTGGTGGCCTGACGCTGTGAGTCGTTGAAATATGCAGGTACCGTGATCACGGCCTGACTAATGGTTTCACCCAAATAGGCTTCCGCATCCGCTTTCAATTTCTGCAGAATCATCGCGGAAATTTCGGGAGGACTGTAGGTTTTGCCATTGGCGTCAATTTGCACGTCGCCATTCGATGCCTTGCTCACTTTGTAAGGCACATATTTCAATTCCTGTCCGACTTCATCATAACGACGACCCATGAAACGCTTCACCGAAGCAATCGTGTTCAAGGGGTTGGTCACAGACTGGCGTTTTGCAGCCTGACCGACCAAACGTTCTCCATCCTTGGTGAAAGCCACTACGGACGGGGTAGTACGCGCACCTTCAGCGTTGGGGATCACAACCGGCTCTCCGGCTTCCATCACCGCCATACAGCTGTTGGTGGTTCCTAAATCAATTCCTAGCACTTTGTTTGACATAAAATTCCTTTTCGTTCGAGTTGTATTTTTTCAATGTCTGAGTTGCACATCTTATAGCAATGCCCGTGCCAATTAATGACAACTCTTTATAACAATATGGCCCTCAGACACTTACATGTTTTTACCCTCAAACCCGGAAACATTGACCGTGCCAGCCTGTCACAGTTGTCACACCCCTTGTCTCACTGTGTGTCACAAAAGAATAGCGATAAGCACCTTCACCCGGAGGGCCCGCGTCCCCCTGGCCGTCGCGAGCGACAGCTCGGGCAGGCGCGGTCCAGCAACCTATCCCCCACTCGATCATCCGGAGGGCCCGCGTCCCCCTGGCCGTCGCGAGCGACCGCTCGGGCAGGCGCGGTCCAGCAACCTAAGCTCCACGCGACTTCGGGACGAAGTCGGTCCATAAACAGCCCTTCCTCACCAGAGAATCATCGAACCATCTTATCTTTCCACGCTCGGAGAGCGTGGACTACCGCGATTTCTTATCCAGCTTGATGGCCGCCGTAAACAAGGCGTCACATTCGGATTCCAGAATCCCCCCGATCAACTCACAGCTGAGCGCCCCCTTTGCGCGAGCGACCACTTCCGCAGCTCTTAAATCGATATGCCGGTAGTCCAGATCCCTCAATGTCTGAATCGAACTGCCAAACACCACCCGCGAAATCCCGGTCCACAAAATGCCGCTCATACACATCGCACAGGGTTCCGCCGTCACATACAAGGTGCAGTTTTTCCAGTTCACATCCCCGCCGGATTTGCGGACGGCCTCATTGATCACTTCCAACTCACTGTGCGCCACCGGATTGCGGTAAGAACGGTTCACCGCCGAAGCCAGAACTTCCCCTTCCCGGTGATCCACCAATAATGCACCAAACGGTCGTTGTAAATTCTGACATGCCGTCTCAATGGCTTGTTTCATATAGGCTTCGTGTTCGACCGATGTGCTGGAGGAGTGCGTCATAAATTGAATCTACCCTGATCCATTCCATTCTCCAAGTGAAAAGCACTCCTTAAGCAAAATGCCAAAATTACTTCCCTGAATTTACAGCGTTTTCCAAACTATCTCCGCACTTTTCAAGCACGATCTGCCAGTCCAGCGCCTCCAAAATCTCCAAAAACAGCGCAGCCTGATCCCGGGTCGGTTTCATGGCGTTGATTTTGCCTGCGATCCCCTGATAGCGGTTTTCTTTTTGCAGACGTTGAAACAGCGCCGTCACCCTTCTCCGGTCCTCGTCCCCCTTCCCCGATACAAAATAAAGTGCGAACTCCTGCATTTCCCCTTTCTGCGATGCAAACAGAATATCCAACTGCGCTAAAAATCCCTCCGGCAATGTTCCGAAGGGTTCCAGCTCTTCGATAAAGGGTTCGTGGTGGTAACGGGTATCCGCAATATGCTGCATTAAAAATGCCCACTGCGCTTCCGTAGGTTTTTCTTTAAAAGGACCCACAAGTAAATACATCACCGGAATCACCCGATACCCGTTTTTGCTCAATAGCTTTGGCAGGTACCCATCAAAATCAGCTTGCAACACCCCTTCCCCGGCCACCTTGAATATCGGCGCTTTCACTTCCAGCATCCAGGCCATTAAGGGTTCTGGTTCACCGCCCAGCTTCACATAGCCCCGACAGAAATCGGTCAATCGCTCTTGCTGCCAATCTCCCCCACCCCCAAACAAAAAGGAGGGTTTTTCTTTCAGGAACCGAATGAAGTCCATCCTTGCAACTTTTAACAATACCGGATCAATTTCCGGAAGTTGCTCCAGCAGCAAAAAAAGCGCTTCAAATTCCTGATAACTCCCTTCTGTCTTGCCGGTCAGTCCGTTCAAAATGATTCGACAACGCATGGTGATTTCAGGATCTTTGGCATGTTGAAGGGCATAATCCTGAACCGCTGCCAGCACTTGATGCCCCCGCGCCATCAAGGCCTCCGTCGCAGCTTCTCTTTCCGCAAAGTTTCCGTTCCCCAAACTGTCCAGCAACTCTTCCACACTATCGTCAATGCCTCTTTTCCGCAAGTACTGGTTCACCTCGGCGCAACGACGGCTTTGCCCCAGCTCTTCCAACACATCCTGATCTCCAGCGAAATACCGGACCAGAAGCTTTTCCGTCGTCAGCGCACTTAAATCCTCCGCCCCCGCACTTATCCGTAACCCACAAAGAAAAAGCAAAAAAAGTATGCGTCCTTTCATTTTATTTTTCCCGATTGCAGGATTTCATTTCCATTCACCTGACACTTTTATTGATAGTTGGAATAATCGGTAATCGACGTCAGGCGCAAATTCTCAGCAAAGGCTTCAGGGCGAAGAGGTTTCAGCGTGCGCACCAGAATCTTGCGGTCTTCACCCGGTCTCAAACTAACGGCATTGTCACTGGCTCTGAAATCCACATCCGTCAATTGAAGTGTTACCCACAGTGCAGGCAGGTCCGTCTGCAGCGTCACTTCAAAATTACAATCATCCATCGCCTGGACGGAAGAACGAAGATCAGGAATATTGAGCTCCAGATGTTTGGGCTTCACAAAATAGACCAGATTTTCGGAAACCACATCATCGCCATCCCACAATTCCAACCACACCAAAAGTTTTCGGGGACCGAATTTCTCCAGCAGCTGAACGCAATCAACTTCGGAGACCTTCCGGCTTTCCAAAGCGCCCGCATCAATATTTTGGGTTTCAGATTGAAGAATGCCCCCGTCGATATCTGTAACGACCTGTTTCACGGTCAACGACTTCACTTCATTCAGGTCACTGGCCACATGCACATCCACCCGTCCTGCTTCGGGATCTTCCACCCCGGCAATCAACAGCGGTGCAAAGAATCGTTTCGACATGTAGTGCAGGGTTTTCCAGCGTCCGTAATAATCAATTGAGGCCCAGCTGGCCACCGGCCAACAATCATTCAACTGCCAATAAATTGCGCCCATACAACGGGGCCGGTTTAAGCGCCAATGCTCGAGCGCATATTTAATTGCCAGCCCCTGCTGTAATTGACTGAGCATCACGGTGGATTCGAATCCTTCCGGCATCCGGAACCAACTGAGCATGTAATTCATGATCTTGCTGTTCCCCACTCCACTGCGTTGATGGAACTCCATCACCGGACTGGTAATATTGCGGTCACGGGGTTTCGTAAAACTTTCCAGCGTTTTCATTTCCGGATAACTCTGAAATCCAAATTCGCTACAGAAGCGATGGAAGGAGGTCCGATACCACTCAAAAGGTTTTTCGCCATGCCAGACATCCCAGAGATGTGCATCTCCACTATTTGGACTTTCATGCGCCTTCCGGTCGCCCACCGGACTGTGCGCACTGCTCGGCCAATAGATGGCATCCGGCAGTACCGATGCCAATGCATTCGGGATCCACTCATCAAACAGTTGTTTATAAAGTTCGAGAGGCATCTTTGGCCAGCTTTCTCCGTCGAATCCGACCACCATCTGTTCCAATTCATTGTTGCCGCACCACAAGGCAATACAGGCATGATGAGAAAGGCGTTTCGCCTGGTCGATCACTTCCGCTTCCACATTCTCCCTGAATCCGGGTTCGTCCGCCGGATAGGATGCGCAAGCAAACATGAAGTCCTGCCAAACCAATAAACCCAGTTCATCGCAAAGCTGATAAAAAACATCCTCTTCATAAAAACCGCCCCCCCACACCCGGATCATATTCTGATTTCCGTCTGCCGCACTTTGCAACAGATCCCGGTAGTGTTCATCCGATACCCGGTGAAGACTGTCCGCGGGAATCCAGTTGGATCCTTTGGCAAACATGGGGACGCCGTTAATGCGGAAGTAAAAAGAGCGGCCCCACTCATCATCATCCTGAACCAGCTCAACCACCCGCAACCCCACCTGTTTACGAATCGTTTGGGCAACGGCGGTTCCCACAGTCACCACCACCTCATACAAAGGTTGTGCCCCCATGTTATTGGGCCACCAGAGTTGGGCATCCGGCACTTCCAATTCAAAACTTCCGGCCCCGGTTTCATGCGACATTACGGTCTTCCCTTCCAGCAATAACTCGACCGTCATCGGGGTTTCCACTGGCGCCTCTGAAGAAAATTCCACATCTCCCAAAATCTTTACGCAACCGGCTTCATGAGATTGCCGAAGATCCAATCCGGTCATTCTGCTTTCAGAACCGATTTGCAATTCCAGGTCACGCCAAATCCCATGCGTGACCAATACCGGCCCCCAGTCCCAACCGAAATTGCACTGCTCCTTTCGAACATATGAGCGTCCTGCCGGTTCATGTTCAATGCATTTGGGTGTACGAACAGGATGCCCTTCCAGTTTCTCCTCAATATATGGGAATACTGAATCAAAAATAATCTCAATGGTATTTTCGCCTGCTTTCAATTGCGGAAGCACTTCGAAGCTCCATTCCCGAAACATATTGTTTGTTTTGGCAATTTCCGTCCCGTTAATCTCCACGGTTGCAAACGTATCCAGTCCTTTGCACACCAGGTTTATGCTATCCGTGGCAAGCTGATCTTCGTTAAGCTCAAAGGTCCGGCGGTAGCGCCATGCCTCCTGACCAATCCATTGTAAATCCCGCTCATTTTCGCGGAAATATGGATCCGGTATCCGTTCGGCCGCCAGCAGGGCCTGATGAACATTTCCCGGTACCGTGGCAGGAATCGTGTCCTGATTATGTTTACGGGCAAGTTGCCAAATTCCATTGAGAGAGAGGGTGGTGTTTTCAGTCATAATTTATATTAGCTTCGGGTCACTTGTAGACCCTGATAAGAAAGTTCAAAATCAACAAACCGGGCCCGGTCATTCGGCGGGTCATTCTCCAAAGTATTCCGCAATCGGGCCGCGGCTTGTGCATCCGGTGTCATCAGCAGCAGATAGCCTCCCCCGCCCGCTCCCAAAAGTTTACAGCCCAGTAGATCCCCATCAATTTTCCCGAGAAGTTTTTGAATTTCGGGAGGATTGGTCCCTCCATCCAATTGTTGGTTCAGATCCCAGGTGCGGGAAATCCCTTTGCCGATTTGGTCAAAGTCTCCGCGCTGCAGGGTCTCATAGAATTCTTCGGTATGTAAGCGCAATTCTTCCAACACCTTTAGATGCGGTTGACGGTTGAGAAACATTCCCTGCACAATTTCACCCAGAATGCCTTTGGCCACCCGGGTAATCCCCGTGTAATACAGCAAAAAGTTTTCTTTGAATAACGGGTCGGTAAACAGGTGATCCGGCAACCAGCGGATTTCCGGCGTCTGATCCAGTCCGGGTGAAGTTTTGAGATATTTCAATCCACGGGTAATGCCGCCAAACTGGTCCTGCCAGCCCCCGCCCGATGTCAGCATTTGCTCCAGGGCCAAGGTCCGGTTTCCAATTTCCGTCAGGTCCCACCCCCATCCGCAGAGCTCAGAAAGCGCCCCCAAAACGGTGGCAGCCAAATTGCTGCTGGTCCCCAATCCGGATCCTTTGGGTACCGCACATAACAACGACAATTCAATGCCTCCCCCGAACTGTGCCAACTGCTCCTGAAGAGATTCGATCTTCACCTGCTGGAAATCCGGATGGAATCCGGCCAGGGCAAGCGCCGCTTTGGGAATAGAGAATCCCGAGGACAGTTCGGCATAACTTCCGATTTCTTCATAGCTGCTGAGTTGCTGGGAGATCCCCAGGTCAATTGAGCGCAAGGTAATTCCCGGCTCTGCGCCCACCCGCACAAACACCTGAATGGGCGGTTGGCCATTCAGTTCCACGGCCAAATTCACGACATGCCCCCCATGCAAAAAACAATAGGGCGGTGTATCTGTCCATCCGCCTGCCAGATCCAAACGAACCGGTGAACGGGCCCAAATGACCTGATCCGAAAGCAAAGTGTTCCGCGTAACCCCCATCCGTCCCCGATAGGGATCGATAATCGCATCCCGTAAGGCCGCAAATGCTTTTTGACTTCCTTTTCCGGCATCCATCCCCCTTTTGGTCAAGAGCCGGGAACTGAACATTTGATGATGAATATAATCAATCAGATCATGTTCAAGATCGGGTACTTCCGGTAAATTCAGTTCGGGATGGGCCGCATACAAATCTGCAACGGCATCCAAGTCCACCTGATAAAAAACACTGCGGTGCGCATGCCGGGCCAATGCGGGCAAAGAGGCACTGACCAATCGCGCATTCCGGGTTTCCTGCATGGCTTCAAGATCTGCCTGATTGGCAATTTCTTCTGCGGAAAGCTTCGTCAGCTTTTCAAATCGATCCCGGTACCTGGGAGAATCCCCACCATGAATGATCCAGGAGATAAACCCTTCGTCTAAATCTTCAGCCTCACACAAAGGAAACAGCGGTGCCTGTTGAAGATCCACATTCTCTGGCAAAGGCAATCCTCTATCAGAAAACCAGTCCGCGGCCGGTTTCCCCATCCACAAACTTGAACCGGCATGCAAATCCCCTTTGAAAGCATCATCAAATCCATAAATCCGCAGCGCGGTTTTCCCGGATTTCACCAAAACAAAATCCAGACAAATTCCTTCAGGCACATCCAGGGTCCACTCATTTTCCGGCACCCCGGTTAAGACATGGTTGTGATGCAAAGCCCAGCCTGCCGCCAAATGGGAATTTTCAATCCAGACATTCCGGTTCTGATGATCCATCGGGCAAGGGGTAAACGCATTTTGCACAAAGATGGCAGGATGCGGTTTAATCAGCGGACTGTGTATTTTCCGTTGATCATGAATCCGGTTCTGCAAGGCCAGGGCCGAAGTGATCATATCCTGGCTGGTGCCAAAATGATAAAACTCTCCGTCATTCAATGGAAGAATGGCACAGCTTAAGGCGGAAATTTCAGGATCCGGGTGACTGGGGTTTTGACCCAAAGCCTGTCCGAAAGCCTGATACAAATCAAATTCATCCGGCACAGCGGATGCAAAAGAATCTCCATTCCATCCACATTTACGCATGAGGACATCGATGGCCCGGTCACTGAACAACCAAATGCCCACATCCAACAAAAACAAATGCTGGGCGGCCCGACTCTGAATCTCTTCGGGTGAAGGCTTTTGCAGCATGAACTCTAACGACTCCGGCTTAGACCTGGGGGTAAAAAAGACGCCGTGGTTGGTCGCCGCTTCCGGACTGCTCCACAATCCCACACACACCACATCCGCGTCCGGAATTTTGGGCAAATGACCTTCATGCCACACCAGAACATCCCCACTGGCCACCACGGTTTTGAGTCCGTCAGAAGATTTTCTCAAAATTTGCTGAAGCAAGGGCAACTGCAAATCCATCAAGGTCTGATCCAAACGTTGACCGGTGCTCCAGCGGAAAACCGGAACCGGGATCAAAGACTTTCCGCTGGCGGCATAGGCCGGGAGGCGACGGCTTTGTCCCCCGGCGTGCAACAGCACCCGCGAAGTCAATGACAGCCATTTATCAAAATCTTTTGCGCCCGAGGACACAAAAGCCTGATGCAAAAGATGAGCGGTCCCGCCACCCGATCCCAACTTCGCACCCGGAGGATCATGGGCAACAAAAACCTCATCCGCCCCCTTCCCGGAAAGAGCGGAGAAGCTGTCAGTCAGTGCGGGTGGAACCGATAAGTAGGTTGAGGGTTTTTTCATAAAATTTCCAAAACACAAACCTTAAGAGAATCCTAAAGAAGGTCGATGGAAAAAATATGAAAAGCATCTTTGGATGTCACCCACACATTCCGGGCGTGGAAATGCGTAGTCCACGATCTCCGAACGTGGAAATATTTAGCAATTGGGTCTCAGGCTCTTGTTTCATTTCCACGTTCGGAGAACGTGGACTACAAAAAAAAGGCCCCGCCATGCGGAGCCTTTTTGGATAAGTCTGAAAGGAGACTTAGCGGGAGTAGAATTCCACCACGGTCGCCACGTCGCCAATCACCGGAACTTCTTCGCGGTTAGGAACGGTGCTCATGCGGCAACTGAGGTCCGCTTCGTTGGTGGTCACGTAAGGAACTTTTTCCGCCATGGCCAAAGCATTCTTAAAGCAATCCATGCCTTTGCTCTTTTCGCGGACAGAAACTTCGTCTCCGATTTTCACCTGATAACTGGGTACATCGACTTTTTTGCCGTTGACCAGGAAGTGACCGTGGTTCACGTATTGACGGGCCGCAAAGATAGAGCGGGCAAATCCGGCACGCAATACCACGGTGTCCAAACGGGACTCCAGGTTCTGAATCAATACTTCAGGAGTAGGATCTTTGCTGCGGGAAGCTTTTTCGTAGGCCAGACGCAGTTGTTTCTCACTCATGTTGTACTGAAAACGAATACGCTGTTTTTCCATCAGCTGACGTCCATAGTCTGAAAGCTTGGAAGGACGACGTCCTTTACCGTGCTGACCGGGCGGATGACCGCGGGTCTCCAGATACTTTTGGGACTTGGGGGTAATTGCAACGCCTAAACGGCGTGATTTCTTGGCTTTAGGACCACGATAACTCATGTATACTCCTGATAATACATCAAAAAAAGTTGAATACTTATACGAAAAATAGGTCGCTCCTTATATGTCTCCGCGTCCATGTTGCAACCATAAAAGCGCAAAATTCGTAGCGGAAATCTTGAAACGCTCACTCAGCGGGGAGCTCTTTGAGCTTGGGAAGGTATTTTTCTTTGGCCAAACGCCAGAATACCACCAGAAATGCCGTCAATGGAATTGCCAGAATAAGCCCCAGCATTCCGCTGAGCGCGGTGCCCCAGAAAAACATGGCAAAAATAACCGCCATAGGATGTAAACCGGTGCTTTTGCCCATAATCCGTGGCGTAAGCACATAGCCCTCAACCACCTGAACAATCCCCAAAGTTACCAACACCCCAATCAGCATACCCAATCCGCCATCGGCACAGAACCACGCCAAAGGCAAAGTAATCAACATTCCAATCAGATTTCCAAGGTACGGCACCAAATTGAGCATTCCGAAAATCAAGCCCAGGATAAATCCGTATGGGAGTCCGATTATGGAAAAACCAACCGCCATCATTCCGCCCTGCGCAAAAGCAATCAGCAATTGCCCACGGAAAAACACCACCACAATATCCACAAACTGGCGGATGAGAAAAATCACATCGTCGCGCTGGTCTTTTTTAATAAAGGGCATGAACTCTTCCAGCTTCTCGTAAGAAAACATGGGTGCCAACAGCATAAAGATCAAATAAACCGGCAATACCGCCCAGCTGAAGAGATTCACCACCGACCCCACCATTGAAATGACCCCCTGCCCTCCAACTGCCGCCAGAGAAATCAGCGTGCCTGACTGCCCCTCCAGCCATTCCTGAATCTTTTCCCAGCCACCGATATGATCTAAATACAATTCCAGGGCCGGCGCATTCGCATGCATCCAGATTTTCAAATTCTCCCAGGTTTCGGGAATATTTGTAACCAATTCATTAATTTGAGATACCACCAATCCACCGAATACCCCGAAAATGATAATGCCGGGTAAAAGCAACAACAGCATAATCGATGCGATCGCCGCCACCGGAGGAAAACGTCGTTTTTGGGTTAAAAACTGGTAAACCGGTCGAAGCAACATACTCAACACTCCCGCAGTCGCCAAGGGGAGCAATACGGAAGAAAAAGTAGCAAGAAACTGCACGATACCTTTAAAGGTATAAGCCGCCAAAAGGAAAAGTGTGAGCAAAGCCAGCCCGGTAATGGCGGAACTGATAATTGATTTTTGTCGGTCGCTAAAAGGAATGTCCATGTGGGAAGTATGCAAAATTCTTCAGCTTTGTCGACTTCACAAATCTAAATCACCCGGCTTAATTCACCAATAGAAGTTTGCAGAATATACATTTCCAGCATAAACAAACCCTCCATGAATTTTGTTACGCCCTCACACCCCGCCTTTACACTTTTAGAACATGCCTTCCTTCCCATGTGGAACAGCGAAGCCTTGGTTTATCAACATCAATCCGGGGCGAAGGTTCTTTCGCTCTGCAATGAGGATGATCACAAGACCTTCGGTATCATTTTCCCTACCCCCCCGACTTGCGATACCGGTCTGCCGCATATTCTGGAACACTGTGTGCTCTGCGGTAGTGAAAAATATCCGGTCAAGGAACCCTTTAAGGAAATGCTGAAAACCTCCTTACAGACCTTCCTCAATGCCTTTACGTATCCCGACCGCACCTGTTACCCGGTCTCCAGCCAGAATCTACAGGACTTCTATCAGTTGATGGACGTTTATCTGGATGCAGTGTTTTTTCCCCGCCTCACCCCTGCCGTATTGGGTCAGGAAGGTTGGCGTTTCCAGTGGAATGAACAAAAACAGCTCGAATTCCAGGGCGTGGTTTTTAATGAAATGAAAGGGGTCTATGCCAGTCCGGATTCCCGATTGGATGAACTTGTCCGCCAGGGATTGTTTCCGGATACCCCCTACCGTTTTGATTACGGCGGACGCCCCGATCAAATCCCAAACTTGGATTTCGAAACCTTCACCCGTTTTCATCGCGAGCACTATCACCCCGCAAACGCCCTGGTAGGCTTTTACGGCAATGACGATCCGCAGGCCCGGCTCGACCGTTTGCATGAGGTTCTGGAACGGGCACCCAAAAGCGAAAAGCCCGCCCCCCTTCCCCTGCAAAAACCCTGGCAATCCCCCAAAGTTCTTGAAGCGAAGTATCCGGCGAATGAAGGCAGCGATGAAGGCGTCTTCTGTCAACTCAACTGGCTGCTGGCCGGTGACCAAACCCAAACCGAAAACCTGTTTTTAACCTCGATGGCTTCCGGTCTGCTCCTGAATTCTTACGCCAGCCCCCTGCGTCTTGCCCTGCTGGAAAGCGGTTTGGGAGAAGACATCATTGGCGGACATCTCAACTATCTGCAACAACCCGCATTCAGCGCCGGATTAAAGGGCGTGGAACCGGAAGACAGCCAGGCGGTATTCGATTGTATATTCACTTGTCTCGAACAGGTGGTGAAAGATAACTTCCGTCCGGATTTAATTGCAGGCGCCATCAACAGCGCTGAATTCAACATGCGGGAGCTCAACACATCCAACAAGGGACTCAGCTCCATCTTGCAAGCTGTGCAACCTTGGATCTACGGAGGCGACCCGCTGAGCGTCCTGCATCCGGAAACCTATCTCAACAATTTAAAAGCCGAACTCGAAAAGAATCCACGCCTTTTCGCCGACTGGGTTCAAGACAATTTATTAAACAATAAATCCCGACTGGAAATTATTCTTTCTCCGGATGCCGAACTGGAAAAGGCAGAAGCCGACCAGGAGGAGAAAGCGCTCAGGCAACAAGCAGAACTTTTCACTGCGGATGACGAAAAACGCCAACAGGCCGAAGACCTCGCCCGCGCGGTGGAAGATTTTCAGAATACGCCCGACAGTCCCGAAGCCACCGCAAAGCTTCCGAAACTTACCCTTGCGGACATCAGTCCTCTCCCCGTCCCCACTCCCTTTAACACCAGCGAAGTGGCCGAGGTCTCCTGCAGTAGTTCAGAAGTTCACAGCAATGGCATTGCCTATCTGCAGTTCGCATTCAACTTCCAACATTTGACACGGGAAGAACTCACGCTGCTTCCACTCTACAGCCGCTGTCTAACGGAATTGGGGACCACATCATTGGATCAACGTCAGTTCAACGAACAGCTTTCCTGCCACAGCGGTGGCATTAATGTTTCCTTTGAAACCACCTCCACTTACCGTCAAGACTCCCCTTTGTCGGTAATGATGATGAAAACCAAGTGCCTGGCATCCAAGACGGATGATCTTCTCGATCTCCTTCAGGGTATGTTCACCCAACCCGGTTTGGGGCCTGCGGAAAAGATCCATCAACTGCTTTTAGAGGAACGTTCCAATGAAGAAGCGGACCTCATTCAGTCCGGCCATCAAGTGGTCAGCCTCCGTCTCAAAGCCTCCTTTTCAGCCATGGAAAGAGCCACCGAAGAAATGGACGGCATCAGTTATCTCCTGCGCCTCCGCGAATTGGAAAAACTTCATCCCGACACCCTGCGGGATCAAATCCTCGCTTTGCATGAACGTTTAATTTCCCGGGCAAATTTAGCCTTCCATCTGGGAGGCGATGAAGAAACGCTTTCCATTTTACATGACAAAACAAAAGCCTTCTTAAGTGCATTACCCGAAGGCCGGGCATCCGCCCCCCAATCATGGGGTTTGCTGAATCTCGAGAAACCGGAAGGATGGGTCACCGCCAGTCCCATTCAATTTGTGGGCTTGGCCTGCCAACCCGATTTAAGTTCGACCCAAAACCATTTTAGTCATTTTGTGGCCCAGCGCCTTATCAACAATGATTATTTGTGGGAACGGGTCCGCATGAAAGGAGGCGCGTACGGCTCCTCCAGCAGTTATGGTCATTTGGACGGCCTGCTCACCTTTTCCAGCTATCGGGATCCGCATGTGGACCAAACCCTGGAAATCTATGCTGGCGCCGGAGAATGGTTACAAAACCTCAGTTTGAGTAAAAGTGACCTCGAACAGGCCGTGATCGGGACCATCGGCAAAATGTCGCCCCCCGAACGCCCTTCCTCCCAGGTCTCCAAAAGTTTCTTCCGTCATTTGATCGGATTAAAATTCGAGCAGCGTGAACAATTCTGGAAAGAAATACTTGAAACCAGCCCCGATCATTTAAAAGCCTACGGCAAAGCCGTCACCGAAGCCTTTCATCAGGAAACCCGCATTTGCGTACTCGGCGGACAAAAAGCGTTAGAAGCTTCTGTACATTCATTGACCTTAACGAAATGTATGTCTTAAACAGAAAAGCACATCGATTTTAAATTTTTGAGCCATGCCCTATATCCACCGCATCCACCCGGAAATTATTCAATTCACCGACACCATTGCCATTCGGTGGTACGGCTTGTCTTATTTGGCGGGATTTTTATGCGGATACTTTTTGCTTAAAAGGCTGATTAAACAAAAACTCCTGGAGCTGGATGTAGAGGAGTTGCAGGATTGCCTCACCACCTTTTGTATTTTCGGGGTCATGCTGGGCGGACGACTCGGCTACTTTATTTTCTATCATCCGGAAACATTTCTGGAAGACCCACTGCAGGTTTTCAGAGTATGGGAAGGCGGAATGGCCAGCCATGGCGGGATCATCGGCGGGATTCTGGTTTTGATCTGGTGGGCGCGCAAACATAAAAAATCATTTTGGAATCTCAGTGACAACTATGCGGTAGTGGTCCCGCTCGGCATCGGTTTCGGACGCCTGGCCAACTTCATCAATGGCGAACTTCACGGACGCATCACCGACGTGGCCTGGGGAGTGGTTTTTCCCCTCGAAATTCCCCAGCTGAATCCCGGAGGCAGTCTCTGGGACAAACGCTACGATCTTCCCACGCTTCAAGCTCTGTACAACAACGGCGTGCTTTATCTCCGTCACCCTTCCCAAATCTATCAAGCCGCCTGCGAAGGATTCCTTCTCTTCGCCCTGTTGTGGTTTCTGCGCCAACGCCCCTGGAGCCAGCAAAAGAACGGACGCTTGAGTCTGGTTTTTCTGATGGGCTATGCCTTCGCCCGGTTTGCCATGGAATTCTTCCGTGAACCTGACGCCCGCCTCTTTTTCGGCTGGATGAGTACCGGCCAATTTCTTTCTCTGTTTATGATCGCAGGCGCGATCTTGGGTCTCTACGTGATCCGTGGCAATAAGCGTGTGTAATTTCCACGAACTGCGTTGCCCCCCACCCAGCCTTTGAAGAGGTCTTTACTCATTAAAGATTTCACGAATCGTACGGGCTAATTCATCCACGGTAAAGGGCTTGGATAAAAAGGTAACCCCTTCATGTAAAACACCGCGATCGGCAATCACATCCGCAGTGTAACCGGATACAAAAAGCACTTTCAAACCCGGTTGCTTCGCGCTCAATTCCTCCGCGAGTTGCTTGCCATTCATCCCCGGCATCACCACATCCGTAATCAGTAGATCCACCCCGCCGGAGCGTTGCGCCATGATCTTCAACGCTTCCGCTGGCGCATCCGCGGTGAGCACCGTATATCCCAGACTTTTTAAAATTTGAGTACTGACATCCCGTATGGATTGTTCATCCTCGACGAGCAGGATAATTTCATCCCCCCCCACCCGCATCTTCTCGGAATCATTTTCCTCCTCTATCTCGGCCGACTTCTGTGAACAGGGAAGATAAATCCGAAAAGCGGAACCTTCCCCCGGCACACTATACACCTCTATCGAACCCTTGTTTTGTTTCACAATTCCATAAACGGTCGCCAAACCCAATCCGGTACCTTCCCCTTCGGCTTTGGTCGTAAAAAATGGATCAAAAATACTGGATTTCGTTTCTTCACTCATCCCACAACCGTCATCCGTCACCCCCAGGACCAAAAATTCTCCGGGCATGATATCAGCCCGGCTGGCACAATAAGCACTGTCTAACATAATTTTTGCGGTTTCAATCGTGATGGATCCCACACCGCCAATCGCATCCCGTGCGTTCACACAAAGGTTTGCCAGAATTTGGTCCATCTGTCCGGGATCAATTTCAATCGGTTTCAAATTTTTGCCGGGGCGCCATACCAAATCAATATCTTCTCCGATCAGACGGCGTAACATCTTAAACATACTCTCTACAATATCATTCAAATCCAACACCCGTGGAGAGATGGTCTGCTTACGGGAAAAGGCCAAAAGTTGCCGGACAATACCCGCAGACCGTTTGGCCTCCTTCAGGATAACATCCAAATACTCGCGAACCGGATGATCCTTGCCAACCATCTCACAGCATAAATCGGTGTACCCCATAATCCCCTGTAACAGATTATTAAAATCATGTGCAATGCCACCGGCGAGTTGCCCCACCGCATCCAGTCGCTGTACCTCTTGCATCCGGGTCTCCATCAACCGGCGCTGGGTAACATCCTGTACGACCCCCCGCAATCCCACGATGCGGCGCTCTTCATCTTCCACCGCCTCTCCACGTACCCACATCCATCCCGTGCTTTCATCCTTCCGTAGAAACTCCACTTCGAGTTCATAAGGAACGCCTGTTTCTTGGGTGTGCGTAATCGCAGCACTGAGTTCTTCCCAACTATCCGCAGGAAACATTTTCTGATGTTCAGGGAAAGGCGGTGGCCCATCTTCAGGGTCCAGTGCAAACATTTGAAAAAGCTGAGAGGACCATCGAACTTTATCGGTCACCAAATCTAAGGACCAGTTACCAATATTCGCGATTTTTTGTGCGGATTGCAGCTCTCTTTCACTGACCGACAGTTTCTCTTCGACTTCTTTGATTTTTGCAATGTCCAACAGGGTTCCGAACATGGTTTTCGGTTCACCATCTTCTCCCCACTGCATGATCCGACCTGAACCTAAAGCCCAAATCCAGTCTCCCTGCTTGTGATGCATACGGGTTTCACATTCATAGTTTTGAATTCTACCTTTCAGACATTTATCAAGCTGCACTTTTGCGGCCGGCACATCATCAGGATGCAACAGGCGAACCCAGGACTCAAAATCATAAGGAGCAAGTTCTTCCAAGGTGTAACCTAATATAGCGGCGTATCGGTTATTTACGGATACCGTATTGGCTTCGATATCCCAAATCCAAGTGCCCAGCCCCCCCCCTTCAATCACCTGACTCATCCGTTTTCGTTCCGTCCGCAATTCCGTTTCGACCTTTGCCTTTTTTTTATCAATCTCAATCTTTTCTTTTTGTTCTTTTTCAACTAAAATTAAGGTATCTTTTACTTGTTTTTGATAGCGTAAAGAATCGTTTAATCAAAGGAAAGGCAGTGAAACTTTATTCATTAAGCCAATTAACTGCCCTGTTGCTCTTGATGACACTAAGCCCAGTAAAAAGTGCACTAGGCCGCTTTTGTTCACTCTTCCTTGCATTACTTTTCCTATCGAGTCTCGTTGGTTTTACTTAAT
>CAKZLZ010000146.1 GCA_937127435.1 uncultured Verrucomicrobiota bacterium | reverse complement strand
CGTTCCTTTGGAAAAACGGACCTTTAACTCGATATCACCCGTACTTCCCGCAGGAAGCGGATCAATAAAGTTTACGGTAACCAATCCATTGTTGTGCGTAAAGCTGTCCGTGTGGACCGTGCCCACCAAACCGACAAACTCCAAACCCGCAGGCAAATCGTCTGTTAATGTCGCATTGAAGAAGTCTGTAGTGGTACTGGCTGCGCGATACTGGAGACTGTAAGTAAAGGTCTCGCCGGCGTCAACTTCCGTTAATCCACCTTTGATGGATTTGAACACTTCCACATCTGCATGCGCGGAGGTTAAAAGTCCGGTTAGCAATGCACTCAATACAATGAAGCGGTTAAGTATGTTTTTCATAGGTTTAATCCCGGTTGGGGCTTGGAGTGAAATCGAAATTATTTTCAGACTGATTTAGGTTCAATTCTGCACGGTGTACATTTTTGCACACTTTGATGTACAAGGGAAGAAAAAAATGACCATAATAAACCCTTTGCCCTCTTTGTAACGTACGTAACGCATGTATTTATAGCGGATTACGACATATTTAAGGTAGCTAAATAAATCCAAATTACTGAACATTGTACACATCTTTGAACAGTTTCGTCCAATTTGGTACACCATTTTCTTATAGGGATAACCTTGTGTGAAACATAAAACCTATCATAAACAAATGGTACGGAATTTATTTCCGATACCTTATCAAACCCATTTCTGAAGGATGCTGCCATGAGCCTCGAACACGACCACGGCCCCGCCGTCATCACCAAGCCCCCCCAACACTTGGATTATAGTTTGGTGGGAGAAAATGCGACCCTCGCCGTAGAACGGGGTTTGGCGGAAGCGGATTGGTATCAATGTCCGGTAGACCGCAAAATCCTTCGCAAGTATTTAGAACGGAAAAACGGCCCTGCAATCCGGGATACGCTGATCTGGTTTGCCCTTCTCGGTTTTACCGCCTGGGGCACCCTCGCCCTCTGGGGAAGCGCCTGGGTTATTTTCCCTTATGCACTCTATGCGGTTTTATACGCAACCGCTTCGGATTCCCGTTGGCATGAATGCAGTCACGGAACCGCTTTTAAATCCGATTGGATGAACAACACCCTCTATGAAATCGCTTGTTTTATGGTCATGCGCGAATCGGTGGTGTGGCGCTGGAGTCATACCCGCCATCATAGTGACACCATTATCGTGGGCCGGGATCCGGAGATCCAGGTCTCCCGTCCCCCGGATATCCCCACCCACATTCTGAGTATCTTCGCTATTCCAGGATACAAAAGCTACTTTCCCATGCTCGTCCGACATGCCCGCGGAAAAATTTCAGCGGAAGAAAAAACTTTTATCCCTGAAATGGTGTTTTCCAAAATCGTCAGAAATGCCCGCATCCTATTGGGGATCTACGTCTTCATTATTGTTGCCGCCCTGATGTTCAAAAGCTGGGTCCCCATCTTTTTGTTTGTCCTCCCCCACTTCTTCGGCACCTGGTTGATGATTCTCCACAACACCACCCAGCACGCAGGGTTGGCAGAAAACGTACTCGATCACCGACTGAATTGCCGGACGGTGTATATGAACCCCTTTAGCCGCTTCATCTATTGGAACATGAACTATCATGTGGAACACCACATGTTTCCGCTGGTCCCTTATCATGCACTTCCCAAAATGCATGAATTAATCAAAGACGATTGCCCGCCACCCTACACATCCATAGCGGACGCCTGGCGCGAAATCCTTCCGGCCATCCTCCGTCAGGTCAAGGAACCCGCCTACCACGTAAAAAGGAAATTACCCGACCCCAAACCTGCAATGGAAGAGGATCAACCGGCAAACCAGCCCCAAGCGGATAAAGAAGGATGGATCGAAATTTGTGCGGCCGCGGATTTGGACAATGGCGACATCATCCGCTTTGACCACGGAAAGAAAACGTTTGCCCTCTACCGGATTGCCGACGGCACCCTATTCGCCACCGACGGTATTTGCACCCATGGCAATACCCATTTGGTGGACGGATTGATCGTGGGAGGAATGATCGAATGCCCCAAACACAATGGCCGCTTTCACCTGGAAGACGGCAGTCCCGCCCGCGCGCCCATTTGTCGGGGATTGGCCACCTACCCCATTGAAGAACGCAAAGGCCGCATATTTCTGAATGTGGAAAAAGCCGGAGGTGACGGTGCACGTCACCAAAAAACCTACAATTTGAAGGTGGTGAGCAACCGGAATGTTTCGACCTTTATTAAGGAGCTGATCTTAGAACCGGCCGATACCGAGGAAAAAGTCAGCTTCACGCCGGGAGACTATATGCAGTTGAAGATCCCGGCATATGAAAAAATCTCTTTCAAAGATTTTGATATTCCCGAACCCTATGCCGCAGTCTGGCGGGATAAAAAGGTCTTTAACCTCGAAGTCAGCAATCCGGTCGAAAGCAAACAAAACAACTACTCTCTCGCGTCAAATCAGGCTCTGAGCAATCAACTGGTATTTAATGTACGCATCGCCACCCCGCCTCCCGGACAGGATTGTCCTCCCGGAGTCGGATCCGCATATGTTTTTAATTTAAAACCGGGCGACCCTGTGACCGCCATCGGATCCTTCGGGGATTTCCATATCAAACCCACCCAAAAAGAAATGGTCTATATAGGAGGCGGTGCGGGCATGGGCCCCCTGCGTGCCCAGATCTCCCATCTGTTTGATACCGAAAAAACCGCCCGCAAAGTGAGCTACTGGTACGGCGCACGCTCGAAACAGGAAATCTATTACGCCGACATCTTTGAGAAATTGGCGGCCGACCATGAAAACTTTGAATTCCACGTCGCCCTCTCTTCTCCTTTAGAGGAGGACAACTGGGATGGCCTGGGCGGATTCATTCATCAGGTGGTGCAGGACGAATATCTTGCCGGTCACGACCATCTTTCCGCCGTGGAATTTTATCTTTGCGGCCCCCCCATGATGATTAAAGCCTGCACCAAAATGCTCACGGATTTGGGCGTGCAGGAAAATCAAATCGCCTTTGACGAATTCTAGGAGCGTTATGCCTACTTATCTAAATGACGGAACCACAGAGCCCCCCAAACTCGCAGTTTATCTGAACACCGACAATTTGGCAGACAAACCCGAAAATTTGAACTGGCCTGATTACCCGGAACTTTCAGGCATCGAAGCCCTCAAAGCGGACGGCTTTGAAGGTCTGCAAATTGTAGCCGAAGATCCCACCCCCGGGTCTCCGCTTCCCTTTTGCGGACTCGACCGGATAAACAAACCGAAAGCAGCGGATGAAATCGTTCACACCCACAAACTGCGGGGTGACCAGTGCATCTCTGTGCATGTGGGCTGGGGAATCGAATCAGACCGGGAAATCGACCTTTTACTGGAAGCCCTGTTAACCGCTTCGGAAAAACATCAACTTCCCCTCTTCCTGGAAACCCACCGTGCCACCATCACCCAGGATATGTGGCGAACCGTCGAATTCACCAAACGTTTTCCGGACATCCTCTTTAATGGTGATTTCAGTCATTATTACTGCGGACAGGAAATGCCCTACGGAGTCATCGAAGATAAATTCGACTTTATGCAACCCATTTTCGACCGGGTCGGTTTCATGCACGGACGCATCGCCAGCCCCGGACACATCCAGGCCCCCGTCAATGATACGCTGGATGCCCCTCCTGACTTTTCCAGTTGCCAAACAAATTACGTGGCCCACTTCCGGGAAATGTGGACCCGATCCATGCGCGGATTCAAAACCCAGGCCGGCCCCGGCGATGTCCTCATTTTCGCTCCCGAGCTCCTCTCGCCCACTTATGATTATGCGAATACCGACAAACAGGGAACTGAAGAAAGTGATCGCTACGCCCAAGCCCTGCTGTACATGAAGTTGGCGAAAGCATGTTTTTGCAGCGCTTAAAGCAAAAACAGAAATGAACTCTGCAAACCAAACCACGGTTTCACACAAATGAAAAAGTTTCTCCATATCACCAGCGGTGACTGCGCTGGTGACCTTTTAAAACAAGCGGGACTTCCAGGAGAGGTTTTCGTGTGGCATGACCTTCTATACGAAGGTCCCCGGAATCCGGGATGGCCGAATGAAAACACCCTGCTTGCACGCGCTGGTTTTCTAGAAGCCTCTACGGATGGCGGATTGAAATACGCAGAAATATTAAAGGAGTTGCAATCGCAATACCGGGAACTAAAAACCATCGATGAAGAGACCCACATCGTCCTTTGGTTCGACGCCTGCCTTTTCGATCAAAGTATGCTTTGTCATTTGCTCACCTGTCTGCATCTTCGGGGACTTCAAAAAATTAAATTACTTTGTATCGATGCGTTTCCCGGTATCGAACCTTATAACGGACTCGGACAACTCACCCCGCAGCAACTCGCATCCTGTTTTGAGAACCGGAGGGCCGTCAGTGATGAACAATTTGAATTTGCGGAAATTGTCGACAATGCTTTCGCCACGCAAAACTTCGAGAGCTTCAAAGCACTGTCCGCACTTGTAAGCGCCCCCCTTCCCTGGATCCCCGCCGCAGTAAAGCGCTGGCTGGACGAGCAACCCCATCCCGAAACCGGATTCGGAAAACTCGAAACCCTGGTACTCAAAGCCATCGCAGACGGAAAGCAATCGCCCGGAGAAATTTTCAGATCTGTGGCCGCCGCCGACACCCCTCCTCAGTATTGGGGGGATAGCACCCTGTGGGCCAAAATAAACGGGCTCGCAGAGCGGAAACCCGCACTTGTCCATATCGAAGGCCCCACCTCTCGTATCCCTCAATGGGAGAGCCCACACCCCCTTCAGGATTTCAAAATAACGCTTTTATGAAGATCTCATCCTTTTAACTCGACCCGTTTTCAAGTTTCTGCTTATAGAACGGGGTTGAAAAAACCCTAGCCCGAGATTGTTATGCCCTCAAAGAAAAAAGCCCCCTCCCACAATCCACGACAACATTCTTCCCAGATTACGGAAGGACCCGAACGCGCCGCCAGTCGCGCGATGCTGCACGCCGTAGGATTCAGCCGCGAAGATTTTCAAAAGCCCCAAATCGGTATTGCGTCGACCTGGAGTATGGTCACCCCTTGCAATATGCACATCGACCAGTTGGCCCGCGAATCCAATGACGCGGTAGACGCCGCCGGCGGAAAGGGCATCATCTTTAATACCATCACCATTTCCGACGGTATTTCCATGGGCACCGACGGTATGCACTACTCTCTGGTTTCCCGGGAAGTGATCGCCGACTCCATCGAAACGGTCGCCGGCTGTCAAATGTTTGACGGACTGATCGCCATTGGCGGTTGCGACAAAAACATGCCCGGTTGCATGATGGCCATTGCCCGCATGAACCGCCCCGCCATTTTCGTGTACGGCGGCACCATTCTTCCCGGAAAACATAAAGGCGAAGATGTGGATATCGTATCCACCTTCGAGGCGGTAGGTGCCCATGCCCGCGGCGACATCGATGATGCAGAACTGCAGACCATCGAAGAAGTTTCCATTCCCGGACCCGGATCCTGCGGCGGGATGTACACCGCAAACACCATGGCTTCCGCCATTGAAGCTCTCGGCATGAGTCTGCCCGGCAGCTCCTCCCAGGCCGCCATCTCACCGGAAAAATCCGCAGATTGCCGTGAAGCCGGTGAAGCGGTTCTGAATCTGATCGAAAAAGGGATCACCCCCAAACAGATCATGACCAAAAAAGCCTTCGAAAATGCGATCACCATGGTTTGCGCACTGGGTGGATCCACCAATGCGGTGCTCCACCTCCTCGCCATGGCCTGGACCGTGGGCGTCAAACTCAGCCTGGACGATTTCACCCGCGTAGGTAAAAAGGTGCCGGTTTTGGCCGATCTGAAACCCAGCGGAAAATACGTGATGAACGAGTTGGTGAAAATCGGAGGCGTTCAGCCCTTGATGAAGACCTTGCTGAAAAAAGGACTTCTGCATGGTGACTGTATGACCGTTACCGGCAAAACCCTGGCCCAAAACCTTCGCAGTGTAAAAGCCTATCCTAAAGGACAGGACGTCATCCGCCCGTTGAGCAACCCTATCAAACCGGAAAGCCATTTGGTTATTCTGCGTGGAAACCTCGCACCGGAAGGCGCAGTCGCCAAGATCAGCGGCAAAGAAGGCCTCAGCTTTAAAGGAACCGCCAAAGTTTACAGTTCCGAAGAAAAAGCTCTCACCGCGATTCTCGATGGCACCATCAAAAAAGGTCATGTCATCGTGATTCGTTTTGAAGGGCCCGTCGGCGGACCCGGTATGCGGGAAATGCTTTCCCCCACTTCCGCCGTGATGGGCAAAGGCCTCGGCAAAGATGTGGCATTGATCACCGACGGACGTTTCTCCGGCGGCAGTCACGGATTTGTGGTTGGACACATCACGCCCGAAGCGGCGATTGGTGGCCCTCTCGCCTTGGTGAAAAATGGCGATGAGATTTCTATCGATGCCGAAAAACAGGAACTTAAACTGCATGTAAGCAAAAAAGAACTCAAAGCCCGTCAGGAAAAACTGAAATTGCCCAAAGCCAAAGTGAAACGCGGGGTACTGGCAAAATACGCCGCCACCGTAACCACCGCCAGTGAAGGCGCCCTCGCCGATAAAGTGTTGCCTCCCCCCAACCGTTTGCGCTAAGAGCGTAGAGGGTAGAGGTAAATAAAACCTCTACCCTCCGACCTCCGCCCTCTGACCTCCGACTTCCGACCTCCGTCCTCCGTCCTCCGACTTCCTCCCCCTGACCTCTGAAAAATAATGATCACACATATCGTACAATGGAAAGTGAAAGACCAAGCCGCCGATTTGGATAAAACCGGCATTTTGGAAAAAATTAAATGCCTTCTCGAGGAACTGCCCGCCGAAATTTCTGAAATTATTTCATTACAGGCCGGGATAAACGAAAAACCAACCGAGGCCGCATCCGACATCGTTTTGCTTTCAACCTTTGCCAGCTGGCAGGATTTAGAGGCATACCAAATTCATCCCTCCCATGTGGCGGTGGGTGCCTATTTAAAAACCGTGGTCACGGAACGCAGAGTGGTTGATTTCGAGGACTAATCCCCTCTCCCACCCTTTTTAAGGGGGTCGGAAATGAGGTGGATTCACATAATATCACCCTCAGAGTCTTACGAAAAACAGGAATCCATTTCCGGGCTTTAGCTGGTAAACAAGCTCCCCTTGCCTCTCGGATCCCCGGTGGCAAGGGGTTTTTTGTGCCCGGAAATATACAAAATTGGTCAATGCAGCGCTTCAGAATGGTTTTTTATGGTTTCCTGCTTTTTTTCCGCCTGTGCGGGAGTAGGATGCTACTGGATTCAGTTCCACTTTAAAACTTACAAACAAAAATTGAAACATGACTGATACTACCATTCCCGTAAAAATTAAGCCCTGCAATGAAATGTCCGTGGATGAAATCCGCGAATTGATCCTCTACCACCTGCGTTTCTCCCAGGCCACCGCCCAGCGTCTCGCCACCAAGACGGATTGGCGCAAAGCGGTTTCCGAAGTCGTGAATGACCTGCTCACCGAGCGTTTAATTTCTACCCAGAGCGCACACCAGCAAAGTGATGCCCGCCGGGTCTACTATTTATCACTCGAATATTTGATGGGCCGCCTTTTAGACAACAATCTGCATAGTGCCGGGATCCACGGCAAAGTCATGGAGGCGCTGGAAGAATTGGGGGTCAACTATGATGACCTGCGGGAAGATGAAAATGACATGGGCCTGGGCAATGGCGGACTCGGCCGTTTGGCAGCTTGCTTTCTCGACAGTATGGCCACCCTGGACCTTCCCTCCATCGGATACGGGATCCGTTATGAGTTCGGACTGTTTCGCCAGGAATTTATTAAAGGATATCAGATTGAGCATCCTGACAACTGGTTGCGTTTCGGAAATATCTGGGAAATCATCCGCCCGGAATACGCACAGACCATTCCCGTCTATGGGGAAGTTCAGAGTGTATTCGATGATGCAGGACGATACCTTCCGAAATGGATCAACACCCGCGAGGTGGTCGGTGTACCCTACGATGTGCCCATCGCCGGATACGGCACGGAAACCGTAAACTTTCTGCGCCTGTGGGAAGCCCGGGCATCTGAAGATCTGGACCTGAACATCTTTAACCAGGGCGGATACGTTGAAGCCGTTCAGGAAAAGAACATGTCAGAAGTCATTTCGAAAGTGCTCTATCCCAATGACTCCACCGAAAACGGAAAAGAACTGCGTCTGGTACAGCAGTATTTCTTTGTGGCCTGTTCCCTGCGCGACATTATCCGCCGCTTCAAACGTGAACATTCCAACTGGGATGTTTTCCCCGAAAAAGCGACCATTCAGTTAAATGACACCCACCCTGCAGTGGCCGTTCCTGAACTGATGCGCATTCTTCATGATGAAGAAGACCTGAGCTGGGACCACGCCTGGGGTATTGTCACCAAAACCTTTGCCTACACCAACCACACCCTGCTTCCGGAAGCACTGGAACGCTGGTCCGTGCCTCTCTTCGGAAGAGTTCTGCCCCGTCACTTGCAGATCGTGTTCGAAATCAACAAACACCACCTCAAACAGGTCGCGGAAAAATGGCCGGGTGACTCACAGAAACTAAAAGATCTGTCCCTGGTTGAAGAAGGAAATGTGAAACATCTCCGCATGGCACATTTGTCCGTCATCTCTTCTTACTCAGTAAACGGGGTTGCCGCTCTCCACACCGAACTGTTGAAAAAACATCTCTTTTCAGATTTCAACGAACTGTTCCCCGGACGCATCAACAACAAAACCAACGGCATCACTCCCCGCCGCTGGCTGTTGGCTTGTAACCCGGAATATGCGGATCTCATCACGGAGAAAATCGGTGACAAATGGCCCCGGGACCTCATGCAGCTCGATCAGCTCGCTGCCTATGCGGATGACGAAGAATTCTGCGACCGCTTCATGGAGATTAAATTTAAAAACAAACAGAAACTTGCCGAAATTATCGAAAAAGACTGTGGCGTTACAGTAGATCCCCATGCCTTGTTTGATGTACAGATCAAGCGTCTGCACGAATACAAGCGTCAGCACTTAAATTTGTTACACATCCTCTATTTGTACCGACGCCTGTTACAGGAACCGGATTTTGATATCGCGCCCCGCGTATTTATCTTCGGCGCCAAAGCGGCCCCCGGATATGATTTGGCCAAGACCATTATCAAAGCCATCAACGCAGTGGGCAATGTCATCAACAACGATGAACGCATCAACGGAAAACTGAAAGTGGTCTTTCTCCCGAACTACCGCATCAGCCTGGCGGAACGTATCATTCCCGCCGCCGATCTTTCCGAGCAGATTTCCACTGCCGGTAAAGAAGCCAGTGGAACCGGTAACATGAAACTTTCCCTCAACGGTGCCCTGACCATTGGCACCCTCGACGGCGCCAATATCGAAATTAAAGATGCCGTCGGTGACGAAAACATCTTCATCTTCGGTAAAACGGTTGAAGAAGTGGAAGCCCTCTGGAAAGCAGGATACAATCCGCACGCAATCGTTGAGAAGAGCCCCATGTTGCACGCCCTGCTGGAATGGATTGGCAGCGACTTCTTCACGCCGGGTGAACACAACGTGATGCTCTCCCTGAAGCAGAGCCTGACCGATCATGGCGACCCCTTCCTGGTGTTGGCCGACTTTGATGACTATATCCGCGCCCAGCATGAAGTGGATGCCGCGTATAAAGATCAGAAAGGCTGGGCCCGCAAAGCCGTGCTGAATGCCGCCCGGGTCGGCATGTTCTCCAGTGACCGGACCATCAGTGAATACAATGATGACATCTGGAAACTGGATCCGGTGGCGGTGAAGGAGATTCCGTGAGTCCCTCCCACCAAGCCCCCGGATACCTCTGGCTCGACGCTGAATTCTCCAGCCTCGAGTTAGAGGAGGCGGAGATCTTACAGGTGGCCCTTATGGCCACCGACGCCAACCTCAAGCGTCTCGCGCCTCCCGAAAAGGATTTGGTCCTGTTTATCAAAAGAGACAATGACCGGGGAATCAGCCCCTGGGTGAAAGAACATATCCCCCATATTGTCAAAGGATGTCTAGGATCCAAAGCGGTCACTCTGGAAGATGCGGAAGTGCGATTGTGCAGCTATATCGACAAAGTCATGGGCCCGATCCAGGAACTGCCCGGACAACGGCCGCTGATTGCGGGGAATTCTGTGCACAACGATTGGTATTTATTCCGCAGATTGCTTCCGGGGATTCTCCGCCGCAGCCACTATCGTTTACTCGACGTTTCGACGCTCAAAACCCAATGGACAGACTTTTGGGATCAACCTCTTCCCCCGAAAGAAGACCCGGCCTTCATAAAACGCTACTTCCCTGAAGCTCATCTTCGCGAGGACATGGGACAACACGATGCCTATTTTGACATCCAAGCCAGTGTCGCCGAACTGGCCTTCTACCGGGAAAAGCTGGATCTGAAATCTAAAATCTGAAGGCTGGCTTCTGATCTCTGATTCCTGATTTTTAAAAAATGTCCGAAATAGACTTACAAGAAATCGAAGATCGCGAACAAGGCCCCCGCCACCTCAAGGGCAAAGCGGGGATGTTGGTAACCGGCCTGGCGGCCGCCTGGTCCGTTTTCCAATTGCTGATCGCCAAAAGCTGGACCCTTAACGCCGAGGTGGTTCGCTCGGTCCATCTGTCCTTTGCGATCGCTTTGGTGTTCCTCAGTTTCCCCATGTTCCGCAAAGGGCGCTTCCCGAAACTCAGCCCCCGGGATCGACTTCCCTGGTGGGACATTGCCGCCGCCCTGCTCGCCGCTTTGTGCGCCCTCTACATCGTGTTCGACCGCGACGGCCTCGCCCAACGCATCGGCGCCCCTTTGCCCCGCGACATGGTTGCAGGCGGACTTCTCCTCTTTTTCCTGCTCGAAGCCGCCCGTCGCGCAGTGGGCCCCGCCCTGCCCTGTGTTGCCGGATTCTTTGTATGCTACAGTTTGTTCAGCGAATCATTTCCCGGGGTTCTCGCCACCGCCGCCACCCCCTTTTCCCGCATCATCGAAACCCTCTCACTGAGTACCCAGGGAATTTTCGGCGTCCCCCTCGAAGTATCAGCAAACACGGTGTTCTTATTTGTCCTCTTCGGTGCTCTACTTGAAAAAGCGGGCGGTGGAAAATATTTTATCGATCTCGCCTTCAGCTTACTCGGCGGTTTCCGGGGCGGTCCGGCCAAAGCTTCCGTTCTCGCCAGCGGACTCACCGGCATGATCAGCGGCAGCAGTATCGCCAACACCGTGACCACCGGCACCTTCACCATCCCGCTCATGAAACGGGCAGGCTACCCGGCCGTAAAAGCCGGCGCGATCGAGGTGGCGGCCAGTACCAACGGACAGCTCATGCCTCCCATCATGGGGGCCGCCGCTTTCATCATTGCTGAAACCTGTAACATGCCCTACGCGCAGGTGGTTCGGGCCGCCTTTCTCCCCGCCACCATTTCATATCTGGCCCTGCTCTACATCACCCATCTCGAAGCCTGTAAACTAAACCTGACGCCTATCCCGCGTTCAGAGCTTCCGCCTCTGGGCAAAACCTTTATTGGCGGACTTCATTTTCTCATTCCCCTCGTCGCCCTGATGTATCTCCTCATCGTGGAGCGTCGCAGTCCCCGCTACGCGGCTTTGGTAGGAATCCTCGCGCTGGTGGCTGTGGTTCTGATTCAGCACCTCATTTCCGCAGGTCGGAAAGGACTCAAGACTGCGCTTCCGATCATCGGAAACGGACTGGTCAGTGGCGCCAAAAACATGATGGCCATCGGGGTCGCAGTGGCGGCGGCCGGTATTATTGTGGGCGTACTCAGTTTGGGTCTCAGTTCTCAGGTGACCGAAGTGATTCGAATTCTCTCCGGAGGGACCCTGGCGGGCATGTTACTCGTGACCGCTGTCGTCAGCCTCATTCTGGGCATGGGACTGCCCACCACCGCCAATTACATTGTGATGGCCAGCCTCACCGCCCGCGCGATCGAAAGCCTTGCCGGTGGTTTTGGATTAGAATTGCCCCTGATCGCCATTCACCTGTTTGTGTTTTATTTCGGCATCCTCTCCGATGACACCCCGCCCGTCGGACTTTCTGCCTATGCCGCCGCCGCCATCTCCAAAGCCGATCCCATCAAAACCGGCATCCAGGGATTTCTCTACGACATCCGCACCGCCATCCTCCCCTTTATGTTCCTGTTTAATCACCGCCTCCTGCTTATCGGGGTTCACGGTCCCTTGGAACTTATTTGGGTCATCCTTACCGCTCTCGCAGGGATGTTCGCATTCGCAGCGGCCACCCAGGGATTTCTCCGTCGCAAGAGCCATCTTTGGGAAAGCGGTCTGCTTCTGCTCAGCACCTGGATTCTTTTCCGCCCCGGCTCTTTAAACGGGATCTACAACCTGGGCGAAAGTGGTTGGGCCGTGATTGGATTACTCATTTATGGTTCGGTCTATTTACTACAAGGTCTTACTCCCCGTAATGAGTCTTTGCCCGAATAATCATCACGACCAATTCCGAATCATGAATCGAATACACAATACGATCCTGATAACTCAACCGAACAGAATAGTACCCTTTCAGACTGCCTAATAAAGGTTTACCTGAATAGGGATTCGTTGCGATCCGAGTCCGTAAAATCTGTTTTAATTTAATCTGAAGCTTGGGCGTGAGTTTTTTCACGTCTTTAACCGCTTTTTTCGAAAACCTAATCTGATAGATCACTGTTTTTCGCCAAACACTTCTTCAAAAGATAAAGTCTCTCCGGCTTCGACTTCCGAACGTGCCTTTTCAAAACCTTCTTTAAAACCGGGTGTTGATAACAGTTCCAACGTTTCCTGCAAACTGTCGTATTCATCCTGAGACATCAGCACGGCATCCCCAGACCGATAACGAATGTGAAAGATCTCATGCCGCTCTTTGGCGGACTTCAATAGCTCGAAAAAACCTTTTCGCGCATCTGTAGCTGTCATGGTAGTCATGAAGAAACCATAACAGATGTACATGTTATAGTACAACAAAAATCAAAACATATTGATCCGCACATACTCTTCAGTGCAGTCACAGGTGTAAAGAACGGCTTTCCCTTCCCCGCCGGTGCCCAGATCGAGCCGTACGGTGTATCGGTTGCTGTGCAGAATTTTCTTCAGTGCCTCCGCATCCGGCAAAGCGGGGGTGCTGTCGAGCAGAATGGGTAACTCATCGTACCAGATACTCAACTTGTCTACATCAATCTCCACCCCGCAATAACCCAGCACATCCACCATCCGGCTCCAGGCGGGATAGGTGCCGGCCATACCGGTTTTCACCAAAAACGAATTGGCGATGGCCCGCAGGGCTTTGTCCGCTTCTTGATCTGAGACCGCGCCTTGCGCCTGTAGTTCGATAAACTTGGTCATGCCCTCCCCGTCCCATACAATCTTCATGGCCAAATCAAAGATCACCCCGTTGAGGGCGCATTGAAACAGCTCCCAATCGGGATGACCGGCATTTAAGGTTTCATTTCCTGCCTGACCGTTGGCAAAACAAATCACGGAATCATTGGTGCTGGTGTCACCGTCGATGGAAATTTTATTAAAGGAACGGTTCACCGCCACTTTCAATGCATCACGCAGATCACCGGCCTCAATTTTTGCATCCGTACAAATATAAGCCAGCATGGTGGCCATATTCGGCTCGATCATTCCCGCCCCTTTGCAGCATCCCCCGATGGTGACGGTCTTCCCGTCCACTTCAATCGTGGTGCTACACATTTTAGGCCTGGTGTCCGTGGTCAGAATCGCCTTGGCGGTGGCAGCGCCTCCTTCCCCCGAAAGTGCTTCCGTCAACAGCGCAATCCCTTTTCTCACCGGAGGCATATTCATGGGTTTTCCAATACTCCCCGTCGATGAAACCAAAACTTCTTCCGCCGAAAACCCCAACAATGCGGCGGTTTGATCCGCCATTTCCTGTGCATCCAACACCCCCTGTTTCCCGGTACAGGCGTTGGCATTCCCACTGTTCACGATCACCGCACGCGCTTGACCGCTTTTGCAGACTTCGATCCCCATCTTCACCGGTGCCGCCTGAATTTTATTGGTGGTAAACATGCCTGCGACCGTGGTCTCCGGGACATCGGAAACGATGAGGGCCATATCGGATTTTGCCGGGTCGGCTTTTATACCGGCATGCACACCAGCGGAACGGAAGCCCGTAGGCAGGAGAAATACTTCTTGAAATACAGGTGGATTCATAAGGAGAGTGTTTGGTTTGGCTGTTGATCTAAATGTTCTTGATAGGCTTCCACACGCTGTAAAAGCTCAAAGTCGATTTGCACGTAAATTAAATCATCCCGATGGCGGATCAACCGTCCGTCAGGCCGTTGGCGCAGAATAAAATGTTTGGGTTTGTTATCCAGAATGCGAAAGCCTTTGGCTTCCAGTTCTCCGTTCACCCGGACACTCAACTGCTCCAACTCTTCGGGGCTCATCAAACCCTGTTCCATGGCGGCTTGGGCATCCAGTCCCGGCACCCAGGCATAAATAGAAAAATACTGTCTTTTTTCCAGAAGGTGAACCTGCATACCATCCGGTTCATGTGCTTGGTCCCGCACCATCATGCGTTCATGGGTAGTAAAATCAGACTTCCGCCGTCCCAGCTGCCAGCTAGGTAAATCTCGGGGTGCACAGTAAATGGCCATGGGACGTTTGGTCCGCACGTGCAATTCGGAAGGACCAAAATTCGACTGACGCAATTCCTCCACCAACCCAAACTCTTCAAAAGGAGAGTTAAAACTCGCCCCGTTTTTGGCGGTCAATTCAGGAAATTCTCCGGCCAGTTCCCCCGGCACATTTTCTGCGATGCGTGAAACCTTGATCAACAGATCCATGGGGGCCGCTTCTTCCGGGTGGGAAGGAAAAAAGTATACCGTGCCGGTACTTCCGCGGAGCCGCTCCCCTTCCTTGACAAACTTCCGGTCTTTGAACCAGTTTTCCGGACGCAGATGGGAAAGATGATGCCAGCCCCAACGGGTCACATACAAAAAGCCCCCGTCTTCATCCGGGGTACGAATATACGGAACGCCAAACGAACGGATATGGTAGATGTCCGGAACTTTGGCAAAAGTGAGGGCCGCCTGTTCGGCCGGCAAGGGTTGATCTGCTTTACAAAGTTCGGGTTCCTGCATGGAGAATTCTCTATAGTTTCTTTATGGATAACAGGATGATCTGAACTTTTGATTTTCCCTTTACCATTTCTTCACTTGTTTCTGGAGAAACACTCGTAGTAATCGTACTCATGGGATGAAGTGAAACGAAAGCCGTTTGACCTAACTCAATCCGTAGATCCAGTTGGGAGGACTTACTCTCAAAAACAGGTTGCGGAAGCTTGTTCGAAAAATAATTTTTATCAGCAGAATAATACATCACATCCACAAACTTTACGAAATCATATTCACCCTTAAGCGAAATCTCTTCATTCTCCAAGGCTTCGGC
Source organism: uncultured Verrucomicrobiota bacterium (assembly GCA_937127435.1). Classification (GTDB taxonomy): domain Bacteria; phylum Verrucomicrobiota; class Kiritimatiellia; order SS1-B-03-39; family UBA6053; genus UBA6053. The sequence continues at coordinate 9,718 of CAKZLZ010000146.1, read as the reverse complement.
AGTCAACGACAAACTAAGGCCCAGCGTTCGGCTTTGAAAATTACCCGGAACCAGCACTTCAGGGGATCGCGGATCTTTATCCCAGGAGGTCGGATACACAATTTTCATCGGATTCCAGAAAACTGCTTTCTTTTGGTAATCCAGTTTCATCGTCGCATTCGCGATTTGTGTCACCGATCTCATTAAAGATGCGTTCTCGATGAACTCCGTAAAATCTAAATCTATAAGACCCGAGAACAGGTCCCCTACATTGTTCATGGATTCGGTAAGATCTGAAAAAGATTCGAGATCTGGAGTGTCTTCCAATTTCAAAATATCATTTTTAAGGGTATTAAAATCAGCATATGACATTTCAAGGATTTGAAAAGTCACCTGAAGCTGCGTTCCAAACCCTGACATGGTAACTTCAATTTCTTCATCCCTATCTCCAAGGGACCGATAAGGCTCCCCCCCAAAGGGATCTGGCTGAGGATTCGCGACCACAGTTTTCACCGGGAACATGAAGAAGAACATCAAACCAATAACGAAACGAAAGCTGTAGTGCATGCACCTGTTGCTACTTGTAGAGTCAGGATTTGTCGAAAACAATTTCACAAATGAAATGACTATCTAAGGAAAGGGTACATGCCATTTAATGCAAACTCATTATTCGTCAGGCAAAAAGCCCGCCCTCCCGCAGGCAAAAGCCTACGTTACGTAATCCAATAAAAAACCCCGAAGGCATGACGCCTCGGGGTTTTTCGAATTGGGCAGAGCCCAAAGCAACGTTGGCTTAACGTTTTGAGAACTGGAAGCGTTTACGCGCACCGGGTTGACCGGGTTTCTTACGTTCCTTCATACGGTCATCACGGGTGAGACAGCCTTTGGCTTTCAACACGTCGCGGTATTCCGCATCAATTTCAACCAAGGCACGGGAAATGCCGTGACGCAGCGCACCGGCCTGACCGGCTTTTCCACCACCGTCGAGACGGGCTTGGACATCAAATTTTTCTTTCACATCCACGTATTCCAGTGGTTGCTCAATGTAGGAGCATTGTACAGCGTTGCCGAAGTACTGAGTGAACTCTTTTCCGTTCACGAAGATTTTGCCGACGCCGGGTGTCAAACGGACACGGGCCACAGAGGTTTTGCGGCGGCCGGTGGCGATAGTGGGCTGAGTGGAAGTCTGGGTTGCCATAAATATTCCTTAAATTAAACTTCGAGAGCTACGGGTTGTTGGGCTTCGTGCTGATGTTCGGCACCGGCATACACCTTGAGGCGACGAATCACCTGACGTCCCTGACGGTTGCGGGGAATCATCCCCCAAACGGCTTGACGCACGATACGCTCCGGATCACGTTCGCGAACGAAGGATGCGGGCTTTTTGGTGAGACCACTCGCGAAACCAGTGTATTTCTGATAAAGCTTTTTATCTTCTTTGTTACCGGACAAGTGCACTTTGGCAGCGTTGATCACGATGACGAAATCACCATTGTCCACATGTGGAGCATAGGTGGGTTTATGTTTGCCGCGTAAAACGTCAGCAATTTCGGTAGCCATGCGGCCTACGGTTTTACCCGCGGCATCAACAATGTGCCATTTGCGGTCTACTTCCGCTTCTTTGAGAAAAGTTGTATTCATACTGGGTTCCTTAAAAAAAAACGTTGTTCAGGAAATGAACGGAGGCGAGAAACTAGTGATAAGGGGCTCTACTGTCAACTATGATTTGCGGTTTTATTGCCCCTTTCTTCTCGAAAGCTGCTATTTGAATCCCCGCGGACAAAGGCGGCGGAGACGATACCCGTCGGAACCGCCAGAATCGCATAGCCCAGGATCATGATCATGGATGCAAACAATTGCCCCAGAGGGGTTTCCGGACTTATATCCCCGTATCCAACCGTGGTAAGCGTGACAATCGCCCAATAAACACTGACCGGAATACTGGTAAATCCGTGCGCCGGCCCTTCAATCAAATACATCAAACTCCCCAATAACACCACCAAAGTGAGCACCGCAAACAGGAAAACCAGGATTTTCCGGCTGCTGTCACGGAGCGCTTCCGCCAACACTTGCGCTTCTTTCAGGTATTTCCCCATCTTCAAGACCCGGAAAACCCTCAAGACCCGAATCACCCGGAAAGTGGTCAGCACCTCGGATCCCGGAAAAAAGAGTCCCATCACAGAAGGCAGCCATCCAATCAGGTCAATCACCCCGAAAAAACTTTTCGCATATCCCAGCGGCCGGGGCGCGCACCAGAGCCGCAAAAGGTATTCGAGACCGAATACCACCGTAAAAACGACCTCAAAAACTGAGAAAATCCGGGTGTAACGCTCATGCAAAGACACCACACTGTCCAGAAAGGTCACGGTCACACTTAAGATGATCGCAAGGATCAGCAGGACATCAAAACCTTTTCCGGCAGGGGTGTCCGCCTCAAAAATGATGGTGTAACATTTTTGCTTCAATTGTGAGAGGGGGGAAAGCGCTGCCGTAGTCATACCCTCTTCCAACTTTTAGAAACTGCTTTTCCAAGCAAATTCCAGCATGAGATTCAGAAGCCGGTTTTCAGGCCATTCGATGAGATTCTCTCCTGCATTTCCCCCGTGGGTTTGCCCCCCTTCAATCCACTGCAAGTGCCCGTTTAGCCGGAAGCAGACCCAATGGTTCGGATTCTGCAACTTCCTGGAGAACGTTAAACTCGAATCCCAAAACAAACCGCTTTCCCCTTCAATAGTGGAATCAAAGCCATCGTTTTCAGCTTTACTGTAAAAAAGACCGTATAATTCGGTGTCCAAATCAAAAGTCCAGCGCTCAGAGAGCGGACGGGTCAAGCGAAACCCTCCCCCGGCCCCGTAGGTCTGCGAAAACTCCTCCACTCTTTCACCCGATCCATAGAAAAGGGTCGTTCCCTCGAGCACAACGAAATTTTCGCGGACGTAATTCTGATACCGGGCAATCAATCCGATTTGGGGTAAAAAACTCCAGGAGGAGAGCTGCACCGGCGGAAAGGCCAACCCGATGGAAAAATCTCCACCGTAGATATGCAAATCATTCACCTGAAAACTACGCCCGTTTCGGGTCCAGGATTCCACGCCATTTTCCGAGTTCACCAGTCTAATTCTATAATAAGGGTAGACCGAACCCGTTTCATGACTCGCCTTGAAGTTGATCATGGAATTCCATGCATTCCAATCAGACCGCACATTGTAAATATTCCCATCCTCGGAATAGCCCGCATACCCCAATGCATACCCTACATCATAATGCCAGAACGAATCCCGGGCAGACAAGGAACCTGCAATGCCCAAAACAATGGGCAACAAAAGGATGAGCTTCATCATGAATCTGAGTTTTTAAAACTCTCCCAGCCAAAACAGGGACAGACTATAATATTCCCAGTCATTGTCCGGCCACTCCACGACCGCATTGCTCCCTTCAGCCAGGGTTGTATCCCCGCTGATCATCTGAAGATCCGCCGTCAGCTTGAGTCCCATTATTTGCCCGTCATTCTTCAGTTTCTTGGCAAACCACAGGGAAGACTCCCAGTTCACCCCGTCATCCCCTTCGATCCCGGTATCAAAAGCGTCATTTTCCGCATAGCTGTAAAACATCCAGTAAGCAGAAGTCTCCGCTCCCCAAAGCCATTGCCCGCCCAATGGGAAATCCAGTGCCAGTCCTCCGCCGACTCCGTAACTTTCCACATCTTCGTTCACCGTCCCTTTAGGACCGAACACAGCACCTTCCTCACTGAAAAAAACGAAGTTTTCCCGGGTATAACTTTGGAAGCCGGCAAAAAAACCAAGAGACGGGGTAAACGTGCCCCAACTCTGTTCAAGCGGAATGGCGATCCCCAGATTAAAATCAACCCCTCCCATATACATATCATTTTCCTGAACCAACACCCCGCTCTCCTCCCAGGATTCCGTGTCCGTGTCCGTACCTGTAACGCGGAGGTTCAAAAATGCGTAGGTGGCCCCGACCCGGCCCTGGGCTTCCAAAAACACATCACCCGCCAATGCAGACCAATCCGATTTAACCGGCCGCATACTCCCATCTTCACTGTAATCCGCGTAGCCCATGCCATAGGAGGCTTCAAATTTATATTCAGGCACTTGAGCGGAAACAGCCAAAGGCAGACAAAGAATCAGAAGGAGGTGTAGCGTTTTCATGACCCTAACTTAGATCCTCCAAACGCGTTCGTCAATCACCTGTTGCTTGCGCAGCCATCCAAACTTTAAAGGCCTGCGACTGCCCGATCACCTCAAAATCAGGCGGATTCTCGAGCGAAATCAGCATCTTACCATCCGGTTCCCCCGCCGTAAACCAGCGGGCCCACCCTTCAATTTGACCCTCCCAGTTGTAGGGCCAGGTGGCAATCAATTCCCCTTCGGCATTCCATTCCCGATAGGGTCCGGTGGGAACGCCCCGGGTATAACGGACCTCCCAAACCACTTGATTACCATCCATTCCCCGCCAAAGACCATGACGGTCGATCCGGGCCTCTTCGCCAGTCGGATAAACCTTGGCCATCGCCCCCACTTCTTTTTCAACTCCCCGTCCGGGCGTCACCGTTTCCGGCGCGGATCCGCAAGCGGTCAGCAAAAGCAGAACGAGAGAAAAGAGGTATAAAGATTTCATTTTGGAATAATTAAAAAATGCTTATCTTTTTTTAAACACAAAAAACTCAAAATACACATAACCATTTCATCAAGGAGAAGGTCGAATTTACCGACCTTTTTTGTGAATTCTGTGCCTTTTGTGGTTAAAACCGATTGGCGGCGGCCTAGTGGAGGAAATGGCGCATGCCGGTAAAGGCCATGGCAATGCCGTATTTGTCGCAGGTGTCGATCACATCCTGATCTTTCACCGATCCACCGGGCTCAACAATAAAGCGAATGCCCGCTTCGTGGGCCGCATCAATATTGTCGGCAAAGGGGAAAAACGCATCGGAGATCAAAATCACTTCGCCCATAATTTTGGCCGTGAAGGCGTCGAGATCCAGATCCCCGCCCTCCCCGGCTTCATGCATGAGTCGAATATTTTCTTTGGCCCGGGCAATGGCGAGTTTTTTGACAGAGTCCACACGGTTCGGCTGACCCGCACCCATGCCCAAGGTCTGGAAAAGTCCCGGCGCATATTCACGCACCAATAAAATGGCGTTTGATTTCACATGCTTACAGGCACGCACCCCGAACTCGGCCAGTGCCGCCATGTTGCCGGGGAAATCAGCTTTGCTTTTCACTTCCCAGGCTTCCATCACCTGATTGTCCCGTTTCTGAACCAGCACTCCACCTCCGATTTGACGCAGGGTCGGCGCATCTTTGGCCGCAGTGAAGGGCGCATGCAGTTTCAACAAACGTAAATTCTTTTTCTTGCTGAGTTTTTCAAACGCTTCCGGGGTGTAGTCCGGGGCAATAATCACTTCCACAAAGCGGGGGGCCAAAAATTCGGCCGCATCCAAATCAACGGGAACCGTCACCGAAATCACCGAACCGAAAGCGGAAACCGGATCGCCGGCCCAGGCCGCTTCCAAAGCCTGACGCAAAGTTTCGCCGGTGGCATATCCGCAGGGATTGGTATGTTTAATAATGGAGGCACCGGGTTTTCCCACCAATTCACGGGCCGCTTCCAAAGAAGCATTGCCGTCCAAATAATTATTATAAGACATCGCTTTGCCGTGCAGCACTTCCGCATGGGCAATGCAGGCCTCATCGCCGGGGGCGGTCCGATAAAGGGTCGCGGCCTGATGGGGATTTTCGCCATAACGTAAGCCTTCCGCATCATTGAGCGATACCACAAACGGCGCCGGGCCGTCTACCGGTACGTTGTCCGCCAGATATCCGGCAATCGCACCATTGTAGGAAGCCACCCGGGCAAATACTTTCTGACCCAGACGCAAACGGGTGGCCGGCAGCGTGTTTCCTGCATTCTGCTTCATTTCTTCAACCACCACCGCGTAGTCATTGGGATCGGTGATCACCGTCACATCCTTCATATTTTTGGCCGCTGAGCGCAACATGGTGGGTCCGCCAATATCGATGTTTTCGATGGCATCTTTAAAAGTCACATCCGCTTTGGCCACGGTTTCTTCGAAAGGATACAGATTCACACAAACCAAATCGATTGGCGCCAAGTCATGTTCTTTCATGGTGGCTTCATGCTTTTCGTCACCACGCATGTACAATAGACCGGCATGCACTTTCGGATGCAGGGTTTTCACCCGCCCGTCCAACATTTCGGGGAAACCGGTGAATTCGGATACATCCCGCACCGGAATGCCCGCATCCCGGATGGCCTTGGCGGTTCCGCCGGTGGAGAGCAGATCCACGCCCAATTCATGGAGGGATTGTGCAAATTCTACGATTCCGGTTTTATCCGATACGCTGATGAGAGCTCTTTCAATGGGACGTGACATAAATTTCCTTAGGCTAAGATGAAGATAATAAAATGATATCTTCCCTTAACAGCGGATTTCCCGGGGAAAAGAAAAATATGGTCTAAGTCGTTTTTGGCCCGAAAACGCTAGCGACTCAGCTTCCAATCCGGGTCATTCGCTTGTGCCGCCAAGTTGGACCAATGCCGCATATCCCGCAATTCGCTTTCATCCATCATGCGGACACTGCCATCCAGCATCACCGTGACCGCCCGATCATCCCATCGTAAATCCACGAATCCGAATTCAGACGGATTGGCTTTGGGATTCCAGGAGGATCCCCATTGGGGCTGGGTAAAGTTCGGACTGGTAACTTTATGAAAGCCCGGCGCATTCTCCCCTTGATCCTCATGCTGGGAAGACGCAAACAGAATCAGGTTCGAAGGCGAAACGGCCTGCCCCACATTTGTCACACAAAATTTTCCAAAGATTTCTTCATGGGAAGGAATGGGTTTAAGCCCCTGCCCGCTGGCGCCCGATTCGTCCCCTCCCACATAAAAAAGATTCATACCCAAGGCGGGATATACACTTACCCGATACTGATAACTTTCGTTATTCTCATCGCTAATGGAGGATTTCGGGGGGTACAAAAGATACACGCCGTTGATATTGTAGTTCAGATACGGCGCCAACCGCCAGGGATATCGTGCGTTCATCGGATGCGGAATTTCATTTCCTTCCGCATCCTCCGCATCCACATCCGCATACCCGGGCAGATAGCGTCCAAGCTTTTCGGTGCTGTAAAGCATATATGCCTGCGCGAGACTTCGACCCGCACTTTGTTCACGAACCTGACCTGCTTTTTGCCTCAGCTTGGAAATTCCGGGAATCATCAAGGAGGAAAGCAGGGTGATGATACTGATAACAACCAGCATTTCGATGAGCGTAAAACCCTTCCGCTTCAGCATTTCATCTTCCTCTGACGCCAAAAGTGAAAGAAAATCATGCCACCACTCATCCAAAGGAAGAACATCGCAGGTTCCGGAATTACCGTCACATCTATCTCCAAAATACCCGCCTGCCCGACAATGTTCTCCTTGGTTTCAAAAGAAGGATATTCAGGGGATCCGCCCTGACTTGCAGCATGGAAAGATGTGACCATGAGCCCGGCCCATCCATCGCTCAAACTCTGCTCGAAATATGCAAGCACATCCGGATCGGAGAGGTTTATCTCAAAGACGATTTCCTGGCCTGCACTTACCGTGTCACCCGCAGTCAAACCAATGGCCTGTCCGACGGAAAAGAGGACCGGATCAAATCCTGCCGCCCCGCCGTTCTGCGAATCCAGCGAGTTGGAAACATCCACCGCAACCCCGTTTTGAAATCCGAGGGCATACGCAGAGCGAATGCCGGAAGCGGGAGGGCCGCCCGGACCATAGGCCGTACTTTCGGTGAAGGTATCCGAGGTGTATCCGTAGCGGAAACCGACCCCGAACAATTCAATAGCCCGCCCCGCATCCGCATCGGCCTGGTAAGCGGCATCACCCGAATCCAGATAACTGGTATAGCTGTCTGCTGTCGGATCATAGGTGAAGTCCCCCCCATCGTGCCGCAAGGTCAGGGTAACGGAATTGACCTGATAGTTTTCCGGTGCAAGTCCACTGGTGATTTGCGGGGATGTATCGTAGCCAATTAAGAACTGGCCGTCACGTTCATCAAATCCCGGACTGGAGGGCGCGCCAAAAACCAGCGCCGAAGAACGGCTGCCGGGCGTGGCATTAAAAGGGTACATCCAACGGTCAAGGTCGGGAGAGCTGAACTGCAGAGGGGTTGCAGTACAGATGAAGGGAAGCTGGGCCAATAGCATGACAAATGCGGTTTTCATTTTATTCCTATATTCAGGGGTTGTTCAAAAAGGTTATAAAGGGAGAGGTTTCAGGGTATCGATAAGTTCCCGCCAATCCTGGCGCTCCTTTTGACCCGGCTTGCGTTCACCAAAGAACATCGCGATTTCGCGGCCTTCAGGGTCGTAAAGTTCGAGGGAAGTCACGGTACCGTCCACCGTGGGCTTGCGCACAATCCAGGCTTCTGAAATATGGTCGCCCCGCAGATGAAGATTAAACCGTTCATCCATGATGTTGATCCAATGCTTGAAGCAGACGATTTTCTGAACCGCACCGGTGTGGATTTGTATACATCCCCTGCTCCCCACAAAGACCATGATGGGGGCTTCACGGCTGGCCGCGGCTTCCAAGAGCTGGACAATTCCTGCCGGGTCGACCTGCTCTGCCCGGGGAGAACCGGCCACATGCAGGGCCTGCTTGCGGTCTAAATTAAATCGACGCAGCAATCCGAAAAATTCGTGGGTATCCTTCATGGTATCCCAGGAAGTTTGAAAATCCGCCAGGTTGATGCTGCCGGGATCTGCGAAGACTTTTTCCGGGATCATTAAGGTTTGAAAAGGGGTGCGGTCTTCATTGAGACGTGAGGATACAAACGCTTCCCACGCGGCAGCATCGGTTGCCGGTTTCATGAAAATTTTATGTACCGCAGTGCCGGTAGAGTCGAACACTTGCAAACTCTTTTGAACCTCTCCATTTTTTTCCACTGTGACCGCATAGAGCCGGTACCAATGCGAAAGGAAAATACGCAGATCCACTTCGTGATTGGCGACCTGGGCCATCTGCATACGGTCAAAAAACTCGATATGATCGAAACGCCCGGTTTTCTCATGTACCGCAGAGGGGTTTCGGGTCAGCACCATTACTTCGCCCAGCGCAGGAAGATCCCGAAGAAATGCTTTGGGATCATCCGCCAGCCGTTGGCTTTCATGCCCGCAACAGGCATCCACCCATTCGCCTTCGGAAACCCCGAGGGCATGGGCAATTTCAATTTGACGAAGTCCGGCAAATTTTTCCGGTTGAGATAACCAGCGTTGACGCAGTGAAGTGCTCGTTGAATCAGGCAGTAAAGATGAGGTCATGATTTTGTAGGGGGTTAGGTTTTAAAAAATTGTTTTGAGGGCGGGCAACCGGGGCGATCCAATGCGGACAATGCCCGGGAGTTTCCATACGTTCGAGCTGAATGCCGTATACTTGGGACAGCAATTCCGGACACATCACATCCTCTACCGCGCCGGATTTTAAAATTCTTCCCTGATGCACAATCACCAGTTGATCCGCCACCCGGGCCGCGTGGTTTAAATCGTGCAACACCGCAAACACAGCCAGCCCTTCCGACGCCCGGTCACGCAAACTTTGCAATAAAACTTCCTGATGGCGTAAATCGAGATGTGCAGTGGGTTCGTCCAGGATTAGCACCCCTTTCCTTTCCGCCCGTGCTTCGCTGAGTTGCACCATCGCCCGG
>CAKZLZ010000145.1 GCA_937127435.1 uncultured Verrucomicrobiota bacterium | reverse complement strand
CCATCACTGTACTTAAGGCGAAAAAGGGGGCCATCATCAGGGACTCCAGGCGGGTGCTCACGCCCCAGGCGGCCACGGCATCTTTCCCGTAGTTTGCAACCATGGCTGTCAGCACCCCGTTGGCTACCGGAATCATTTGGTTGGTAAGCACCGCAGGCAGACCAATTTCGAGCACCTCTTTCCAGGAGGCCCACACCGACCGCAGGCTGCCCAATTTGAAGACGAGGAGTTTGTATTTGAAACGGAGAAGCACGCCCATCACCAGGCTAACCACCACATATGCAACCACAGTTGCGAGGGCGGCTCCTTTGAGCGCCATGGCCGGCACGGGTCCCCATCCAAAGATGAAAACAGGGTCCAGAATGACATTGATCCCTCCGGCCACCAGCATCACGATACTGGGAATCAGGGTGTCCCCGGTGGAGCGGATGACGGAATTGCCAATCATGGGGGTAACCAGAAACACGATGCCGCAGCCCCAGGGGAGCATATAAGACCGGATCAGCGGCAGCAGATCTTCCGTCGCACCCATGGCCCGGAGAATGGGGTTGAGTATTGGAAATCCAATGCTGAGTAAACCGACCACCATAAAAATACCCAACAACAAACTGTGAGAGGTGAGTAGCTGTACCCGCTCACCAGAACCCGCGCCAATGGCGCGAGACACCACCGAGGAGACGCCGATGCTCATGCCCATACTGCTCCCGGTCACAAAGAAGACCAAGGGAAAGGTGAAGGCCATGGCGGCCAGTTCCTGTTGCCCCAGTTTGCCAATGAAATAGGTGTCGACCAAATTAAAAAGCATGTTGGCCAGCAGGCCCACAGTCATGGGGCCGGTCATCCGCAGTAATTCGGAACCGACCGGACCCGAAACCAAGGATGGAGTGCCCGCTTTTGACATAAGGGCTTTTACTTACCCCAATCCGGTCAACTTGCAATCAGGGGATGGTGATTTTGCGTGGGCTTAAGAAGTCGGGATTTTTTTTGAAAAAAAAGTCTCAAGCGAATTACCCTTTTGGGACTGAATGAAGGTTCAAACCCTAAAGGTTTTGGCTCACACCAGGGCCCCGTCCTGATATCCGGGTTTTTCCCAAGGGGGTTGAGTGTTGGCCAGGACCCGGGTGGAGATGCGGTTGAGATCCGCCATTTCTTCTTTGGTCATGGGGGCAAAGTTTGTCGCCATCTCTACATTCTCGTTTAGATGGGCGAGGGTGTCGAGACCGACGACGGCGCAATAGATGCCATCCAGACTTAGCGCATAACGAATGAGGTCACTGCCCTTGAGGTCCGCCCCGCGGGCATGACGCACGGTCTTCATAGCGATGACACTGACCTTCTGCTCGCGGGCCAAGGGTAAAAGTTTGTCTTCGTATTTCCCGTTATCATCCCGGGTGCAGGGAAACACCGTCATCATCGCATCGGGGTGGAAACGTTTGACGGCGTTGAACAATACATCCGCCCCGCTGTGTCCGGTGATACCATAATGATGAATGACCTTTTCATCTTTGAGTTTTTGCACTGCTTTAAAACAGCCTTTTTCCATGCGGTCCAGATCTTCTTTGGCTTTCAAATTCCACATGTGGAAAATGTTGAAATGATCGGTTTTACATTTTTTCAGGCTGGTTTCCACATCCCGCATCAGGCTGTCATAATCCCGTCCGCCACTTTTGGTGACCAGAAAGATTTTTTCCCGGTGCTTTTCCACCACCGGACCGATCATTTCTTCACTGGGCCCGTAGCCGCGGCAGGTATCCCAATAATTGATTCCTTTTTCGAGGGCCTGCTCCAACAGCATTTGGCCTTCCTCTACTTTTTCTTTATAGGGTTGAGTAAAGGCGGATCCTAATCCAAGACCGATCAATGAAACCTGGGTTCCAATTTTCCCCAAGGCTTGCCGGTCGATCCCCGCCGGGGCGGGCGCGGGGGCTTCGGCTGCGGAAAGTTTTCCCAGACCGGCGGCTGCGGTGCCGGCGAGGGCCGTTTTTAAAAAATCGCGACGGTTGCTCATGATGACCTTTAAGGGGTTTTCGAAAAGGTATTCCCATCCAGGGTGATTACAAGGATATCTCTCGGTTGGAGATTGCGTGTGGAAACCCTGTGAAATGAGATCAGGGCTGGCTGAAGCGGATTTCGTTTTCGGGATCTCCGGGTTTTCCTTCAGCATTGTGGCTGATCTCTTCGCGGGTCATTTGACGCCATTTGTGCAAGACATTGTAAGTGAACCAGCTTCGGCTTACGAATTCCCCATCCTCATGGAGAAGGAATTCCGAGGGTTCAGTGGTCTGATCGTCCGCATAAAAATATTGGGTTACCCGTCCGTTTTTTAGTGCTTCACCGGGATTTTCGGGGGGGCTTTCAGGAACGTAACGGGTTTTAGATGGCGAATTTTGGTCAGAACCTTCCGTAGGAGGAGCCTCCACCGGCACGATCTTCAATACTTTCCGGCCCTGGTCATCATAATCATAAGCTTCCCATCCCGCATTCTGCACCCATTTAGATTTCAGCTTGCCATAGTTTGGGCCACGTTCCTTGATGTAGGTGTAATTTATTGTACTTACGGTTTCACCCCCGATTTTAACCGTTTTCTGAAGAGCCTTCCACTTCCCGGACATGGTTGTCCAGGTATTGTGGTTGGATTCAAATTCTCCGTCGCTGTTTTTTATGCTTCTAATATAAAAATGTAAGTCCCGGTTGTAGTCGGACCAGCTTTTTTTACGGTATCTGAGGAATTCCCCTTCTTCGGTGAGTTCCATGAGATCGTATTCTCTTTTCATATTGGTGACCCACATATATCTGCCCTTGAATTCACCTTGTTTGTACTCAACACTCTCCAGTGAATCAGAACGGGAATCATCCGGATTCCTGAAAGTTTGTCGGCTTAGAGCCACTTCCCCGTTTTTTACGGTGTACAATCCGTTCACCGCTTCTTGTGAGACCTGATGGTTTTTATACACGGCAATCTGGTAACCCTGATCTCCCAGAGTTTTAACGTAAACCGTCCGGAAGGGATTTCTTACCTGCCGGATCACCCCGTGTTCATCCGTGAGGATGGAGATGCCCATTTCCTCAATCGTCTGGGCGGGCTTCCCCGGGGGCTGCCACTCTTTGAGGACGCCGAAGCTGCGACCAGGGCCTGAGCGGGCATGAAAGCGGTAGCGGGAACCGTCGGGTTCCGTCAGTTCAAAAAATTCAGGCCGCCCGGTGGTGGGCTGTCCGGCCCCGTCCAACAACCGCACGGTTACCAACTGGCCGGTTTTGGCTTTTCCTCTGAATTCAGACCGGCCCGGCGCGAAATAGGCGTCCACAAATTTTTTCTGTCTAAAATTGATTTCCACATTCCGTGGTGCTCCGGAGGGATAGACCCCTTTTGTCCTCCTCACCGAATAACGGATTTCCACATGGACTGCACCCGCATTGTAAATGGCATCCGTATGGTCCTCTGTTTCGATACCCAGACTCACGGAGTCTCCATGGATTACCCTTTGACTTCCCAGTGTAAAGTAACAATGCATCCCCCGGGTAATCTGCGGCAGCCCGCATAGGCAGAGGTAGAGGACCCAAGTGGAGAGAAGGGGACTTTTCATAAAAATATGGTACGCAAAACCGAAGTTGATGCAATCCGAGGATGGAGTTTTTATTCGACCGGGTCTTTTCCCTCGACACACTCCAATGCGTTTGGATAGAGTTTCCCCACTAGGTGAAAAAATTGATACAACCTCCCTTTTCTAAATTTTCTTTGCACCAAATCCTTCGAAAAAGATACAGACTCCTTCTGATGCTGTTCGTATCAGGATCTTTTTTTTCTTTGCGTGCAGAGCGGATCTACAATACCAACCGGCATCCCATTTTTCTTGCGCTGGAAGAGACGCTCAGCCCGGTTCTTGAAAATGAGGGGGTGGAAGCCGCGGTCGCTTTACTGCCGTATTTTAAAGCTGATATGCTGGCGGAGGGGTATAGTGAACGGGATATTTTTGTACATATCTGGTTGAACGCCCAGATGTACCAGCCGAAAACCGAAGTATCTTATGCCATCTATGAATGGCTGTTTATTGATTCGGTCCGGGGGGATCTCAGTGGGAAAACGATGAACGATTCCGGTAGCATCCTGATAAGACTGCTAACAACTAAAAGCCGTCAACTCGGCCGTTTGGCACAGGCGGAACGCTGGTTGCAGATCAATCAGCTTATCGAGGAGCACTATCTGGGTATGGTGTTCGATCTTGATCAATATCCGGATCTGGCGGATGACATTGATCCTGCCTTTCCCGGGCTGAAACGCAAACACTTTCCTCTCCGGTACCGGGATCAGATCAATGCCTCATCCAACGCGCCGGACTTCTATCTCCATTATGATCACTTGTTCGTTCTGGCAAACCTCGGGGAGCACGCTTTCTGCCGCGGGGACTGGAAAACCGCGCTGTTGTACGGACAATGGCTTGAAGGATTTGCAGAATCGGTAATTAACGAACCTGAACTCTGGAACTACCAAAGCTCAAACGAGACCAAGAATATCTACTCGGATGCCATGGCGCGTCAGACGGAACTTATGTGGATGATGGGCCACCGGGAGGAAGCGCTCGCTACGCTTGAACAGCATATTCGCGATTGCGGGGCCTGGTTTTACGGCTTGCACTATAAACGGGAAATGACGGCTATAACCTGGAGGGCTTCGTTGGGGAAAAAGGTGCCTGCAGATTATGACTATTTGGTGGATGAATGGGATGACATGACCCAAAATAAATTCTGGGATACCGATGTTATGGGCCGCAAGAACCGGATCACGCGCATGTGGTGGTTATACAGGAATGACCGACGGGATGAGGCGGTGGCCTTGATGGAGGCGTATTTCAATGAAGACAATATTCCTTTAAGGGAAGACTGGGAGCTGTACCTCAATATGGTCCTGATGGAGAAGGATACCCGTCCGGAGAGTGAAGAAGTATTTATGCTACTGCTTGCCGACTACCGCAAACACGGACAGAAAATTTACGAACCTTTTCATTATGAAAAATATGCACGGTGGCTGAGCTGGCAGGGACGATGGGAGGAGGTGCTGGCCATCCAAAAAGAGGCGGTGCGTCTGTACACGGCTTTTGAGATGGATGAAATGCGTGAAAAAGCGTTGGTCCTGCTGGCGGAGTATGAGCGTTTGGCGGCGGAGGCTGATGCGCCTGTGGAGGAAACTGTGGCACCCGCTGCCAAAGACGCAATCCCCATGTCATTTGAAGCGGGGCCGGCAGAGGCATACCGGGTGGATCTTCCCCCTGTGACCGTGGATCTGCAACCGCAACTTATGCAAAGTCTGCACGCACAGAATACCTCCGCGCTCGCATTGTTCAGCCTGGCGAACCCCGGAAATGAGGTTCTGAAAGGAGAGCTGGAAGTCAGTCCAGCGTTGGATATGAAAGTTGATCGTGTAGACCACTTCCTGTCGCTATATTTCGAGGCGAATGCGATGGGAGGCCGGTCGCGGATTCCCTTGGAACTGGAAGCGGGAAGTCTCCTCAGTCTTCAACTGGAATCCTATACCCGCCATCCGGAGGGGGCAAAGGTTCAGTTGCGTTGGCAGCCGGCCACGGACGAAGAAGGGCTGGAGGCGGAATGGAATTATGTGGTGGGAGAAGGTTTCGGGAAAGGGGATTTTTCCAGCGCGGGTGCTTATTTGAACAATCCTTTCTATTTGGTTCCCATTTATCAGGCCCTGCTGCGGGACCCGAGTCCGGATGCGGGCCGGATCGACTTTCGGGTGGTGGCCTCTGAAACGCTGCGTTTGGAAGTCTATCAACTGGCCGATGAACAACCCATTTACATTGATGATCAGGGGGATGGGGCCCTTGATGGCGTCGGGGATGTACTGGCACGCGATAACAACCGAAATGGCTGGCCGGATGTTGACTTTGCCCCGGGCCGGGTGGACGCGGGTATTGTGATCTATTTTCTACCCCTCCCTGACCGCAAACCGGGACCCGTGGAGTTGAATCTGCAAATCCGTTCCGGCGACGCATGGGAGACCCGTGCCGTCCACACTATCGAATTTAAGCCCTGATACCGGATGATTCCGGTCACGTATCCATTGCCAAGCGATGGATACGGGGTAAGGTTGACCATGCCCTTTTCTGAACAAACGTATTTAAATTTACCCCCCAAATTTTTTCAAAGACAGGAGGCGCATCCGGTATCGAGTCCTGAAATGCGAATTTGGAATCATGCATTAGCGGATGAATGGGGCTTGGAAGAGGAGCTGTTCCTGTTTTCGGGAAATACCTTTCCTGACACCTTGGCTCCGTTAGCCCAGGCGTATGCAGGTCACCAATTTGGGCAGTTTACTATGCTGGGCGATGGACGGGCGGTCTTATTGGGAGAAGCTGAAAATACGGTTGGTGGAAAGGTGGATGTGCAATTAAAAGGATCAGGCCGTACCCGCTATTCGCGGGGAGGCGACGGTCGGGCGGCATTGGAGCCGATGTTGCGGGAGTATCTGATCAGTGAAGCCATGCATGCATTGGGGATACCTACGACCCGCTCTTTGTGTGTGGTGTCCACCGGGGAAAAGGTGGTGCGCGAAGAAATGCTGCCCGGTGCCATCCTCACGCGGATTGCCGCCAGTCATTTGCGGGTGGGCACTTTTGAATTTGCGGCGCAGTTCGCTGAAGAGGGCGCGCTGGAGTCATTGTTACGGTATGCCATCACCCGACATGACCCGGAATGTACGCATGTCGCTGATTTTTATCAGGGCGTCATTGAACGGCAGGCTTCCCTGGTGGCCAAGTGGATGGCGGTGGGCTTTGTGCACGGGGTAATGAATACAGACAACGTTGCCATTTCCGGGGAGACGATAGATTACGGTCCCTGCGCATTTATGGATCGTTATGACCCGGAAACGGTTTTCAGTTCCATTGATCAACAGGGGCGATACGCCTATGCCAATCAGCCGCAAATCACCCACTGGAATTTGGCGGTGCTGGCGAGTGCACTGCTTCCTTTGTTTGATGAAGAAGAGGGACGGGCGGAGGAGCTTGCCCGGGAATGTTTAGACCGCTATCCCCAAATTTTCCGCGCGGCCTGGCAGAAAGAAATGAATGCAAAAATCGGGTTGTCTACGTTGCAGGAGGGAGATGACCGCTTGGTTGCAGACTTGTTGGATTTGATGCACAAGTACCAGGCGGATTACACCAACACTTTCCGCGATCTGGATCCGCAAAGCGTTCCTTCCGGATTTGAAGACTGGCAGTTGCAATGGCAAAAACGGTTAGTCGGAGAGACGGATGGGGTCGGGGAAATGAAAAAACACAATCCGGCCGTCATTCCCCGCAACCATCAGGTGGAAGCCGCGCTTCATGCGGCCGGGGAAGGGGACATGACGAAGTTCAATCAGCTGCTGGATCAGCTTAAAGATCCGTATAACCGGGAGCGGAACTTTGGTGAATTATCGGATCCGCCTCCTGCAGATGCCCCGGCATACAGAACGTTCTGTGGCACTTGAGCTGTGGAGGGCAGGCTTGTAAAAGAGTCGTTACCCTCTTCAGGTCTGGCTGTCTTTTATCTTGTTTGAAGTCATCGCAAACGATCATTTTCCCAGGAATTCTCTTTTCTTCTAAGGTTTTCAGGCTCAGAATCGTCTCTTCAATATGAAAACCAAAATCCCCCATCTTGTGTTGATTTTTGTTGCGATGCTGAGCGTACCTCTCCGCGCGATGTTTGCACCCTTAATTGCTATTCCCATTGACCGAATGGTGGAAGATCTTCAATCCCGTCAAGCTGCAGATCCGGAGAATGCATTGTGGACCTACCGATTGGGCCGAAGCTACTATCTTGGTTTTGAAATGGGCGTAGGCGCGGCCTTCAGCTACAATCCGAAGGAAATCGGAAAATCTTTTCCGGATGAAGAGATGCTGGGCTGGGAGAAAAGCCGGGTGGAAAAGGCGAAAGAAGAAGCCGAGGGAGAGAATTTTGACCTGTCCCGTGGAGATTGGGAGCCGAAATGGGAAGTGAAGATTCTGAGTGAAGCCGAAAGAATTGATTTTGCAGAGAAAGCTTACTCTGAACTCAAACGGGCGGTCAAACAGGATCCGAAAGCCGGATTGTATTTTCTGACCTTGGCATCCTTTCAACAAAATTGGCTGGAATCCGGTTTGACCGCACCTGAGAGGCTTCGGGGAATTACGATCGAAACCATGATGAATGATTTCGAAAAAGCCTGGCGGGTGATGCGGAAAGAGGATCTGGCCCGTCGATATTTACCGATTCACGGCGTAGAAGGGCTTTATTCGGCAGAGGCCGCCAAAGCTTGGTTGACGTTGTCAGAGAAGAATGGAATCTCAGATCCCAATACTGAAAAGCAAATGCGCAAAGACCTAAAGAAGCTCTCCAAACTGCGGATGGGAATGGTGACGCCGGTGGTGCTTCAGTTCAAAGCCGGGAGGGCGGTTCCTGTTTTGTTGGATGTGAAGGTGGAGTTCGATCTCATAGGAGACCAGAGTGGCGGATCCTGGAATTGGATCAACGAAGGGGCCGCCTTTTTGGTGTGGGATCCGGATAAGACCGGCAAAATTACTAGCGGCCGTCAATTCTTCGGGGGATATACCTGGCAGATGTTTTGGAAACACGGATTTGAACCTCTGCAGTTGATGGACCGTGATTTTGACGGGGTACTGGAGGGGGCCGAGCTCATTGGACTGTCCGCCTGGTTTGACCGTGCACCCCTGGGCGTTTCTTCTGAAGGAGAGGTGGTGCCACTGACTGAACTTGGGGTCACGCGTCTGAAGATAAAAGCGCAAGAATTTGAAGGGGAGCATGCCGAACTTTGGCATCCGGAGGGAGTAGAGCTCAAAGACGGAACGCACTATCCTCTTTGGGACTGGCTGGCTATCCCCTCGGAAATGTAACCTTACGGTCAATCTCCGACAATCCCTTATTCGTCGATGAGAATAATGGTCAAGCGTTTGGGACCGTGGGCGCCCAGGACCAGGATGCGTTCGATATCCCCGGTCCGGCTGGCGCCGGTGATGAAGGAGATGAAGGAAGGAAGTTTTTTTCCATATTTTTCGCGCAACAGATCGTAACCCGAAAGCATATCCGGTATCAGTTGATCCTGGGTCGCGAGTACCACGTGATGCGGAGGCAGCACACTCAAGGCGCGGCCTCCGGAACCTTTGCTGGTGACCAAAACCGATCCGGTTTGCGCGATCAGGGCTTCGCAAGCACTGACCCCCGCATCACAACCCTCGAGCGCGGCTGTCCCCGGCTGATCTTCCATCCATAACACTTCCGGGGCGAGTCCGGGAACCGCAACGTCGTTCAGGGGGGCATGGTGGGACGCGACTTTTTTCCATCCGCAGGATTTTGAAAGTTCCAACAGGGAATCGGTTGCCGCGGCCAGAGTGGGGACCCTGACAATTTCCACTTTGAGTTTTTCCGCGAGGCGGCTGAAATTGTTGTAGCGTTCTTCGAACGTTTCTCCACCGGGAGGCATGAATTTACGGGCTTCCCGCGGATCGCGGACTCCGTCTCCGGCGAGGGAGCGCACTTGAGGGTGGGAGGGGACAGACAGCGCTTCGCGCACCCGGCCTAAAACTTCTTCTTTGCTCATGATTTGCCCTCCTGTTTTTCTTTCCACTGTTTATGGAAGGATTTTGCCGCAGGCGGTTTTAAATCCCGGGTGGCGGTCCAGGCCTTGATCGGGTCCATCTTTTTGCCTTTCAGCGGTTGCCAGCATTTTGCACCCAAGCGCATCAAACTTTCGCAACTGCGGTAGAGTTTGGGGTGGGACATGAAGTACGCAAATTGCCGCATGGCAAAACGTTCCATGGTCCCGCCTTTCTCCACTACTGCGTCACGGCGATTCCGCATTAAATGATGATGTAAATCAATTTTAACCGGGCAGGTTTCGCTGCAGGCGCCGCAAAGCGAACTGCTGTAGGACAGATGCTTGTAGGGTTGAAGTCCACGTAAATGCGGCGTGATCACCGAACCGATGGGACCCTGATAGGTGGTGCCGTACGAGTGTCCTCCGATGTTTTTGAAAATGGGGCAAACATTCAAACAGGCACCGCAACGGATGCAACGCAAAGCGTCCCGCTGCTCCGGATCGGCCAACAGACGGGTACGGTGGTTATCCACCAAAACCAAATGAAATTCTTCGGGGCCGTCGATTTCATCTTCCTGGCGGGGGCCGCCAATCATGGAGTTGTAACCGGTGAGCCACTGTCCGGCGCCGGCGGTTCCCAGCAAAGGGAGCATAATGGTGAGATCGTCGAGTTTGGGAATCACTTTTTCAATGCCCATAACTGCGATATGAACTTTCGGCAGAGAAGTGGTGAGGCGGGCATTTCCTTCGTTTTCAGTAATAGAGATCATTCCCGTCTCCGCTACTCCGAAGTTGGCGCCGCTGATGCCGATATCCGCTTCGCAATATTTCTTGCGCATGTAGCTTCGGGCAATCATGCAGAGCTCTTCCGGATCGTTGCTGGGCTCACTCCCGATTTTTTCTTCGAAAATTTTGCTGATCTTGTCCCGTTTCAGGTGCATGGCCGGGAAGACGAAGTGGAAGGGATCTTCGCCGCGGAGTTGCACAATGAATTCACCCAGGTCGGATTCCACCACTTCCATGCCCGCTTTTTGCATGGCCGGATTCAAGTGAATCTCCTCGGTGGTCATACATTTGCTTTTGATTACTTTTTTGGCGTCGCAGTCTTCTGCCACCCGTAATATATAATCCACGGCTTCCGCACCATTGCCGGCCCAACAAATTTTGGTGCCCCGGGCTTCCAGATTTTTCGTAAGCTCTTCGAGCAGGGTATCCAGATTTTCGATGGCTTCCCATTTAATGGCTGCGCCGGTTCTTTTGGCTTGTTCGAAGTCGCCGAAAGTCTCTTCCACGCCTCCGCGGGTATTTTCATATCCCTTCAGTGCGGTTTGCATCCACTTCCGGTGATCGAAATCGACCGTACTCTCTTTGGTATCCGTTTTGAATTGGCTGAGGGGCGTTGTCATGATCTGTGATGCTTATGAAGAAATGAAGTTTACTTCAAGGTCAATTCCCCCTGCCGTGCAAGCTTCTTCAAAACGGGATTTTGAAAACGTTTGGAGGAAGGACGATGCCTCAGTGAAATGAATGAGGCAAGAACCAGGTCGGGCAGGCTCGCCTCATTTTGAGGGAATTGTGGGCCAAAGGTCAATCCCGCGCCTGTATGATGGCTTCGCGGTGGATACGTTGTAGATCCGGGTCATCCATTTTGTCTGTGAAACCGGGAAGTTGAAAGAGTTGTTCGGCCTGTCGCGCGTCGCCCATGACCAAGTCATCCATCCACAGGCGCAGATCTTCGTTGCTTGCTTCTGCTAATAGGAGGAGGGTCAGCGTTCGGCAGAGTTCGGGATGCCAGGGGGCCACCACCAGTCCGGCACGGCAGGCTTCAATGGCAGAAGTCTTTTGATCTTTGCGTTGCAGGTTTTCCGCCTCCTGTAGCCAGTGTTCCGCGCTGCCGGTTGTTGCAGGGTCCGGATTGAGCCGCTTCGCCTGTTTGACAACGCCGGCCATTCCCAGGCAGACCAGCAGGGAGAGGCCGAGAAAAATTCCGGCCCATGGGGAACGAGTTTGGGAAGAGAAAGGCATGGAAATAAGTTATATGCGTTCAGAAAAAGTCTAAAGAAATTTTTTCAGAAATGATTTGCGGTGGTAGTGGCGAGTGTCGCCCCGATGGCGGTATTCACCATATAAATACAAAGCGAGAAAAGTCAAAAATTTGGTGGCGGAAGGCCATACTTCTCTGACAGTAAAGAATTACGCACTAGTTTTATGAATACATCTGATTCGCATTCCGAGCCCGCTTTGCTCTCCCGTGTGGAGATGCTGGGTGCTGTGCTG
This sequence comes from uncultured Verrucomicrobiota bacterium, assembly GCA_937127435.1. GTDB lineage: Bacteria > Verrucomicrobiota > Kiritimatiellia > SS1-B-03-39 > UBA6053 > UBA6053. The sequence goes on along the minus strand of CAKZLZ010000145.1, from coordinate 18,598 downwards.
ATGTCGCTGGTATTTATTCTGAGAAACGGGTTGCCGGTCGGGGTAGGCAATCAGTCTTTGCAAATGGTGTGGATGGAACACTTACGTGATCCCTCCCTTTTTGCCTCTGACGAGATCCTGGGAAGTTTCGAACATTTCCCCAGTTGGTTTTTTCCGATCCTCGCCCATTTAATTCCTTCCTCAGTGGAAGTGGGGTCTGCTTTGCAAGTGCTTCAGGTATTCAATACCCTGTTTCTCTTTTTGGGGGTGGCCGTTTTAACCCGTTCGATCTTCCCGGGAATGCGTTGGGTCTTGATGCCTTTGGGTTTTCTGATGCTGGGGCCGGTTCAGGCGCTTGCCGAAACGCCACTTCCTCCGCTGGCATTTACCCACACAGCTTTCGGGTTGATGCTTTCCTTTTGGACCCTGTCCTGGTGTTTCCGTAAACAATTTGCTCCGGCTTTTCTCTGTTTGGCCCTGATCGGAAATGTGCATCTGCTCACGGCCGCTTACACTGCCGGGATCATGGGGTTGTACCTGCTTTTGGAATGGAAAAATCTTTCCTGGAAACGACTTTCGGTTTGGATCTTTGTCTGTGGTTTTCTTTCCTTGCCGGTGCTTAAACTGTTGCTGACTTCCCACGCGGACTTTGATGCACACTGGCTGGTGCTCCTTCGGGAGCGCTCCGAACACCACGTCTACCCATTCAGTTGGTGGCGGAAAGGGGATCCCGCCTGGGGGAATTTCGCTTTGTGGATGGGCTGGTTAATTTGGGCATTGGCGTGGTTGCCCGAACGACGACCCGGATCCGCAATCCTGGCCATGATCCTCGCACCGGCGGGAATGATGATCCTGGGGCTATTGGGGTCGCAAGGGTTTGAAGTGCCTCTCATTCTCCGGGCCCAACTTTTTCGTTCCTCGCTGTATGTGATGTTGCTGACCTTTATGCTGTTGCCACCCGCACTGGAAAATATCCGGAAAGATTCCTTTTTCGGGACACTGGGGTTCGGGTTGGCGGTGGCCTGTTTGCTGGTTCCGGTTTGGAGAGTGTACTTGCCGTGCTTGTTGGTGGTCGGTTCCATCTATGCCTGGTGGCGGGGAGCGTTACGCCCTTGGCATGCCGCAGGAATTGGAGGCATATTTTGTGTGCTCACTTTGTCTGACTTGTCTCTGGAAAGCACTTTTTGGAAATTAAAGCCCGTGTCGTTTCCCCGGTTGTCTGCGTTGCAGAATCCTTTTTCAAAACCGGCTGCTGACAGCTGGGTCGACATTCAAAAACGTACCCGGGTTCACACCCCCATTGATGCCCGGATTCTCACCCCGGTTCGCCGGAGCGGATTCCGTCTGCATTCCCGGCGCAGTATCGTTGGGGAATGGCGGGACGGCACCATGCAGTTTTTTGACCCGGCGTTTGCCGAAGCCTGGGCCTTACGTATGGACCGTTTGTCACCGGAGAATCTTTCCCGTGCCCGCCCGGAAGATTGGGTGGCGATGGGAGAAGCAGAGGCTGCAGATTTTGTGGTGTTGCCCCGGGGGCAGGAGCGGGGATTGGTGTTGCGGGCAGAGAATGAGGACTGGGTATTGGCGGAGACCCGTTTATCTCCTCCGCCTCCTTTGCCTCCCGCACCTGAAAATGCCAAGGATCCGGAATCCTGGTTGGCCCAGGAGCGTTTTATGCTCGAGGTGGTGGAACCCAATATTGAACGGAACCGTAAAAGCCGGGTTTCGTTGCAACTGGAAGATTCCGGGGGAAATGCGCTGGCTGGTTTGCGGGTGGAAGTGAAACAACAGTCGCTTGATTTTGGCATCGGCTCTGCACTTCACCACTTCCGTCCCGTGGTGGAGGTGGAGAAGCAGTTCCGCGCTCCGAATGTCCATCCGATGGAGTTGGTACGGTTTAAAGAAGTGTTTAATTATTCCGTGATCGGTTATTCCGGAAAATGGATGTTTCTCGAACCTGAAGAGGGTCAGCGGCGATATGAGGATTTGGATGCTTATGTGGATTGGTGCACGGAAAACGGGATCCGGATCGAATATCATTTTGTCACCGGATATGCCCCATCCTGGATGAAAAAACTTCCCGGGAAAGAACAAAAACAATACTTGCTGGCACATGCCGAAGCTCTGATCGACCGCTATGGCGACCGGATTGATCAATGGCAGGTGATCAATGAACGTCGCATGCAAACCGAAGCTCCGGATGTATTTGCCCTGTTTAGGAAAAAATTACCGGCCGCGGCATTAGGGGTAAGCCACTGTGCACGATTTTTCAGTCCGCGAAAAGGTGAACGGGCCAAGACTGATTTGGAAAGAGGAATGAAGTCTCTCGATCAGATTACGGAAGCGGGACAGAAGGTGGACTTTTTTGGGGTGCATGCGCATCGGCCATTCGGAACCTGGTCAGATCCCCGAACCATGTACGAAGTGTTGGATGATTTTGCGGCCAAGGGTCTGCGGATACACATTACTGAAACCGGAATTTCCCATGCCGGAAAAATTGAAGGGGAGGTGCTCACAGGAACATGGACAGAAGAACTTCAGGCGGACTATATGCGCCGGTTTATGAAAGTGGCCTTTAGCCATCCGCAAGTGGATGTGGTGAATTTTTGGGGGTTTGGTCCCAAAAACTGGCAACCCCATGTCGGATTGCTCGACAATGATTACAAGCCCAGGCCCGCATTCCTGGTGCTGAAAAAGCTGGTGAATGAAACCTGGAATACCCAACTCGAAACCCGCTCCGGTTCCAGGGGAGACCTTTCTTTGCATGGCTTCCACGGAACCTATCACGTTACGGTCTTCCATCCCGACGGACGCGTGGGGGGTGGGCATTTTCACCTGACGGCCCATGCGCCGGTAACTATGAAGGTGAAGATTGAATGGGAATAGGGGCTTTGGAACTGTGGCGTTCACATGCGCCATTGCATGGGGCGTTTACGTCCAGGTTTCATTAAGATGAGGTAGCAAACAACCTCTAAGAAAGTTGGAATACTTCAGCGTAAAGGGTCTGTTGATTTTTTGAACAAATCAACAGGCCCCAAACAGGGAACTTTGGCGGAGCCTATCCAAATGTGGGATGTTGTTGCTCTCTCCTTGATTCAAACTTGCTTATGAGTATGTTCCCATCATGAAATGTATGCTCGATTACGGTATCGCTCCGATTCCTTTAAATTTGGAAGGCTTAAATGCCACCATCCTGGAACCGCGCTATCCTTCGCCCTTAAAGGATGAAGCGGCCGGATTTCGGGAGGCGGCGGCACATCCTTTTGGAGGTACCCCTTTGAAAGACCGGGTGGCGGCAGGGGAGACGGTGGCGATTGCGATTCCGGACATTACCCGGGCCTTGCCCAATCAAAAATTATTGACCTGGCTGTTTTCGGAATTGTCGCATGTGCCCAAAGAAAATTTTGTCATTATCTCCGGCACCGGAACGCATCGGGCGAACACACGGGAAGAGTGGGTGCATATGGTGGGGGAAGAAATTTATGCGACCTACCGCTGTATCGATCATGATGGTCATGATGCCTCAACTTTGGTCTCGGTGGGTAAATCGGCCTTCGGATATGAGGTGCGCTACAACCGCGAATATGCGGAAGCGGACCGGCGGATATTGATGGGCTTTATCGAACCGCATTTTATGGCGGGGTTTTCCGGTGGTTACAAAGCGGTGTTTCCGGGAGTGACCGGAGTCGAGGCGATTTTGCATTATCACAATGCGGAAAATATTGGCCATGCCAACAGCACCTGGGGGGTGACCGAAGACAATCCGACTCAAGCACATGTGCGGGCGGGCGGGAGTTTGTTGCCGGCGGACTATCTGGTGAATATCACCCTCGATCGTGAGCGGCGGATTACCGGTTTCTTTTGCGGGGATGTGTTGGAAGCTCACGAGGCGGGCTGTGCCTTTTGCAAAGAAACCGCGATGTCATTTTGTGAGGAAGATTTTGCGGTGGTGGTGACCTCCAACAGCGGCTACCCGCTGGATCAAAATCTGTATCAAAGTGTGAAAGGGATGTCGGCCGCTTCGCAAGTGGTGAAACCCGGGGGATTGATTTTGATGGCGGCCCGCTGCAATGACGGCTTTCCGGCTCACGGCAATTTCCGCAAATTGCTGGAAGAGCATGATTCTCCTGACGCCATGCTGAAAACCATTTGCAGGCCCGGCTTTCGTGAATTTGATCAGTGGCAGGTGCAATTGCTGGCGTTGATTTTGAAGAAAGCGCGGGTGGGATTGTATTCTGAAATGGAGCCGGAGGCCGTAGAGGCCGCGCATCTGGAAGTGGTCACGGATCTCAGGTCCGCGATCGATGACGAATTGCTCCGCATCGGAAATCCGCAGGCCCGGGTGGCGGTGTTGCCAGAAGGCCCGCTGACCATTCCTTATCTCTAATTATTTTATAAAATACTGTCGGCCATGTAAGGGAAGGTTTTTTGCCACAAAAAGGCACAAAAAGAATACCACCCCTATAGCCCCGCTCTGAAACGGAGAGTAAACAAAACCTCTTGAAACCAGGACGGGGTTTAAGGGCGACGTTCCCTTTTGGGTTTTTTGTGACAAAGATTCCAAATCTACAGCCTCCTCATCACCCCAACCGTAAAATGGGGCAATAATACCCACGGGTTAAATTTTACCTTACATCCGGGTGCGATAGATGAAGGCTGTTTGGGCGGGAACTTGAAGCTTGGCTTGTTGCCCGCTCAGGGTGGAGCCGTCGCCGTTCACATTCACTTGATCGCCATCACCCACGCGAATCCAGTTTCCCGGGGGAAGTTCAAAATTAAAAGTTTGCTCCTGATCTCCGGCATTCATGAGGATCATCACTGCGGGGACGCCAGGTCTTTCCCGGTTGGCGTTGAAGGACCATCCCAAAGCCTGATCCGAATCCGTCTCCATAAATTGGGTGTAGGCCAGAGAAGGGGCGTCTTTCACCCGGAGGGCGGCGCCTTCGGGACTCAACCGAAATGCAATCATTTGTTGGTAGTAGGCCAATACTTCTTTTGCGTGTTCTCGATCCCGCTCGCTCCAGCGCAGGGCGTTGAGCTCGTCCCCTTGATTGTAGGTGTTGCGAACGCCGTGTTTGCTTCTCAGATACGCCTGGCCTTCGGTGATAAGGGGCGTGCCCAGAGAACCGAAAATTACTGTGGCGGCCAGCTTGTGGATTTTCTCGTCCCGGTCGGATAATTCACGGCCGTCATGGTCGGGGTTGGAGGTGAGTTCATCCACCAAGGCGTGATCGTCATGACTTTCCATGTAGTTCACACTTTGCAAGGGGTGACGGGTCCAGTTTTCCACGCTTCCCCGGACCGCCTGTTTCAGATTTTCTTTGCCGCCATGTCCCCGCACAAACTGTTTGGCCGGTTCACGGAAGCGGTCGTTCCAGGCTCCCCACGAGGTGGGTCCGAGAAATTTTTTGTGACTACCCCGGAAACTCCAAGGCTCAGAGTGGAGAACCACGTGTGGATGTTTTTGCCGGATCTCGCGTTCAATCTCCAATAGGGTTTGGTCATCGATGAGTTCGCACAAGTCAAAACGAAATCCGTCGATGCCGTATTCTTCCACCCAAAACAGGATGCTTTCAGTGATGAGGCGGCGCATCATCAGCCGTTCACTGGCCACGTCATTTCCGCAGCCACTGTAATTCATGTTGGTAAAATCCGGATTGAGGCGGAAGTAGTATTTGCGGTCGATCAGACTAAAGACATTGATGCCGCCGATATGGTTATAGACCACATCCATAAACACCGCGAATCCCCGGTCGTGCAAGCCGTCTACCAATTCCCGGAACTCGCGGACTTGGGTGCCCTCAAGGGGTTGCGTGGCATAAGAGGACTCGGGGGCGAAGAAAAAGCAACTGGCATAGCCCCAGTCATGTTTGTCGCCAAAACCATTGTTGAACTCATGCAGGGGCATAAATTGTATGACATTTACCCCCAGTGATTTCAGGTGGTCCAAACCGGTTCCGGTTCCTTCGGAAGCGAGCACACCGGGGTATTTTCCACGCAAATTCTCAGGTACCCCTGAGGAAGGATCCTGGGTGAAATGCCGCATATGGGTTTCGTAAATTACCATATCTTCCCAGGCCACCCGGGCTTGGGGTTGAGGTTTTACAGCCCCGGCATCCATGTCCATTACCAAGCTGTTTCCTTCGGCCAGCCCTACAGCGGTGGCGTAGGGATCGCCCATCCAGGCCGCAGGGTTAAAGCCTTCTCCGTTCCCCATGGGGCCGGCAATTTTATAGGCGTAGTACTGTCCGGTATTCAGTCCCGGCTGACGGTGTTCCCAGACGCCGTCTTTGTCTTTTTTCATTTCAACTGTTTGCGTCGGATCCACCGGAACTTCGTCTTCGGTCAGATAGTAGGGGCCGTCAAACAGCCCCAGAGTTACCGAGGAGGCGCGGGGAGCGAAAATTCTGTAGATCGTTTCCTTCTCCGACCGGTCCAGGGTGGCACCCATTTTTTTGGGACTGTAGAGGCTGTCGAGAACGGTTCCAGGGCTGGGCCACACTTTAATGGTTTTATCGTGCAGGCCTTGTATATGGAGGAGAGGAGGCTGACTCAGATTTATAGGCCGTTCGGTTTGAATGGTGAGTTCCGGTAAGACCACGTCCGCCCGGGGGAGTTGAAGATTCATATGGGTGGTGCCCGGTTCCAGCATGGCGTTGGGTGCTTCAGAGGGTGGGTTTTTCCAATCGCCGTTAATCACAAATTTGAACAGAATTTCCCCTTGGGTGACTTTGCTGTCAATGGGGGCGTAGGGGAGGCGTACCCGCCAGATGTCTCCATCATTTACCATGCGTGTTTCGGTGGAAGCCGCATCCCAGTCATTGAAGTTTCCTGCGACCTGGGCCGATTGGATTTCATGACTGGACATCATGTAGCTGGCCGGATCGAAAACAAACTCCACCTCTTTTCCGTGGATGCGGTATCCCCGCAGGGCCGGGTTTTCTTCGGGATATTTCCAGCGGAGTTTCAGGCGACCCAAGCCGGGCTCCAGGGTTACTTTCACTGCCTCCTGATTTCCCGGTTTTTCATAGAGGCGAATACGGATTTGGTGGGGATGTTCGATGAGGGCTTGGGACACCACTTGCGGAGGGAGTTCCATGAGCCCGGCCTCATTGATGTAGAGAATGCGATTGGCGCCGCCTTCCCAAACGTCATCCACAATAAATTTAAATTCGTAGCTGCCGAAGGGGGCTTTGATTCCCCCCACGAAGAATGCCCAAACACCGGGGCGGACTTCCTGCATGGCAATTTTCTTATCCCATCCGTCCCAGGCGCCGGAGATTTTCACTGAGTTAGCGAACAGGGTTTGGTAATAGACCCACTCCGATGCGACCGTTCCCGGCAGTCCGCGTTCCGCGTGGGATAAGATGAGATCTGTTTTCAGGGGGGCAGGGACTTCGGCAGGGATGGGGACGGAAGCAGGCGCTGCGTTTTTTTTGTCCATGACCAAAGGTTTCTCATCTGTGGCCAAAGGTTTCTCAGGTACATTCGATTCGTTTAAGGGAGCCTTTTTCATCGATGCGAAGCGGATGCCCGCGATGATTACGGCCACAAAAAGGATAGCGGTAACCGCGATGGCTACAGGGTGCAGGTTCAAACGTCCGGGGGGAGGAAGGGGTTGTGTCATGGGGGCTCCTAAGGGGAAATGCTTAAAAATTTTTGCAAGGATAAGGCATATTTTTTCGAAACAAAGAAAAAATTCAAACGTTTTAATTTTGGAATGCGGAAATAGCAAGAGGTCCGTATTTTCGACTTATCGGCCCGATCACAGGCAAGAATGCCTATGTTACGCCTGTATTTCCCCTCAAATACTTAAAACCCCATCTGGTGTATTGACGGGGTTTTGGACACTGGAATCAATGTTGATTTCAGCGTTTTCGGCGCAAGCTTATTAAACTTACCGCGACGCCGGTCAGGAATAACAGGGCGGAGGAGGGTTCGGGGATGGCGATTAAATCGTTGGAGAAAAAGAGCTCATCGACCTTGAAGGACTGGCCTTCAGTCAGGGTGGCGGTTATACTCCAGTCATCGGCCGCAAGGTCTGTGTTTCCCCCGCCGAATTTTGAAAAAATTCCGCGTCCTGTATCATCGGCAACACCGAGGTTGGAGAGATCAGGGTCCACCCACATCTCGATATTATCGTAGTATTCTTCAAAGTCGTACGTGGTGTTGTCCGAAATGCGCAACAGAACCAAATGATCCTGTCCCGCGGCTGCGGCTACCCGGAGCTCGGTGGACGCACTTCCTCCACCATTAAAAACCATTTCCTCCGTGGTGTTGCCGGCATAGGTGAAGACGTTGTTCCTGGAAGAGGTGCCGTTCCAGCTCAAATCAAAGCGAACGCCGGCAGTGGCATTAAAGAGGAAGCCGAAATAGGCCACATCACTACCGGAGATCGTGGGAGCTGAATAGTTCAAATTATGGGTAATGGTCTTGGTAAATGAGGAGGAATTCGTCCGGTAGTGTTCCAGCGATCCTCCTTCATTTGACCAACCACTGTAACTGAGACCGGTACTGCGTGTATCAAAGCGGACGGTTGGAGCAAATACATCTCCGGAGCTCCAGTTGCCACTAAAGCCTGTACCGCCGTTTTGGCCGACCACATTTGTGTCCGCGGTATAGTCGGTGGTCAGAAAGGATTCCTGGACGAAGATTGTCGCGTGAGCGGAAATGAGAAATCCACCGAGGTAGAATAATGGCAGTATAAATTTATGCATAGGATCTTTTATAACGAAGTATCCTAATAAATTACTATAATATATTAAAATGTCAATCGGAGAGCCTTCTTCGGAGCAGCGTCAATGGGAAGATGCTGTTTCAGACGTTTAAATTGATTGTAAAATTATAATGTATGGGCCGTCCCTCCCGCTTGGGATTGGAGAAAGAACAAAAACAGAATAGGAAGGGGTGATTTACGTCCCGGTTTCATTATGAAAAGGTCGCACCCAACTCCTAAAGGAGATGGGGGGACTTCCGCGTAAACGCGGGACTCTGGCGGAGTGCACTCCGATTAGGCCTGCAATTCCCGCATGCGTTTGAAGGCCCCGTCGGGTCTGTTGGCGAGTTCATTGTAGCTGCCCATTTCGCTGATTTTTCCGTCTTCGAGCACGATGACCCGGTTGGCGTTGCGAATGGTGGAGAGGCGGTGGGCAACGATGAGGGTGGTGCGGTTCACAATCATCCGGTCAATCGCTTCCTGTACCAGTTTTTCGGACATCACGTCCAAAGCGGAAGTGGGTTCGTCCAACACAATCACTTTGGGATCGCGGACCAGGGCCCGGGCGATGGCGAGACGTTGCCGTTGTCCGCCGGAGAGTCTGGCTCCGCTTTCCCCGATGCGGGTATTGAGCCCTTCAGGCAGCTTGTCCACGAATTCGCGTAAATTGGCCGCATCCATGATTTCTTCAAAGCGGGCTTCGTCTACGGTATCCAGTCCAAAGAGGATGTTTTCCCGGATGGTCCCTTCGAAGAGCACGCTCTCCTGGGGGACTACGGAAATAAAGCGCCGCCAGGCCCGCATATCGATGGATTCCATATCCTGACCGTCCAGCAGGATGCGGCCTTCGCTCGCGCGCCGGAAGCCGATGGTCAATTGCATCAGGGTGGATTTCCCTCCTCCACTGGGGCCCACAATGGCGACACATTCTCCTGCGGGAATGTCTACATTCACGCCACTGAGTGCCGGGGAGAGGGCGCCCCGATAGGTGTATCCCAGGCTTTCATATTGAATACGACCGTTAACGGAAGTGACTTGGGATTTCCCCTGGTTGTGTTCGAGATCCGGGCATTCCAAGACTTCGCCAATGGATCGGACTGATTCCATGCCTTTCGCCATTTGAGGATATAGGTTCATGGCCTGGGAGACGGAGTTGAGGATTTGTTTAAATAATTGCTCAAACAATACCACTTCACCCACCGTGAGTTTTCCCTGAATGCAGAACCAGCAACTGATCAGGAACAGGATCAGGTTTCCGATCATAAACGCCACGGTATTTGAGGCGCCGAACAGGGCATTAAGCCTGTCCAGACGTTGCCCCTGATGGCTCACCTGGTTCAGCTTTTGGTCTACCCGTTCAGTTGCGGGTTCTTCAATGCCGTGGGCGCGGCTGACCGGGATCATATCGATCATTTGGCTGACTTGGGAGTTCATCTCCTCAATTTTTTGACGGAAGGCACGATTCTCTTCTTTAATACGGTTTTTAAACACATGCCGAAGCGTCATCACCAAGGGCACCATGGCCAAATAGATAAGCATCATGTATGGACGATAGTAGAGTGTAATTCCGGAGGTAATGACAAGGGTGGCGACAATGGAGAGTCCTGATTCCATGACGTATTGCACCACCATGTGCACCTGCTCCACATCCCGCAGCACCTTCGCCTGTAAACGCCCGGATTCGGCATCATCGTGATAGGGAATCGAGAGTTGCTGAAAGCGGATCACCAGGGCTTGGCGGAGGCGCCGTTCGAGGTTGCGGGCGACTTTACTTACTTTGGAGACAAATAAGGTATGTAAAGGGATATTCGCCAACAGGGCAATGAATAACAAGATGACGGCAATGGTCACTTTTTGGTTGGAGACTTTGTCCGGAGTGACCACTTTGTCCAACAGCATTTTGAAAACCAAAGGGGTGATCCAGGTGATGGAATGCTTCAGAATGAAGGTGATGACAATTTGCACAAAATTCATTGCGGAGCAGTTTGCCCAACGCCAGAGAGTGCGTGCGGGGTGCTGACTTTGATAAGACCATTCCAGAAATTTGGGCGTTTTCGGCTGTTTGCGGAAAAGTTTCATGCCTCAGGTTCTGTTCCTGTAAATCAAAATTGCAAGAACCGCTTGGGCTAAAACGCAATTGATTGCACTTCATAGGGTTTCGTTCTTTTGTCCTCCTGAAATTCCTGATTAGGTGCCCCCATGTCTAAAGTACTCTATCTTCTCGACGGTATGGCCCTGGTATACCGTGCCCATTTTGCGTTTATGACCCGTCCGATTGTGGACTCCAAAGGCCGCAACCATTCCGCGGTCTACGGATTTACCAACACCCTGTTGGAATTGTTGGATTCCCGCAATCCCACCCATATTGCGGTGGCCTTTGATACCAAAGCCCCGACCGAACGCCATATCATTTATCCCGAATACAAAGCCCAGCGCGAAGCCATGCCGGAAGATCTGGCTTTGGCTATTCCGGAAGTGAAGCGTTTGTTGGAAGCGATGAATATTCCCATGATCGAGAAAGACGGTTATGAGGCGGATGATATTATCGGAACCCTGGCCCGCAAAGCGGAGGCGCAGGGCTATGAAGAAGTCTACATGGTTACGCCCGACAAGGATTATGCCCAGTTGGTCGATGAACATACCATGATGTACAAACCCGGCCGCAAAGGGGGAGATCCGGAGATTTTGGGAATTCCTGAAATTTGTGAACAATGGGAAATTGAGCGCACGGAGCAGGTGATCGATATTTTGGGTCTGATGGGTGATGCCTCGGATAATATACCGGGTGTCCCGGGGGTTGGTCCGAAAACGGCCAAGAAACTGATCAAAGAATACGGGTCGGTGGACAACCTGCTGGAGAACGCTGACAAAGTGAAGGGAAAACTTTCCGACAAACTGAAAGACAATGCCGAGATGGCGAGACTCAGCCGTCAATTGGTGGAAATTAATTGTGAAGTCCCATTGGATTTTGCGCCGGATGATTTGACCCGGAAAGAACGGGACGACGAAACGCTCAAGGCGTTCCTGCAGGAGATGGAATTTAACAGTATCGGGAAACGTCTGTTCGGGTCGGTGACCGTGGCCGCCAAACCGGAGCCGGGTGGCGCGGTGCAGGGTGATTTATTTGCAGTCTCTGAAAGTGGATTTGAAATTTCCAATAACTTAAAAACCTTGGACGACCTGAAACATGACTACCGGCTGATTGAAAAGGCCGAAGAAATTCCGGCTTTGCTGGACCGGCTCAAGGCTTCGACCCAATGCTGTTTTGATTTGGAAACGGAAAGTCTGGATGTGCGCAGCACTCCCTTGGTGGGGATCGCCTTTTCCGCCGAAAAAGGACAAGGGGATTACGTTTCAATTGTTCCTGAAAATCAGGCGGAGGTGCTGGCAGCCTTAAAACCGTTTTGGGAAAATGACCAGATCTTAAAAATTGGTCATAACCTCAAGTTTGATTTGGGGGTACTGCTGACTCATGGCATTCAGGTCAAAGGTCCTTTTGCCGATACCATGATTGCCCACAGTCTTGTGGATCCCGAACAGCGTCACGGCATGGACCGTCTGGCCAGTGCCTTGTTGCAGTATCAGCCGATTCCCATCACCGATTTGATTGGCCCCAAAGGCAAAGGACAAAAATCCATGCGGGAAATTTCTCCGGCGGACGTGTGTCCTTACGCGGTTGAAGATGCGGATGTGACTTTGCAACTGTGGAACAAGATTTACCCGATGCTGAAGGAAGGGGCGCAACTGGAAGTTTTTGAAACCTTGGAAATGCCGTTGCTGCCGGTATTGATGCGCATGGAGCATCAGGGGATTTGTCTGGATTCAGCTTCTCTTGCGGAGATTTCCGAAGAGCTGGGAAAACGTCTGGCGGAATTGGAATCCCAAATTTTTGAATTGGCCGGTGAACATTTTAATATGAACAGCCCCAAACAATTGGGCGTGGTGTTGTTCGAAAAAATGAAGCTGTCGGACAAGCCGAAGAAAACCAAAACCGGTCAGTACAGCACCAACGAACAAACCCTGCAGGGCTATGCCGGGGCACATCCGATTATCGATGCGATATTGGAATTCCGCGAACTGGGGAAATTGAAATCCACCTACGTGGATGCCTTGCCCAAAGAGGTGCATGCCGACACCGGACGGGTGCACACCCAATATTTACAAACGGGTGCGGCGACCGGACGTCTCTCCTCCAACCATCCCAATTTGCAGAATATACCGATCCGCACCGAGCGCGGAAAAGAAATCCGCAAAGCCTTCGTGGCCAAGGGAGAGGGCTTTGAATTGTTGGCGGCGGATTATTCTCAAGTGGAGTTACGTTTGATGGCGCATCTGAGTGGAGATGAAGGCATGTGCGAAGCATTCCGCAATGGACTCGATATTCATTCCGCCACCGCGGCCGGCGTTTTCGGGGTGGAGCTGTATGAAGTGACCAGCGACATGCGGCGAAAAGCCAAGATGGTGAACTTCGGAATTATTTACGGCATCAGTGCCTTTGGTCTTTCCCAACGTCTGGCCATTCCCCGCGAAGAAGCTTCAAGTATTATCAAAGCCTACTTTGCGAAATATCCCGGAGTAAATCAGTTTATGAGCCAGATCGTGGAAGACTGCCGGGAGAAGGGCTACGTGGAAACCATGGCCGGACGCCGTCGGAAAATCCGTGACATCGATTCCCGAAACGGCACCCAGCGGCAAGCCGCCGAACGGACCGCAATCAATTCACCGATTCAGGGATCCGCGGCCGACATGATTAAAAAAGCCATGATTGATATCGATGCGTTGTTGGCCAATGGAGAGTGGGAGAGCCGCCTGCTGTTGCAGGTGCACGATGAATTGGTCTTCGATCTCAAGACTGAAGAAGCCGAAACCCTGATGCCCAAAATTAAGGAGCTCATGGAAAATGCGCTTCCACTTTCCATTCCGGTGGAAGTGGAGATGGGCCGCGGACAAAACTGGTTACAGGCTCATTAATCCCGAAGCACGATGAACAAAACTTTTGACTATATTTGGATGCCCATTTGGAGCACGCTGTTGTTTGCCCCGTTGGGCGCTTCGCTGATTGTGTGGAGAAAAGGCGAACTCGTGATGATGGATCTCTTCATTATTCTTCTGGTGACGGCAGGGTTTTTGCTCCGACGGTCCTTTGACCTCACCAAAATCCAAATTCAGGATGACCGGCTGAAATTGTTTTTTATTACCCCCTTTAAAGCAGAGCGTGAATATACTTTTGCGCAGATCGAGAGTTACAGTGAAATGGCGACCGAGCGGAAGGGGAGGAAGATTTTGTTTTGCGGCCGCCTGAAACCGGTGGAAGGAAAGGCGCTTTTGATTGCCCCTCGCGGGACAAAAAACTTTGTGGAGTTGAATGCATTTTTGGTGAAGACGTTTTCTGCAAATTGATGGCTGACGCAACACCTTCAGTGTTGAAGATTTTTGAGTCCCCTGTCCCAGGGTAGCCTCGTTCCTTAGCAACCCTGGGCTGACAGACGTAACGCCGTTGGCGTATTTTCGGGTGATGTTTTATTCATTATGGTACCGCCAAGGGCGTTAAATCAGTCAGCCCCGTGTTGGTTCGAAGGATGAGGACCTACACGGGTTACAGAACAAAAGAATTTCCAACGCTGAAGGTGTTGTGTCCCCATCATTCTTGGCGCAAATACTGGGAATGAAGATATAACTTCCAAGTTCCGACTTAAGTTGGTTCCCCCGACGTGTTTACGCGAAGGGGTTCACGGAACCCGGGCTTGCCTGCCGTAGGCATGGTTTCCCGTATCTATTGCCGTAAACGGTTCGGAAGAAACTTCGTAAACGAAGAACGGGGAAGTTTTATCCGGCTAAGATTTTTTCGACTTCCGCGAAGATTTCACCGCTCAACAATCCTGCATCACAGACCTTGGCGGCTTGTTCGATTTGTGAAGGACGGCTGGCACCAATCAGGGCGGTGGTGCAGAAACCGGGACGCAGAGTCCAGGCGAGTGAGAACGTGGTGAGGGAATGACCACAGCTTTCCGCCAGGGTGGACAAGGCCCGGATCTTCAGATTTTTCTCTTCATCGAGGCCACGGAAGAACTGTCCGCCACTGCCGCTGTTTTTACGGGCGTCTTTGGGGTCCGCATCCAGATACTTCCCGGTGAGAATGCCGCCTTCGAGCGGTGAAAAACAAATACTTCCCATGCCGGCGGTTTGTAAAGTACTGAACAATCCCAGGGTTTCCATTTTGCGGTCCAGCATATTATAGCGGGGCTGATGAATAATCGGTTTTACAAAGTCGTGATCTTCACAGGCCTGCAAGGCGGCGTCCACCTGTTCGGGGGCATAATTGGAAATGCCGGTATAGAGCGTTTTGCCGTCGCGAACCAATTGATCCAAAGCACCCATGGTTTCGGCGATGGGAGTATGGGGATCGGGTCGGTGCGAATAGAAAATATCCACGTACTCCAGTTGGAGACGTTTGAGAGATTGATCGCAGGAGGAGATCAGATATTTGCGGGATCCTCCGTCGCCGTAGGGACCTTGCCACATGCCGTATCCGGCTTTGCTGCTGATAATGAGTTCGTCGCGGTAGGGGCGCAAGTCCTCCCGAAGAATCCGTCCCGCTCTCTCTTCTGCAGAACCGGGAGGGGGGCCATAATTGTTGGCCAAATCGAAATGGGTGATGCCCTGATCGAAAGCCGTAAACAGCATCTTTTGGGCATTCCGGTGTTGGGAGGCTTCATCGGGACATTGTTTCGAACTAAATTCTGCACCCCCGAAATTGTGCCAGCAACCGAGACTGACGGCGGGGAGTTTGAGACCAGTGCTGCCACAATGACGGAACCAGGATTCGGGCTTTGAATATCGTTTAGAGTTGGGTGTGTACATATTTCAACAGTCAACTTCAGGCAGGAGATTCGTCAAGGTTATTGTGATGACCCAGATTGCATAAAAAACATAACAAAAGTATTGAACTTGAACAATTGATTTATATATCAACCAAATGACAATTAAAATAACAAAAGGAATGTATAGTATGTTGAAACAGATTTTACCCGTCGTCAGTAGTATTTTAGTATTGGGAAGTGGATTCTCTTATGCGCAGGAAGCGCCCGATTTGGAAAAGCGGGTGCAGGAGCTTGAACTTAAATTGAATGCGATGGAATCAGAATCAAGATCCGCTGCTTTCCCTGAGTTAAGTGGATTAGGTGAGTCTTTTAACGGACTCGGTGCAGGCGCATCCAAAGTCTATTATGTACCTGCCGGGGTTTCGATAGGTGGATACGGGGAAGCGTTTTATTCGCATTCGGATGAAAAAACGGATGTAGCGGACTTTTTACGGGCGGTTATTTATGTCGGATATAAATTTGACGATAACTGGGTGCTGAACACTGAATTTGAATTCGAGCATGCTTCCACCGGTGAAGAGGGTTCTGTTTCGGTGGAATTTGCAACCCTTGATTATCTGCATAGCGATGCACTGAATGGTCGGGTGGGTATGGTACTGGTGCCGATGGGACTGATAAATGAGCTGCATGAACCGAATACTTTTTACGCTGTGAACCGACCCTCAACCGAAACCCAACTGATTCCCAGCACTTGGCGCGAAAACGGTTTCGGTTTGTTCGGGACGGTCAATGAAACCCTTCAATACCGGGCATACATCGTCAATGGTCTGGATGCTTCCGGATTCACTGAAAGCGGTTTGCGTGGTGGGCGTCAAAAAGGCAGCAAAGCCAAAGCGGAAGATTTGGCCGCGGTGGTGCGCATGGATTATGTGCCCAGTAGTGATATGTTGGTGGGGGGCTCCTTGTATTATGGAAATTCCGGACAGGATTTGGATGTGGATGTACCCACATTTATTGGCGAGGTGCATGCCGACATGACATTTCAGGGTTTACGCTTTCGTGCGTTGGCTGCTTTGGGAATGTTGGATGACGTGGCCGAATTGAACCGGGCCCTGGCGGAGCCCGGTACGGCCGATGCGGATATTGATTCGATTGGTGAAGAAATGTTCGGATGGTATCTGGAAGCCGGATATGATCTGTTTATCCACCGGGATGCGGATGATGAAAAGGCGCTGATTCCTTTTGTCCGTTATGAAGAATTAAATGTGCAGGAGGAAACCCCCGCTGGATTTGCCGCTTCCGGTAAGGGAAATAAAGATATTGTTACTTTCGGAATCAATTATCTGCCTTTGGATGAAATCGTGTTCAAACTTGATTTTGCCCGGGTCGAAAGTGGTGACGGCAGTGATGATGAACTGATTAACCTCTCTTTTGGTTATGTCTTTTAAGCAAATCCTTCTTCTCTTCTTATCTTGGTTCATGCTTCCGGGCATGGCCAAGGTTATTCAAACGCCCGAAGCCGTTGTGGCCAGTCAATGGCCGACTGCAGTTCTGCGTCCCCAAACGATTTATCTCACCGAGCCCGAGGCGGATGCGATTGGTGATCAGGCGGGGACGCCCCTGGATTCGCGGGTCATCCATGTTCAGCAGGTTGTGGTGGACGGCCAAGAAGTTGCCACCCTGTATTTTGACCGGCATAAAGTTCGGACGCTGCCGGAAACGCTGGTGATTGCGGTTTCACCCGAAGGCAAAGTTTTGTGGGTCGAGGTGTTGGTTTTTCAGGAACCTCAAAATTATTTACCCCGTCCGGGATGGTTGAAGCTCTTTGCCGGACATACCGATCCGAAAGAACTGACCTATCGTAAAAATATTGACGGCATCACCGGTGCAACCCTTACCGGGCGCGCCGTCACCAATGCGGTAAAGCGTGCTCTCGCCATACATCAGCGAAATCAAGTTGATACGGACGCGCCATGAATCCCTGGTTAAAATGGAGTACTTTCATTTTTTTCGCTTTGGTCGCCGGGTCAGGTCTGGTGTTGGCTTGGATGATCTGGATGTTGGAGCCTATAAACGAATGGGCGGTGGTTCATCATCCTTGGCAGTCCCACACGCAACACCTCCACGTCCTTCTCGCCCCCGGGCTGGTATTGGTGATTGGCGCACTTCTGCAACAACACGGGCTGAGTTACTGGTTTGGTAAAGTTTGGATGCGCCGGAAAAGCGGCGGACTGATTTTGTTTCTCGCCCTGCCCATGATTTTCAGCGGCACCGCTTTGCAAGTATCGGTAGAGCAAAGCTGGCGGCAATTCTGGTCTTGGTTTCACGGCATCAGCTCGCTGCTTTGGACATGCGGCCTGCTCGCTCATCTATTCATAGGGTTGAATAAGATTCTGTTCCGGTTTCCACGCAAAAGTTAAAAATTCGTCATCCGGCTGGATTCCCTGTGGATTTTGATGCAGGGTGCGTCTGCATGCAATCCAGAAGAATTTCAGTAACAGACCTGTCCCGATACATGGGGCGTAGCGGTGACTTGGGTCGCCGTCACTTCAGGTTGTTGCGCGGGGTGGAAGGGATTCAGGTGCATCAGCGCATGCAAATAAACCGGGGGGAGAACTACCAGGCGGAATTTTCGATTCGGTCGACCTGGGAACATGCCGGGGAGACGCTGGAAATTTTCGGCCGGATTGACGGGGTGGAAACCACGGGGGAAGGGGTGGTGGTTGAGGAGCTTAAAACTTCGCGCGATTATGAAGAGGCGCTTCCGTTGGATCACTCCGTGCATGTTTTGCAGGCGGAACTATATGCCTGGCTGTGGCAGCGGGAGCAGGGGCTGCTTCCTCAAATCCGTTTGGAATATGTACATCCGGATCCGGAGATCGCGACCCGCCGTATTGAATGGCAACCGGAAGCGGAAGCTTTGGCTGAAAAAATTGAAGGCGTACTTCAACAGTGGATGCAGGAAAAGCTGGCGCATGAGGCCTGGATGCGTGAGCGCAATGCACGGTTAAAAAAATTGCAGTTTCCCTTTTCTGAAATGCGTCCGGGCCAGCAGGGGCTGATGGACGAGGTGAAATCCACC
>CAKZLZ010000144.1 GCA_937127435.1 uncultured Verrucomicrobiota bacterium | reverse complement strand
TTGTTGTTGTTTTACACAAGGAGAGATCCACCGCAAATCTAACTTACCCTCTGGCTCCGCTAGCCAGCACCGCTACTGTAAATGATGTAATGAAATGGATTCGAATGTTTGAAAAATCAGGCAAAGGTGGTTTGTTGGTTTTTAATGCACATGCTGAAGCTGAAGCCGATAGATTAATAAAACAGTGTTTTAAGCTAGATGAAGCTGTAAGCTGTGAATCATTAGATGAAAGTGTTTTCGATATGGACGGAGCAGTACTTGTTGACTACTATGGCAAATGTTTTGCAATAGGTGCTATTCTGGACGGCATAGCCAGCCCAACAATGGGGAGTAATGAAAGAGGTAGCCGTTTTAATAGCGCTATTAAATGGTTAAATAATCGTCAAGGAATGAGTTTTATTACAGTAGCCAGTGAAGATGGGATGATTGAATTCCTTCCATAATTTCAAACAAACACTGCATTTTAAAGAGGATTATGACACTTAGATAAGCATGGTTTCTATTGCCTTTCTTGGTTATTAGAGAGACGCTACTTGCGAGTTTCAATGTTCTCATGGGTGGAATTCATTACTGTATTGATACTTATCGTCCTATTTAACAAGAATATGCGTATTTAGGAGGGGGAGATATGCACACTTATACCAAGGGGGTGTGCATTCTCCCACAATCGGCCTTTAACTGGACTGTTCCATAATCCATGCAAGTGATCCACTAGGGCCTTGATATGTACTACGCACGCGACAGTGCACGCAGGCGTGCATCTGTCTGCGTTCGTAGCTCGTTCAAGGCCTAAAGTATTGCTACATAGGCAATGGGTGGTGTCTCCTTTTCAGGTTCGCTGGTGAAGAGCTACTCGCGGATTCAATGGTTATCAGACTGGGTTTTCTTTGATGGGCAACAATTCAAGGCCTCTTGACGGCCAACGTCTCCCGGAGTGCAGCGGGGTAATACTGAAAGGCCCTTTGAACAACTCATTTTCACCAACTTGGATCAATTGCTTTTTTTCCAGAGGGTCCGCTAGGTTCTATAGCTTCAAATCAACATTTTCATCGAAGGATTTCATTTTTATAGTTTGTTCTTCTTTCGTATTTAAATCTATAAATTTTGTTGTGCTATATCTGATAACGACGAATCGATTCTCACGGTTCTTTCTGTCTATTCTTAGACTCGCTAATAAAGAGACTTGATCAGTATAATTGTTGATGACTATTGTATTTGCACTGTCTGCTTTAGCCCATTTATTTTCAAAATATTTTTTAAAAAGCACTTTTCTAATTACTTCAAACATACCTTCAATCTTTTCTGTACTTTCAGATTTTGAAGTGAGCTCAATGGAATAAACAATTTTTGAAATTGGAGTCACCTCATAAACGGCTTTCGTCCATGGACTCTCCTCCTCGGATAAAGATAGATTGAGTTCTCCCTTATAAACTTCACCGAGTTGAGGGCCAAATTTAGGCCCCGTTATAGTGGATTCGCAAAATGCTACGGATTGAAGCAGTATGATAAGTAATAAAATGTTTCGCATAGAATAAACCTCTAGAAGAGGGCTAATAATCTATGACATTTTTACAATCTATTTTTCAATTTTATCCAAGAATTCATCCAAAGCCCATTCAACCATTCTGCGGATTGTCTCCGGAGTACTTAACCACACGGAAACCCCTTTGGATCCACAGCGAAGGGTAAAGCCTAATTTTTTTCCAATTAGGGCCTTGGGACATGTAAACTGCGGAGTTGCCAGCCTTTGCATTTTCCGAATCACCGCTTTAAATTGCTGATCCGTTAATCCAATGATTTCATCCGGAATCAAATTCACCAGATGGTTTTTCCCGACAACTCCCCAATGCCGTCCGATGTCCTCCGGAATTTGCCCCTGTTTTTGTTTGGTTGCGTGATCCTGAAGATACCGCAGCCAGGCACCCCGAACGCCTTGTCCGTTCTGACAGTCAAATGCCCGATTCTTCGCTCCCGGCCATTTGTTTCGGTGGCAAAACTCGATTCCATTCTTCTAAGTTCCGTTGACTCCGAAATAGGGATCCCCGTAGCGCTCCCCTTCCCCTCCATAAAACAGCAATCCTCACCTGCACACACCCAAATTGAAAGACCCTGACAAAATTTTCCTATTGACATAGTCAATGTGATACCGTTTGATCAAATGGAATTTCTTTAATCAAATTACGCAAGGAACGAAACCATGCAAAATAAGCTCAAAACCCTTACAATTGCACTTTCTCTCGGTCTGGCAGCCTCCAGCTGGGCCGCTGACTATTATTTCACAGGCGCATCCGGTTCGGATTTCAACTGGTCGACGGATACCAACTGGTTAGGTGGCACCGCCCCCGTGCTGACCAATGCCGATACGGTCTACATCCAACACGCCAACTCTGTTGTCGACAGCAACTATGCGATTCAGAAACTCGTTCTGGATGCTTCGGTCGCTTCGAACGCCACCCTTTCCGGAGCCGGCACCCTGACTATCGACGGGAATTCCGGCGTCGACACAGATCTGATCGACAATCAGGCGGCGGTCGATTTTAAGCTGGATGGCACCTATGTTCTGGACAATACCGGATCCACCAACAAAAAGAACAGGGTCAGAGCCACTCAGAACAGCGGTTCAGTGACCCTCGGCGAAAACAGTTCTGCAACTTTGGTTGACCGGATTTACACCGTTCGGGACATTGGCAGCTATGCGTTTAACGGCGAATTGACCAGCAGCGGTTCCGGCACCCTCTTTGAAGTCGGCGGTTCCGTCTCTTTCGGCAGCACCTCCGTCAACAATACCGGGGTCTTGCAACTCCGCACCAATACTGCGGCCATCACCGTCAACACCACCAGTTGGCTGAACGGCAGCACTGACGGCCTGGTAACCGGCTGGAGTTCGTCCATGACCTTGAATGTGGATGACGCCGTCACCAATCGGCCCGATCTGGATATCGAGAACAACTTCACCTACAATGTCAACGGGGATGCAGACTGGGGTACGTTGAAGATTAATAACGGCGCAACCCGGAAGGGTAATTTTAATATCGACCCCTCCGTGACCTCGCTGACCTTTCTTGACAGCAGCGCGGAAAACTGGGGCCTTGATGAAGAGATGATTATTGCCGGATTCACGGATGGCGTCATTAGATTCGGAACCGGATCAGGCGCGCTGTCCGCCCAGCAGCTTTCGCAGATCACCGCCTATTACGACTTATCGAAGACGCTGGAAGTCACCGAAGGCGTCACGCTGAATTCGGATGGCTACCTGGTGGCAATTCCCGAGCCCACGACACTGGGTTTGGTTCTGGCTTTTGCCCTGGCCATGGTCCTGGGCCGTCGCCGCCGCTGAACGTTTCCCGACTCAAAACCGCAGCCCCCCCCCTGCTTCAGCTAAAATGCTTCGCCCGCAGAGTTGAATATTTCATCGGTTGCGACAAGAGAAAGGCATGTTTGGAATTAAAGCTTATCTTCATGCCGCCGGTTGCGTTAGCAAAACGCTACATCTCGACGATTTATCACCGGATCCTTTTGTGCAATTTGACGCCTGGATGAAAAAAGCCAAAAAGGCGGGGCTACCGGAGCCGAATGCGATGTCGGTTTCCACCGTCGATCCGGAGGGCCGTCCGAGTCAGCGGATGGTGCTGTTAAAACACATATCTCCGGAGCGCGGACTGATCTTTTATACCAACTATGGAAGCCGCAAAGCCCGGGAACTGGATGCGCATCCGCAGACTTCCCTGCTGTTTCACCAGCATATTTTACAACGCCAGATCCGGGTGCAGGGCACTGCGGTCCGCGCTTCCCGCGAAGAATCGGAAGCCTATTTTAAATCGCGGATGCGGTCGAGTCAGCTGGGCGCCTGGACCTCCAGACAGAGCGAAGTGCTGGATCACCGCGACACCTTTGAAAAACGCTTCCAGGAAGTTTCAGAGCGCTTTAAAGGTCAGGAAGTCCCCTGCCCTGAGTTTTGGGGCGGCTTCCGGATCATTCCGGAAAGTTTCGAATTCTGGCAGGGCCGCGCCTACCGTCTGCATGACCGTTTTGTGTATACCAAGAATGCGGAAGATGCCTGGGATCGGGTTCGGCTGTATCCGTAAAATAAGTTTGGACCGGGGGTTTTCCAACCCCCGCAACTTCCCAAACGCGGGGACAGGAAAGTCCCCGGTCCTGTCTGTTACGCCCTTGAATACCGCTAGGCCAGGAGTGGCCGCGCTCCGACCTTCTGAATCAGAAACGGCTCCCACTCGGGGATATCATGCACATTCTGTAAAAACAGGGTCATGGGCAACACTTTGGGCGTCTCGGGATTCTTCATCAAACGCAATCCCGCTTCGTGCGGACTTCGATCGCCTTTGCGGTTGTTCACCCGTTTGCAACTGAGCACACAATTGCTCCAACTGGTCGCTCCTCCTTTGGAACGGGGAACCACATGGTCGATATTGCCCTCGTCTTTTTCCAGTTTCCGTCCGGTATATTGACAACGTCCATTGTCGCGGTCACGGATGGCTTGATAAGAAAACTTGGGATGCCGCATGGGCACTTTAGCGTAGTGCGTGGATAGAATCACCCGGGGAACCCGAAGCTGTCCGCGCACCACACCCACCGACCAATCGAAATCACGCACCGGTAACGCCAGCCATTTCTCCCAATCCACCGGATACATGCTGGCCTCCTGATCCATATCCAGGCCCAACGCATTTCCGGCCGCCATTTGACAAAATGCATGCGCGGGCGTGGTGGTGTTTACCGCCTGCCAATTCCGGTTTAGAACCAAAACAACATTTTTTTCAAGTACTGAGTCCATGATAACCTCAAGGTTACCCGACTTAATGCCTAATTTCGGATCAGGTCAACCCATGAAAAGGCTGAAAAAGGTCAGAAATCCGTTAAGCTTCGGTTTGAGAGGACTGCTGCACCAACAAATCCACCGCCGCCGCAGCCGCCGCAAAGCCAAAAGTTCCGGTCACAAACCCCGCGGTTCCGTATCCACTGGCACAATCGAGGCGCAAATTGCTTTCCGGTTCACGCAACTCACACACTGTTCCGTCCGATTGGGGATACCGCACCGGTTCCGGTGAAAATACCGCCGGAACTTTCCATTTCTTTTTGGTGTTTCGTGGAAAATCAAATTTCTGTCGGAGTTTCTTCCGCACCCGTTGCAGAAGTGCATCGTCATAAGTACGGGACAAATCCACCACTTGCACCTTGCTGGGATCCGAGCGTCCACCGGCGGCACCGACCGTCACCACTTGCAGATTCCGTTTGCGGCATTCCGACAACAGCAGACATTTATGCGGAATGCTGTCAATGCAGTCCACCACCACTTGGGGAGCCTGCCCCAAAATGGCTTCACAATTTTTTTCATTAAAGAAACAAAAGGCTTCATGGACAACTGTGCCTGGCGAAATCTGTTGTATTCGTTCCGCCATCGCCGAAACTTTGCCCTGTCCCACCGTCGATTGCAGGGCGTGAACCTGACGGTTGAGATTGCTCATACAAATTTCATCCATATCCACCAAAAGCAAATGCCCCACCCCGGCTCTCGCCAGCGCTTCCGCAACCCAACTTCCCACGCCCCCAATCCCGATCACACATACCGTGGATGCCTGAAGATACCGGGTCGCGGCCACACCATATAAACGTTCGGTGCCTCCGAAAATGCCTGACGTTTCGGGAGTAGAAGAGAGAGTTTGTTCCTGCATCGGTTTCTACTGTCTTTTTTATCGGAAATTGCAAGCGGATGTATAAATCAGCTTTTAACCTAAGGATGGTCCGATTCCTGCTAATATAAAATCCACCGAAATTCTTAAAAGGTAGATAACCCAAGCCCCATAGCCTTTCACCCGAAAATTCTAACCAAAATCAACTTTCAGCTGAGGGAATTCATCTCCTGAAAGCTCATCCGTCATTGACAAATTATACTTTTTGCAAAGAGTAACCTCATAATCAAACCTAAGGAGCCCTAAATGAAATTCTTCCGTAACCTCTCTATTCTTTTTCTGATTGCCACCCCACTTTTGACCCAAGCGCAAAACGTTTTTGAGAACCATCCTCCCGAAGGACAAAATGTTCGTTTGGCCTGGGCAATTGATGCGGATGATGGCGTCGAAGACGGTCAGTATTCCGGATTTGAATTTGCATACGCCTCCAAAATCTACCCTTTGGATCAGTTGATTATCTCCTACAGCTTCGCCAGTCCCAACGAAAGCTCCAAGCACTCGGTCGGGTTTTCCATTGAAGAATTTTACCCGCTGGCCGAGTCCTTCAAACTGTATGGCGTCGCCGGATTTGGTTACATGTGGACAGACTATGCCGATGGTGAAATCGGGGACAGCACCGGTTGGTTCGGAAAGTTCGGGGGGGGCGCCATTTTCGTACTCAACGACGCTTTTGACCTCTATGCAGAATTGGCCTATTTCGCCAGCGACCGGAACCTCTGGTACGATGGTGACAATGCCGTGGCCTCCACCAACCTGAATGCGCTCTTAGGTTTCCGCTTCAAATACTAATAGCTGAATGACCCTCTGGTTTGGAGTGCGCGAACTTCAGTTCCGCTTTCCAAAACCTTCAGCTTGCTGAAGGGAAGCCCAAAGCGGCAATAAAGTACCGCAGGCCCAAATAGCTCCAAGCTATAAAAAACGGATCGAAAGATCCGTTTTTTTCTTTTTCCACTTCAACCTTAAGCGTTCGATGCCAAAGGCCACGACGAAGGCGTGGTTCGATGTTCAATGTTAGTCACTCTATTCCATACAGAATAGCAAATACGAACGTCCAACATCCAACGCTCAACATCGAACGTCGAAGGCTATTCCCCTCCAAACTTCAACCTTGCGCGTTCGATGCCAAAGGCCACGACGAAGGCGTGGTTCAGTGTTCGATGTTCGCCACTCTATTCCCTCTACGCCTCCAGACTCCCGGGCAGCCCCTCTACAAATTCCCGGATCTCATCGCGCACCCGGCGATAAATGGCCAATTGGGCTTCTTCATCTCCACCGCTTTCCGCCAGCGCTTTGGCCAGGGTTGGCGGATCGTCAAAGCTTACATGCACGACTTTACAGTCTTCAGGAAATACGGGGCAGCTTTCATGAGCACGGTCACAAACTGTGACCACAACATCCAGAGGGACCTCTTTAAATTCATCAATATGCTGGGAACTTTGGGCCGTAATATCCACTCCGGCTTCTGCCATCACTTTAACCGCATTCGGATTTAGTCCGTGTTTTTCGATTCCGGCACTGAAGGCCTGAAGACTTTCCGCTTTCAAATGTTTGGCCCAGCCTTCCGCCATCTGACTGCGACAGGAGTTTCCCGTGCACAAAAACAGAATATTGACCGGCACCACTTCGGCTTTGATCCAGCCCAGCTTCAGGGCAATTTCCTGCTGTACTTCCTCAATTTGGTCCAGGCTGAGTTCCGGATCCGGAATTAAAAACGTTTCGCCACTCTCTTTGTGTTCATAAATGCGGATTTGGCGTCCTTCCGCATCCCGTTGCACCCCGCGCTCAATCAAGATCCGTTTTCTTTCCAGCATCACCGCCAACAAAAAGACCACATTTACCGAGGATTCATCTTTCTCCTCCACCATCTGACGAAGTATTTCCTCGGCATTTTCCTCTTTAAACGCAGCCTCTTTTTTGACCGGGGGCAGTCGATACTGGGTCTTCCAATAAAACAGCGCTTCCGCCTGTTTGTCTTTGTCCCAGGCGGACAGTTTATAATCTTCCCGCACCATCCCTTCCGCACCGGACATCAACCGGGACATTAAAAATTCCTTTTCCTCAAAAGGCTCATCCGTTTCGGTGCATTTATGGCCGCGGGCTTTAACTTCCCAGGAAGTGGATTTATTTGAAGCATAAGGTAACATAGGATTCTTCACGGGGTTGTTTCCGCCGATGGCGGATATCGGGTATGTAATTCTTTTTCGGCAGCCTCAGCTTTGGCTTCCTGTCCGGAGCGGCGGAAAGCCTCCGCAGCCAATCGGAGCGCTTCAGGGGATAGTTCCGGGTCATCAAACAGAACCGCCACACTCATATAGTATTTTGCAGCCTCGCCCCATTTATTCTCCCCTTGATAAACCTTTCCGGATCCCATCATTCCCCGTGCCTGCAAGCGTCCCAGCTCCATGCCTGACGCCATGCGGGTGGTATCGTTATAATGGGTCAGGGCCAACGCAAATTCTTTCTGTGCCAACAGGAAATCGGCATAGGCCAAATGGGCTTCCACCGATTCTAAAGTTCCGGATTTAAATTTCAGTCCCTGTTCCCAGGCTTTTTTCGCCTCTGCCGCATTGCCTTCGCCAGCAAACAAGTCGGCCAAAGCATAAAATCCCAATTCCCGGGTCGCCGCCTTCCGGGGTTCCTTGACCATCGCCTGTGCAATTTTTTTACGTGCTTCAGGTTTTTCTGCGGTCACCGCCACCGGCATCAACCACAGCAGCAATTCGTCCGAAAGCTCCGCTTCTTTCTCTGTTCCCAGGAGAGGTGTGAAAGCCGACAGGGCTTTCTCCGGATAGCCTTTCCGGGTGTAGGACTGACCCAGCCGCATCCGCGCGGGACTTTGCAGTGCCGGTTTGAGTTTATTCTCTTTCAAAGACGCTTCCAGAGCCGCCTGTGCTTTTTCATCTTCACCTTGACGATCCCAAAGCACGCCCATCCAATACTGGGCTTCCGCCTGATTTTCAGCGGGCACTTCTTTTTGCAAATAGAGATCGAGATGGGCTTGGGCGGCGGAAAACTTCTCCAGCCGGATTTCCAACATGGCGATTTTAAATAACAACGCGGGATCCGCATTGGGATTGAGACGCACAACATCCAACCATTTGTCCAATCCCGGCTGAAGTTGCCCGGCCTTCACCAACAAATCCCCCCCTTGCTCAAGGGCCGTGAGGGCCCGGGGATCTTCAGGATAACGGCGATGGAAATCAAATAACGCATTTGAAGCCACGGCACTGTCTTCTCCGTTCATCAGCATCAACGCTTTAAAATAAAGCGCATCTTTGGCCCGGGGATCTTTGGGATACTGATGCGCAATCCGGGTGTAGACCTGCAGGGCCTGCGGCACATCACCGGCCCCGCGTGCACTTTCCGCCAGCAACCACAATCCTTCCACTTCCTGACCCGGCACCTGCTGTAAATCTTTGCTGTAGACCAATACTTTTTCATAGCCCTGCTTGGCGGCATAGCTTCGGGCCACCTCATAGGCGGCCAAACTTCTAAATCGGCTCTGCTGAAAATTTTCCAGAAGTTTTTCGTAGGCTTCCAGCGCCGCATCCTGATTATCCATTTTTTGATTACTCACGCCATCCAGATACAACCAGGTATCCCCATCCGTAGCTTTACGGGTCTCGGAAGTGGCTTTTGAAAGGGCCAGGGCTTTTTCATATTCTCCGGCCTGCAGTTGTGCCCAGGCCAAATAAATCATGCTTCCCCGCACCCGGGTACTGTCGGGGAATCCCTGCCAGAGCTTCCAATAAATTTTCGCGGTTTCCGCATGGTTCTTGGCCTGGGACTCCAAAGATGCCAGCCCCCATAAAGCCTCAATTTCAAAGTCTCTGGATGGCGGATTTTTGAGCGCCTGCAAGTAGAACCCTCTCCTTTCCTCCACACTTCCCCCCGCAAGCGCGGCCACCCGCAATGCGGAATAGGCCGACAAACTTTCCCCGGGGAATTGGGTCATGATTTCTTTGTAAATCTCCAGCGCTTCCGCCGACTGGTTCCGGTTTTCCAGGATCTGTGCCAAGGTGAATTTGACCGGTGCTTCAATCGAGGGGTCCACCCCCTGTTCCAGCAAAGCCCGTAATTGTTTTTCCGCCTCGGGCATTCTGCCTGCCCGGTACGCTTCATCCGCCAACCGATACCGTGACCTTTGGGCAGGTAAACTATTGCCTCCCGCACTGGCCGCTTGTTCGTATAAAGACTTTGCGACATCTTTCTGATTTAAGTGACTGGCACATTCCCCCGCCCGGTAGGCCAACAGGACAATATTTTCCGGCGCGGGATCCTGTCGAAGCAGCTTCTGGTATTCCACCAATGCCAAGTCATACAACTCGCGGGCATACAGTCCATCTGCCAGACGTTGTTGTTCGGCTCCGGCCAGTTGTGCATAAACCCCACCAGCAAATACACTGATGAGGCCACACAATATCAAGTAGATAGTAACCTTTCGCCCCATGAGACCTTACTCCGGAACACCGGTGGCAAAACTAATGTTAAAAATATCCGCCGCCCGGCAACGGTCCATTACATTCATGATAAATCCGTAATCCGAAGCTTCATCCCCGCGAATCACCACCGGCTGTCCGGGGAAAAGATCAGACACCCGCAACAGCAGCTCTCCCAACTCATCCAAATTCAATTGTCGGCCATTCACGACCAGTGAACCATCCTCAAAAACATTGATGATAATTTCCCCGGCCATGCGTTGCAGATCTTCGCCGGTGGCGGCGGTGGGAAGCGTAATATCCACTTCGGTTTCCCAATCGGAATAAATCGTTTGGGTCATAAAAAAGCACAGCAAAAGAAACACCACATCCACCATGGGTGCTAACTGGAACTGGATCGCCTCCGATTTGTCCGTACTGAATTTCATTTACTTTTTCCGGTGCGCCAGGGTGGTCACGATTTCCGCGGCCACCAATTCAAGGTTCGCGGTGAGTTTGGACAAGCGGCCCCGGAACAGGGAATAGGCAATCATCGCCGGAATCGCGACGATGAGTCCCCCGGCCGTGGTGATTAAGGCTTGGGCAATTCCATCCGCAAGCACTACAGACTTGGCGGACGCGGTGTTCAAAGCCACGCCACTGAAGGATCTCAGCATTCCCATTACGGTACCCAGCAAACCCACCATCGGTGCAATGACCCCAATATCCATCAAATAGGTGATTTGCGATTGCAGGCGTCCCACTTGACGTACCCCTTCGCCTTCAACCACCTGCCTGAGCAATTCAGGATCCGAATCTTCCCCTGCCCGCTCCAAATAACTCAAAGCACTCAAGGTAATCGCGGATACCGGTGACGAATTCCCTTCGCATGACTTCACCGCCTCTTCAAAATCTCCATTTTTGAGACTGATTTCAATTTCCCGCACAAAGGAAGCGGGGGCAATCCGGCGGTTGTTTAAACTGACCGTAAACATCAAAATCAGCATCACCGCAACCACCGACATTACGGCCAATACATAAAATATCACACCGCCGCTTTCCATGATCTGCTGCAGATCCAATCGGCGGGTCATGTCTTCAACCGAGGTTTGGGCCTCTCGGCTTAAACCGACTTCTTTGGCGATTTCTTCGGTGGCATTTGAGGTTTGCGCCAGCGCAATGCTGCTGGAGAACAGCAGGAACAAGAACAGGTGATTAATTTTTTTCATCAGATTCCGAGGTAAATAATTGGTGGTGCTTCACAAAATATTCCGCACCGGAGAGTATCGTAATGATCATGGCCGATCCCATCAAAATCCAAATAATCCAATGGAACATATATTCAACGGATTTGAGGGTGTCCGGATTGATGTCTGAAAGTACATCTTCCACCAATGCCAGCGAGATCAGTGTGAAGATAATCGCGATCATTTGCAATACGGTTTTCCATTTTCCCATCGGGCCGGCCGAGATCACTTCCCCCTTCTCCACCGCAAGCAAGCGCAGTCCGGTGACCATAAACTCCCGAATAATAATGGGAACAACCAAAATCGCCGGTACCAGCGGGGCGGCAGGATAAGCCAAATCAAAGCGGATTTCCACAAAACAAACCAAGGCCACGGTGACCAAGACCTTGTCGGCCAGCGGATCCATCAGCTTACCAAAAGCGGAGCATCCATATTTATTACGAGCCAAATATCCGTCCAACGCATCCGTAATGCTGGCAATCACAAACAGGAACAGCCCGATACTTTTGGCATAGGGAAAAGAAAAACTCAGGCAGAACAGCATCAGCAATGCAAAAACAAAACGGCTGCAGGTCAATTGATTGGGAACATTCATAAGATTACTGGTAGGTACTGGGCAATTCGAAATAAACGGGTTCCGGCGGGCTGATCAAGGGTTCGTCGACCTTGAGCTCACCGGAGGCTTCGGGCGCCTCTTCAGGGGCATCATCATCAGGCGTTACACTTCCACAGTTTTTCACACTCAATGAAAAGGCAATGAACACCACCACCCCGACTGCGGTATAGAGCACTTTGGGATTCCGGACCCAGTCCATCTCCGGCAGCGGAGGGAGTTCTGGCAGTCGATCCAACAGGGCTTGAAAATCAAAAGCGGGCCGGGCTTTCTTTTTCTTCGGATGCAGGGGCACTTCACGGGAAATTTCCGGATGTTCGGGCTCTTCCACTTCCGGCAGCGGCGCTTCCACGCCCGGTTGAGGGGTGGGTTTTTCAACCACCGGCACCAAACTTTCCCCTTTCCGCAACCGCTCATACTTTTCGACCAGAGGCTCATGATTGAGCCCGAGCTTTTGCGCGTATAATTTCATAAAACCGCGCACATACATCGGCGCCGGAATACTTTCGTAGCGGTCTTCCTCCAGCCCTTTGATTTGCTGAATACTGATCCGGGTAATTTCCGCCATGTCACTATGGGATTTCCCCATTTCCTCCCTGGCTTCTTTTAAAATCTGTCCGGGGGTTTTGGCCTGTTCGTTCATGAGGACTCCTCACTGTTTCCAGCTGAATTTTCATCCAAGTCGATTAAAATTTCCCGCGGTTCGGATCCTTGTGGCGGTCCGATGATCCCCTGCTCTTCGAGCTGGTCCATCAATCGGGCGGCCCGGTTGTACCCAATGCGCAAGCGGCGTTGTAAAGAACTGGTGGAGGCCCGGCGGGTTTGACGGATCACTTCGATGGCCTGAGTCACTAACTCATCGTCTTCCCCCTGTTCAGGCAGATCCGGTTTGGTACTGGCAATTTTGGCCGTTACTTTATTTTCGTAGTCGGGTTTCCCCTGCTCTTTGTAATGGTCCACAATGGCATTAATTTCTTCATCCGAAGTCCACGCCCCCTGTGCACGGTTCAGTTTGGAGCCACTGGGAGACAAATAAAGCATGTCCCCTTTGCCCAACAATTTGTCCGCACCAATGGCGTCAAGAATGGTACGACTGTCCGTCTTCTGGGCCACCTGGAAGGCAATACGGGCCGGGAAGTTGGCTTTAATGGTACCGGTAATGACATTCACCGACGGACGTTGGGTCGCCAGAATCATGTGAATCCCCACCGCACGGGAAAGCTGAGCCAACCGGGCAATATAGTTTTCAATTTCCGCCTGGGCCACCATCATCAAGTCAGCCAATTCGTCAATCACCACCACAATGTAGGGCAAAGTATCCGGCGCTTTTTCTTCTTCTTCATCGTCGGCACCAAACAAATCACCCTGCTTGGCCACCACCCGGTTGTTAAAGGCTTTGATATTTCGGACCCCGCATTTGGCAAACAGTTTGTAGCGTTTTTCCATTTCGGTAATCGCCCAACGCAGTCCCAGCCCCACCTTCTTGGGATCAGTAATCACCGGCACCACCAAGTGGGGCAAATCCCGGAAAGCGGTAAATTCCACAATCTTCGGGTCGACCAGAATCAGACGCAATTGCTCCGGGGTCCGGCACATCAACAATCCGGCCAACAGCGAATTCATACAAACTGATTTTCCTGATCCGGTGGCACCCGCGATCAATACGTGAGGCATGTCCGCGAGGTCACCCACCAAATAATTTCCGCTCACATCCACCCCTAACAGCATCGGCAGGGCAATTTTACTTTTCCGCCAATTCTTGCCTTGTGCCCAGTTCTTGCTTTCCAGAATTTCGCGCGCCAGCACCACCGTGCTCTTGTTGTTGGGCACTTCGATGCCCACCACCCCTTTCCCGGGGATCGGCGCCTGCACACGGATACTTTCCGCCTTGAGGGCCAGTGCAAGATTGTTACTGAGATTCGCAATTTTTTCCACCCGAACCCCGGCCGCCGGCAAGACTTCGAAGCTGGTAACCACCGGTCCACGCTGCACGTCTGTAATCCGGGCATCCACCCCGAATTCCTTCAGTGTGGTTTCCAAATGCTTGCGTAAATATTCTTCCCGGGTGCCGTCCGACTCCACTTTGGCGCCCACTTCCTGCAACAAAGTGATGGAAGGCAAGGTCCAGGACTGGGTTTTGGGAGACCCTTCCGCATGACCGGGCAAAGGCAGGTCTTCGTCGTCATCCGACGACTCGCTTTTTGCAGCCGTGGTTTTGGTAGGCGCATTGGTTTTAAACACTGACGGTTCCGTTGGTTGGGGCACCGCAGGAGCAGGCACCGGTACGGGTATTTCCGGCACTTCGGGCTCCGGCTCGGGAACCACGTCCTCTTCCATATCCGGTTCAGGCAAAAAGGGTAAATCCTCTTCCACCGGGGGAAGATCCAGCTCGTCAATACGACTGGCGGGTTTAAACACCTCTTCTTCAGGCTCCGGCTCGGGTTCCGCTTTCTCTTTCTTTTTCCGTTTTTTCCGAACCGGTTTTACCACCGGCTCCTCATCAAAATCATCCTCTTCATCCCCGTCCGGCGGCACCATCCATTGATGGAGCTTCTTAAACACGGCTCCCATCGTTCCCCGGGGATTTTTAAACAAAGCGGTTAATTGGAAATCAAACAAACAGATAGCGGAAATCAGAATCACGATCGCTAAAATAATGGTGGTCCCAATCTCTCCCAACAATGTCATCAAAATCAAGGTGCCGACCAAATAACCGAAGGCCCCACCGGCAAAAGGAATGTTCAGTTTTACCACCAGCGCATTCATCGGCACATGCATCAATTCCATGGCACAGGTTGCGCAAAGCAGTAAAAGCGCCATCCAGCCCAGTTTATGGCTGACTTTCATGCCCGGACGGATTTCCTCCCCGTACATGCAGAGAACGCCTTGTGCCCCCGTGAGGGCCGGCAAAATATAAGCGGCGATTCCAAACACTTTAAAAGCTTGGTAAGACACCCAGGCACCCACCAATCCAATAATATTGGTCACCGGTCCGGGAGGGCTCTGTAACTTCGCCACATCCCATGGATTATAGGAAAACAGGCTGAAAAGGAGCATGATGGTCACCCCAATGAGGATGATCCCGATAATTTGCCGGCGACCCGTACGTGGTGTTTCTTTTACAGCTTTCTTTTTCTTGGCAGGAGACATCAGCACCTACTAGAAAATCAGGAGGCTTTTCGCAAGCTCTTAGCCATATGAACTCGGTAATATTTAAGTGAAAGAAGCTGATTTTCTGCGTCAAAAGTAGCGGAGGCCCCATGTCCCGCCGTCCAATCGGCCGGATGGCTGGGTCTCCGGGACGACCTTAGCCCTTTATCTCCTCGTTCAAGTCCATCACCGCATCTTCAAAGCAGGAAAATTCAAAGCAAAATCCGCTTCGGGCTAACTTTCCGGATATCACCCGCCTGCTTTTGATGATCAGCTCCGTCTCGGTTCTGAGGAAAAAGGCCCCCAGTTCCAGCATCCATGCCGCAGCCGGCAATCCCAGCGGACGATTCAACCGGTTCCGCAGGATTTTCATCATGTCCCGGTTCGGCAAAGGATTGGGTGCGGCCACATTCACCGGCCCTTGCAATTCCGGATGGACCAGAATCCACTCCACCGCCCGGCAAAAATCCTGTTCATGAATCCAAGAGACAAATTGACGTCCATGCCCCATTTTTCCACCCAGCCCCCAACGAACCAAGCGGCGGAGGACGCCGAGCACATTGTTGGCATCTCTTCCCCTCCCCAGCACCATGGCAGAGCGAAGCAGGACCGGACGAATTCCCCCGGGAACAGATCCCAAAAAACCATTTTCCCAGGCTTGCGCCAAATCGATGGAAAAGGCGTCTTTGGCATCCGGATGGGAGGCGATTTCTCCGGATTCATCCCAGGCATCACCATAGGTATGTTTATACAAGGTCGCGGTACTGGCATTCATCCAGATTTTGGGAGGATTTTGCAGATCCCCCAACACTTTTCCCAACAAACGGGTGGGCTGAAGCCTGGAATTAATCAATTCTTTACGGTTCCGCTGATGATAACGGCAGTTTACAGACTTTCCGCAAAGGTTGATCAGCACTTCCCCGCCCTCTAAAACCTGAATCCAGTCTCCTTCACTTTTGCCGTCCCACAGCACTTCCCGGGGGGATCCGGTCAACTGACGGGTGAGCACCACACATTCCCAGCCTTTCGGTTCAAAATAGTCGGCAAGCAAATGCCCAATATATCCGTTTCCACCGGCAAGAATCATTTTTTTCTTTTTCATTCTGCGCCTCCTTTGAGCGCGAGGGTTCCGTATACAATCGGTAAAATGGCAAACACGATATTTGTGGCCTGATACCCGAGCCGCAGCCTGAATCCCTTGAGATAAGGACGCACATCAAAGACCCAAACCGCCACCACAAATCGGCACAACCAAAACAGCGCCAAAAATCCACAGACCGCCCGGGCCAAAGGGCTTCCGGATGCCAGCTCTTCGGCAAAAAAGAAGCTCAGCAGGCCAAAGCTCAATAAGCACAAGCCGATAAAACCGTAATACACCCAAAACAGACGGCGGATAAATTCCGGTAAGCTCCGGATGTGTTCTCGAAGCTTCACCACCCGGGGCATGGTGATCCCGGCAGCGATGATGCCGAAATACAGAATGCCGGCGAATTTCAGGACAACTTCCAGTTTCATATTATTTCTCCAGTTGATTTTTTCTTACCAAAACAAGCATTCACCCCCATCCAGACCAGATCCAGACAGGCCATGATCAGAGACAACCATGCCGGCCATATCACCCAATCCAACCCAGTGAGTAAAATGGGGGAAACCGCTAAAATCCCCCCTCCAAGACAAAGGGCTGTGACCCACTGATTTTTTGCACCGAGCACAAAGCGCCCCAAACCATATGTGCCCGCCAGGGCCGCGGTTCCCCAGAAGATCCCCAGCAAGTGCAACCCCATGAGACCAGGCAACAAAACATAAAATATGGCAAAGAGGGAGAGAAGACCCGCAGAGGGAATCGCAACAATAAAGGTCAGAATTTGTAACAGAATTTCGATTTTACCGATGGTTTTCATTTGGATTTATTGGGGTGGAAAGATGCCCCAGGCTTGAAACATGGGAACGATAATGCGGAGCACAAATTGTGCAGGAAACAACCAGCCGGCCGGAAGCAGTACGATGCTCAAGGTCCACACCCGCATCAGCCAGGGACGGACCCGGTTGCGGAATTTCCGTTCCAACACCAGCCCCAAAGCCTGCAGCAGGAAATAAGCAGTGGGACCGCCGTAGCCTCCCCTGGCCGGAACCGTGATCACCAATTCATGTATAAGACCGGAAACCAAAAAACAAATCCACAAAGCTCCCACAGCCGGCATTCGCTTCCGCAAAGGCTGGAAGAGATAGGTCCAGGTCAAACACTGAAAAGCCCGGTTCCAACGTTGACCCCAAAAATTTGCCAAACTGTTTCCCAGATGCGGACGATTCATAATCGGATCCGCTCCGAAGCCTTTCCGTTGCAAATGAAGCGCCAACAGATGAAACAATCCGAAGTGCAGCATAAAAATCAATCCGGTCATGCCGATCCAGCCCGCCAGCAAGGGCCGGGCGAAAAACCGGGGGGCCACGCCCAACATCAACCCTGCCCCCAAGAGTACATTCCGTAAGGCAATTCTCCCCAATTCCATAGAAAACTCTCCCTGCGGACGGCGGGCAAAGAATCGTTTCGGATCCATACCCGGCCAGCCCAGAAAATAGGTCCATTTGTCGCCGGATTCGATTTCCTCCGGAATTTGGCGCCCGGTCAAAATCTTGCAGGCGGCAAAGAGTGAAAACGCCAACAGCCACATCAAAACCCAGCCCGGCTGCGGACGGCCCCAAATATATGCCAACATGGGAAGGAGAACCAAGGGAAGTCCGGTTTGAAGCGTTTTATATATTTCTTTTGTTTTTGTCATTTCTGTACCGAGAGAAATTAAGGGTTAAAAAAAAGGATCACGGTGTTTTGCCGGGTCCTCCAAATTTAATCAGGGCTTTTAAAGCTTTGGGAGGCATCCGGTTCATACGTTCAAACCAGGTGCTGGACACATTGAGGAAATTCGCCATTTCCGCCAAGCGTTTGGTTGTGGTTTCAGAAGTCTCCGCATCCTCGGATGCGGCATGCACCAAACTTTGTAAAACTTCCCGGGTGGGATCAATTTCACGCTTTTTCCGTTCATTCAAAATGATGCGCGCCAACTCCCAGACGTCATGCAAAGATTCAAAATGATCCCGTTTGTCCCCCATTCTGGTCACTTTTTTCACAATGCCCCAGCCCTGCAATTCCTTAAGGCTGGTACTCACATTGGAGCGGGCCACATTCAAAATCCCGCAAATCTGTTCTGCATTCAGTGCTTCTTCAGATAAATAGAGCAAAGCATGCACCTGGGCAACCGTGCGGTTGATGCCCCACTGAACGCCCATCTGCCCCCAGTGCAAAATGAACTCTTCCTCAATTCGGGTTGGCTTTCCATTTATCATATTTCTGAATATACAGAAATCACTGAATTAAGCAAACAAGATTTCCGATCTTTTTGAAAAATGGCAAACGGAAAAAAATATCCACACCCCAGCTGGATTTATTTGTCTCAGGTGAGACAAATAAATCGGAAGAGGCTGCGCCCAAGGAAACGAATGACAAGGGCATGACGTATAAGGTCCTGAATCCGACGGGAAACCGCCCCGCCTCCGGAAGCAAAACTTATACCATCGCTCTTTAATCTTCCGATGAATCGAAAACACCCGCTAATCCTGTCGCCGAAACCACCCCGTGGACCACCATCACCAGCGCTCCCCTCAATATCTCTCCTGCAGATTCCGCCGTTCATCCGGTTTACCGACTTTTTAATAAGGATGGTTTCACAGAAAAAAACAGTCACCTCCCTCTCAGATTTATTTGTCTCACCTGAGACAAATAAATCTGAAGACGCTTGGTCCAGTGATAGAATGACAAATGATGGTCGCCGGGTTACGGATGATTTCCTGAATTCCGTGAGGCTACTCCCTGTTTCTAGAGTGAAAACCTGTACCGATCCGCTTTGGCTTTCCGGAAAAACGGTCCTTACCTATGCAAGCACGCGCTCTGCCTTCAACAATCCTGCCACCGAAACCGCATCTGTAATCTCCCCGCGATCCACCATCTCCACCGCATCCCCCAGCATCACCCGGCGCAATTTTAATTGTTCACTCGACTCGGGGGTGGGCGCGGCCACTTTTTTTATGCCACGGGCCAAATAGATGTGGGCAATCTCATCCGTGACCGAATTGCTGGTGTGAATCGTTTGCAAAAGCTCCCAGCGTTCAGCGGTCAAACCGGTTTCTTCCAGCAGTTCGCGTTTTGCCCCCGAGAGAGGATCTTCAGCCAGCGCTCCGCCTTCAGGAATCTCCCAACTGTAGGCATTCAAACAATAGCGCCACTGCCCCACCAACCAGGTGAAGCCTTCATCGTCGACGGGGACCACGCCGGTGGCAATATTTTTCATATGCACCACCCCGTAGATTCCGGGACTTCCGTCGGGATGGAGGACTTGATGTTCTGTTACTTGAATCCAGGGATTGTCATAGGTGACTTTTGATTCTGTCGTTTTCCAGGGATTCTCTTCGGTCATCGAACTTCCTGCTCATGACGAATCCGGAAAATCCGCGCCTGCCCCGGACGTAAAGTCAACTTGCTTAAATCAACAGGCAACCCTGCATGATGCAGTTCCGAAACAGGTTGACCCTCTATGTCCAGATTTAATACGGCACCCTCTTTCGAAACGTTAAAGGCAACCAAAATTGATTCAGGAATGCCAGGTCTTAAGTAAGCAACCGTGCCGTTTTTCTCATTGAGATGAACAATATCTATTCGATCATGATGCAGAGCCCGGTGCTGAACCCTCAACGCAATTAACTCCTTCATTTTCCGTAGCAGTTCCGCCCGGGCAGGTTGTTCCCGTAACTGCCATTGCAAAGGATTGGTTCCCACAACTTTGGGGGTCATTTCCCCCCATTCCTGACCGGCATACAGCATGGGTCTTCCCGGCACTGTCAAGGTTATGGCCGCAGCCGCGTGATGACGGGTGAAAGCCTCTCCCGCGCTGTATCCTTTCTGCAGAAGCTCCCGCATAAAACGTTCTTCATCATGACTCTCGATGTAGGGAACACGTTGAAATCCACTTTGGTAGGCATGGTTGCGGGGATCCAAAATTTCACGCATTTTCTCAGGTTCTTCAATGACACCCTCGGTGAAAACTTTGCGCATCCGCCAACGGTAATGCCCGTCCCATTCCGCACTCAGTTCCGTCCCTTTAATCATGTCCGGTTCCGAAGGAAGATTCTCCGCAATTTGCACCACATCCGGATTTGCCTGGTGCACCACAAAGGACATCCAACTGGCTCCCCACTCCTTGTAACCCGACCACTTCACCCACTGGGTGGCATCGTATCGAAATCCATCCACACCCCAGAAATTCACCCAATGCTCCAGGGAATCTTTGATGTAGCGTTTTAATGCAGGATCCTGTTGATCCAGTTTCGGGAAGCCCCAATTAAACTGCGCAAAGGGCATGGTATAAGGGTTCGCTTCCGGCTCACCGAACAGGCGGTTTAAAGGCGCGTTTGCATCCACATGGTTCAACACCAAATCCGCCACATACCCAATTCCCCGCTCCCGGGCCGCCATTAACAAGGCTTTAAAATCTGTCGGCGTGCCATAACTGCGCTCGATTGCCATATGATAGGCAGGATTATATCCCCAACTCTCCGCCCCGGGAAAAGCCGTAACAGGCAGGGGCTCAATCATATTCACCCCCAGGGCTTCAATATAATCCAACCGATCCTCCAAACCCCGGTAACTCCCGGGAGGCGCAATGTCCGGAATGTGCAGTTCGTAAATCACCCAAGTATTTGGATCCGGGGCATCCCAGGCATCCATGGGCCCGGGCAGATCCCCCACCAGGGTCCAGGCATGTTCCGGTAAATGTGAAGGTTTTCCTCCGGGCGTTTCCCAACGTAAATCGCGGCTCCACGGATCCGCAAAATACTGTTCGCCATTCAACACATAGCGGTATGCAAATGGCGGCAATTCTCCCGGTTCAAATTCTAAGATCCAATGCCCGTCTTTCGTGGGATGCATCAAACTTTTAGAAACATCCCCTTCTTCGAATTTCCATTCCAATTCCACAAATTTTGCCTGAGGTGCGTAGAGCACGACCTGCCATTGATCCGCATGAATTTGCGAAGCACCGTAGGGAGTGACGTCCGGCAAGTCCGCATGCGTTTCCAGCTTCGGCAGTTTCCAAACACGTTTTTGGGTGGTCGACAAATGCCCTCCCCGCATGGCCCGCACCTTCAGGTCATGCGGCCCGAAATCCCAATCGCGGGCATTTACATCCAACCGCAGGCGGCCCTCATTGGTTTTGGATTTTGCCACCCCATCTAAAAACCATTGCATTTCATCCGCAGGCGGATCGGAAACCACCGCAAGTTTCATCCACCCTTTTCGAACCGGTGCTTCAGAATTTTCCCAGGCAAGGGAAGCCGCATCCGGATGAACCTGCAAAATCAAATTATAGTTTTCTCCATTTTTACTTTCCCACTTCTTCCCCCAGCGAACCACCGCATGCACGGAGGTCACCAACTGCTCCGGCCGGTCAAAAGGCCCCAGTTCCAGGCTTGCATATCCATCCACCGCAGGCGGCAACGGCGTTTCCAGGGCTTTGCCGTTTTCAGCCAGCACGGTTCCTTCCGGCCAATAAACCGGATCCGCAAGCTCCCAATTTCCCGAAGGGGAATTAATCCCCCAATGCAAGACACCCCCGTCTTCATCCGTGCGCACCCGGACTTGAATCTTATCTCCGGGATGGGCCGCCCGGGGAGAAAAATGGACGATCTCCGAAACGGGTGGAATCAACCCCAGATTCTTGGCCACCGTACAATCTTCCGCGCCTGCTTCCAAATCCATCACGGTGTAAGTCAGGGTATTCTCAAGTTTTTCTCCGGGAGCAAGTGCAACTTCATCACTCTGGGTTTCAATTTCGGTATATCCGAGTCCACTATTGGAATACATCACAACCGGGCAGCCCTGATCCGGGAGTGCGCCGGAACCTTGACCTCCATCGGACCACAGCAACAAGGCTTGATTTCCTTTACGGGCTGCGATCCAGTTCCCGGTGGTTCCGATTTTATGTTGCCCGCCCTGCATCGCCTTGTAAATCAGGGTTTCATTACACCAGGTCAAAACATCCTCCACCGCTTTATCAAAACCAATATGATGGAACCCCCGCCCTTCAAAATCTTCCCGGTCCGCGCCCATGAATACTTGTTCCGCCTCCGAGATCTGGCTCACCTGCCACAAGGTCACCGGCACATCCGAGGCCTGTATCCTCCGGATCGACTGATGAACTTTCAGCTCTTTCCCTGCACCGCCCGGCAGTTCAAAATGACGTTCCACTTGTACAAAAACCGGAGCGCCCAAGTCCCGGCGCAAACGAATATGGGTGGTTCCCTCTGCATCGATTTCCACTTCGCTGTGCCACATCGCCCGGTCCAACACACGCAAAGGAGGCCAGTCTGCACCTCCCATTTCTTCCCACCGGCTCTGATGAACAGCCCACAGCCAATCCCCCCCGTAATTCAGCCAGTCCCCTTCTTCGGCAGGAGGAAGCTGCCCCACCAAGTCCTCTGCGAAATTTAACAGATTTTCTTTTCCCGGCGATGACAAATGAATCAAGCGGCCGGTCTGTGGCAAGACCACAATTTCAAGCGATGCGTTTGAGGCATGCAGGGCACCTTTCCAGCCCCGGTAATCGAAAGCGTCGTCCTGCGTTTGAGCCAAAACCGGGAAACAGGTTCCCATACAAAGTAACAGGCCCGTGAGCCCGCGAAAAAGCAGTTGGGAAATTTTCATAGGCCTGCCTGAATTAATTAGTTGGCGAGTCGAACATTCGCCACATTATCATCGTCAGAGCCGTTCAATTGCCCGTCAGGACCTAATGAAACCACAATTGCCGTTTGGTTGTATTGTTTGGGGGTACTGTAAAATTCAATTTTCCCGTCATGATCCACATCCAGTTTGATCCAATATTGATTGTCCCAAGGGTCCAGAAATGTCCCGTCTACAATTGGCGTATCCGAGTCAATATAAACGGTGTTTCTGGGGTTCAAGGTTGAGTCCTCCCCCATCAGTACTTTGATAATTTCTTTGGATTTGGCTGCACTGAACGCCTGGGTCTGTTCATCACCAAAATTGCCACTCCCGGTACCGGGAGTCAATCCTTGTTCAGAAGCCGGAATCGGCAACCATCCATAATCCTTGTAAAACATGGCAATCGAATTTGCGATATTCCGGGCTTCGATACCGGCCTTGTTTCGTTTCGCCTTTAAAACGCCTTTGCTGATCGCAGGAAACAGTAATCCCGCCAAAAGGGCAATAATCGCAATAACCACCAACATCTCAATCAGAGTGAAAGCGGATCGTTTGGTTGTCGTGGGTCTGAATTTCATGGGGTGTCTCCTGAGGGGGGTAAGGAATATAAATTAGGATGCGGAATCAGGTTTTGCAGGTCCGGTCGATTCCCGGAGGACCAAATGGGGCTCTTTCAGTTCGTGGCATTCAGATTCTTTGCCTTCCAGCAAATTCAACAGATGACGGCAGGACAATTCGCCCAAACGGAAGAGATCCATATGCAGGGTGCTTAAGCCGGGAGTGGTATAACGGGCGGAGGGAATATCATCCATGCCCATCACGGAAACATCTTCGGGAACCCGCAGATTCATATTGCTGAGATAACGAATCGCCCCGATGGCCATGCGGTCATTTCCGGCCATGATCGCAGTCAAATCCGGATGACGGGCCAACAGTTTTTTCGCCATCTCATACCCTTCCTGCTCATCCCAGTCTTTCACCCCGCACCAGGGTAAGTCTTTTTTCTCAATTCCCCGCCCTTCACAGACTTCCAAAAAGGTGTCGCGAAAATCCAATCCGGTAAAAGTGTTGGTGCCAATGATCAAACCAATCTTGCGATGGCCCAATTCCAATAAATGATGGGCCGCGAGTTTGGCCGCTTTTTTATAATCCACCGAAATGTAATTTAACTGGCTCCCGGGAAAATAATGGTTCACCAGCAACAAAGGATAAGGCTGCTCTTCAAACTCCAGAAGAAAACGGTCTTCAATGGTAGAGGCAATATACACCATGCCGTCCGCCCGGCGGTTTCTGAGAATATTCAAATACTCTTTATCCCCGATGAATTTTTCCTGGGCGATATCAAGCAGAATTTTGTAACCGGACAGATTGGCTTCCTGATAAATTCCACTGATAATTTCCCCAAAATAGACGTCCGAAAATACATGGGCAAGATTCGGCACCGTGACACTCAGGCACTTGCTCCGGCGGGAAACCAGACTGCGGGCCATCTGATTGGGTTGATAATCCAATTTATCGACCATCTTCATGACCCGGTCCCGGGTGCTGGCTTTAATCTTGGGGCTGTTATTGAGCACCAGTGAAACCGTACTCGGAGAGACATCACACTGCGCAGCAATTTCTTTGATTGTTATATTTTTGGAGCGGGGGATAGCCATAATAAATTTTAAACCCTTAGACCTCAATCCGCAAGCGAAAGTTCAAACGTTTTACGCAGGGAAATACGCAAAAAGCGCATCTCCACGGAAACCGGAGGTCTTGGCCCTTTTTATCCCTGCAAAACTTCCGTGATACTCTGTAACTGCTCCCAAAGCCGGGGCAATTGTAGAAAGGGAATTAAATTTTCCCGGTCGGACTGCGCCTCTTCCGGACGCACATGGGTCTCAATAAAGAATCCGTCCACTCCCACCGCAGCCGCGGCCCGGGCCAAATATGGTGCCAGCACCCCGTCCCCGGCGGTATACCCATCCCCGGCACCCGGACGTTGCACCGAATGCGTGGCGTCAAATATCACCGGATATCCAAATTCACGCATCTCCACCAAGCCCCGCATATCCACCACCAGGTTGTGATAACCAAAACTGGATCCGCGCTCGGTCAACATAATATTTTTATTACCGCTCTCCGCGATT
This sequence comes from uncultured Verrucomicrobiota bacterium, assembly GCA_937127435.1. Taxonomy (GTDB): domain Bacteria; phylum Verrucomicrobiota; class Kiritimatiellia; order SS1-B-03-39; family UBA6053; genus UBA6053. The sequence continues at coordinate 5,396 of CAKZLZ010000144.1, read as the reverse complement.
TTTTCCACCACCGGCTTCATGTCGGAAGGAGCAAGAAACTGTCCTTTTTTCACATTCACAATTTTCCGGGTGGCAGCCGCAGCCAAAAGCAAATCGGTTTGCCGGCAAAGAAATGCGGGGATCTGGAGGATGTCCGCAACTTCGGATACCGGTGCCGCATCGGAAGGTTGATGAATATCCGTCAATATCGGAAAATCAAACTGGCTTTTCACTTCCTGCAACATGGCCAAACCCTCTTGCATGCCCGGACCGCGGTACGAAGACAACGAAGTCCGGTTCGCTTTATCGTAACTGGCTTTAAACACCATGGGCACCCCTTCTTTGTCCGACCAGGTTTTAAGCGCCTCGGCAATTTCCATCAAGACGTCCCTGCTCTCAATCACACAGGGGCCACAAATTAAAAACAATCCACTTTCTCCACCTACAGAAAAAGGGCCTAAGTCAATCGAACGGGTGTTTTGTACTTTCATAATGCGTGTTCCGGGTTGGCCTGCAAATAGGCAATAGCCGCTTTAAGATCTTCGGGGGTATCAATGCCGGGTGCGGTCTGATCACTGTCGATCACCGCAATGCGGGCCCCATGGGCCAGCGCCCGTAACTGCTCCAGTTTTTCCGTCATTTCCAAAGGATGCGGGTCTAAACTTTCCCAGCGTTCAAGGAAAGATCTCCGGTAGGCATAAATGCCCAAATGACGGAAAAATAAATTTTGCCCCAATAAAGTTTCAGCTTCCTGATCCCGGGGAAAAGGGATCAGACTTCGACTGAAATACAAGGCGCAGCCCTGCTGGTCCCGAACGACTTTCACTACCGATGGATTTTTAAGGTCCACCCCTTCAGTAATCGGCGTACAAGCCGTGCCAATGTCCGGCGCATCCTCCGCCTGCATGCGCGCCACCAAGCGGTCAATCAAATCCGGATCCATAAACGGCTCATCGCCCTGTACGTTCACCACCCATTCCGCATCCAGAGACTGCACAGCTTCCACGATTCGATCGGTACCGCTGGGATGGTCTATGCGGGTCATGCAGGCGCGGTAACCCGCAGTCTCCACCACTTCAAAAATCCGCTGATCATCCGTCGCCACCACCACGTCATCCAAAGATTCCGCTTTTAAAGCCCGTTCAACTGTTCGCACGATCACCGGGCGGCCCTGTAAATCCGCCAACATTTTCGCCGGGAAACGGCTGCTGTCATATCGGGCGGGAATCACGGCAATGGTCTTCATCGGCTTTTACCCATTTCATCCAAAATCTCTTCCCGGCTGGTGGTGGCCGTCCCTAATTTCCCCACCACAATTCCCGCAGCCACATTGGCCAGCTCCGCCGCTTCCACAAATTTTGCGCCGGCACTTAACGCCAGCATGGTGGTGGCAATCACGGTGTCGCCGGCACCACTCACATCAAATACCTCCCGGGCGCGGGTGGAAAGATGCGTATCCCTGCCCTCTTTTTCATGAATCCACATTCCCTGCGGCCCCAGGGTAATCAAAAGATTCTCAGGCTCCCAAAGATCACACAAAACCTTCATGGCCTGATGCAGATTCCCGTCACTTTTGGGATCCACATCCGGGGTTTTATCCCGCAATCCCGCCACCATAAACGCTTCTTTGCGATTGGGGGTGGCAAAGGTAATTCCCCGCACATCCAATTCATGATTGTCTTTAGGATCCAGTCCACTGGGAATATGATTTTTCAGACAAAAATTCAACGCTTGCGTGACCAGAGACTGTTGCAGCACCCCTTTGCCGTAGTCCTCCAAAATCACTCCATGAATCCCCTGCAAACCGGATTGAAGTTTCTCCCGAAAGCTGTCTGAATCCACTAAAGACTGAATATCCGTCGATTCACGGTCCACCCGCAACAATTGATGACGGTCGGAGACCACCCGGGTTTTTACAATGGTTTCCATTTTCGGATCCTGAAGCACTGCGTTCACCCCCACCCCGGCTTTTTCCAGGTGACCGAGCAATTCCTTGCCATGGGAACAGGTTCCCACAACCCCGCAAAGTTCAGATTGGCCTCCCAGCGCCTGAATATTCAAACCCACATTACAGGCCCCGCCGGGTACACTGCGTTCTGAGGTGACATGTACAATAGGAACAGGGGCTTCCGGACTAATGCGCTCTACCCGTCCGGAAACATAACGGTCCAGCATCAAATCTCCCACCACCAGTAAACGGCATTGGGAAAATTGGTCCATTAATTCACGGGCACGGTCAATTGTTAATGTCATATTGGGTTCTGATCTCCTGAAAGTTGGGGAATTCCACTTACTCCAATGAAATACCGGGAATCCAGCTTATTCCTATTCTGATTCCAATCCCTTGCTCCGGGCAAGCGCAAACAGCACTTCGGCACGGCGCGGGTTCCCCAGATTTTCCGCTGCGACCCCTCCCTGATACAGGGTCACCGGGTCCCAAGCTTCCGGCGCGGCATCCACCAGCAGCATGGCATCCCAAATTCCCTGATATTTTTCCTGCGCAAACAGAATGCGTACCAGCAACTGTAGATGAAACACGTTCGGGTCGTATTGCATTAAAATTCGGGCATGCGCTTCCGATTTTGCAATATCTGTCGCCACCAGCGCCAAAGACAGCCATTGATGGGCAGGGAAACACCCGGAATTCAGTTTAATTGCAGACTCAAAGCGCGGGATGGCCAGGTCCAAACGGTCTTGAAAAAGGTAATTCAGTCCTTTCGCCAACTCATCAACGTCCGATCCTGAGAGGGCCATACGGTCTAAGCGCAATGCATCGGCACGGGCCGAATCCAACAAATCCTGCCGGTAAAGATTTTGCATGCGCAGCAAGTATAAACGTTCCTTCTTCTCCACATCCCGAAAAGCCAGCCGATCTTCCACCTCATTAAAGCGTTCCACAGGCAATGTTTCAGAAGCCCCCATAAGATCCAATTCAAGCAGCTCCCACTCATTGTCAGCGCGGGAATTCAACCCTGAAGTTAATCCGCTGCCCATCAACAAAACCGGAAGAATCATGCCCAAGGTCATTCCGGTTTTTAACCACAGGCGGGATAGAAAGGTCAGGGAAAACAAACCTGCAATCGCCTGGGCAATGCGATAGCCACCCCAGATCCAAAGGGCCGGTAATATATAACGGGAACAAAGTCCGTAACCCTCCGGCACCTGGCCCCGCCAAAAGGGCTCTCCCAAGGTGAAAGTGGCGTAACCCAAAACCAGCAGTTGCCCCAAAGCCAAAGGTAAAAAGGCATTCACCACAATTTTCAAACCGTAAAACTTCCCAATGCCTCCGGATTTTTTCATCAGCACCAAATAAATCACCAGGCTTGCGAGCAAATAACTTCCCATCCCCAGCAGCATGCCCCCGGCAAGGACTCTGGAGGCAAACTGACTATTATATATTTGTCCCGGACCGCCGACAGGACTTAGCCAAACCATACTGAATTGGATGGATCCCAATCCGCAAACCATCAAAAACAGAAACGTCACAGGCAAAGTCTGTACCAACAACACCCCTTTGGCAAAACGTCCATATGCAAATAGAAACCAAAGAAACGATTTACCCAAACCGGGTTGCGGATCCCCCACGTTTAAGTCGTCAGAAATTTCCGGCCGTTTTAACAGGGTTTTTGCCCTGGAAGATTTACCCGTCAACCGCTCCCGGATTTTATCTTCCTGTCGCTTCTGATGCACCCGGGCCATGGCCCGGGGCAAGGTGGAGGCTCCTTTATGTTTTTCGGAAAAGCTACGTACATCATCCGTGGGTCCACCTGATTCACGAATGGAACTGATTTTCGCCATTTTTTCAGACAGCGCCGCATCTGACGTGAATGACGGATTGGCAGCCTGCGCTTCCATTCCTTTCCCGTTTTCAGTCAAAGGTTCCCCCGCCCCCATTTCCTTAGAGTGGGTCAGAAAGTTATCTTCAGGGTCTTTTGGCTTCGCCATAACTGCCTAAGAATCTAGGGGATGAATCCCGAACATGAAAGAAAATTAATGCCCCGCCTCGCCATATCCTCCCCCGCCGGGCGTTTCAATTCGAAGCCGCTCTCCCGGGGCAAAGCTCCAAGTGCCTTTGGCCTCCAGGCTTTGACGGGTCCCATCACGTTTTACCCGGAACTGTTCACCCGGCTTTCCATCCTCTCCTCCACAGGCCCCGGAGGGCGCACATTTCCTCCGTTCACTCAATATAGTCACTTCCACCGGAATGCGCATCTCCCACTCCCGAATCATTCCTTCTCCCCCGCGGTGCGTCCCCCTGCCGCCACTGTTTTCACGAATTGCGTACTCTCTCACCATCAAAGGAAAAGTATACTCCACCGCCTCAATCGGAGTATTCAAAGTGTTGGTCATGTGCACCTGTATGGCATCGGCGCCCGGTAGAGAGGCCCCTGCCCCGGCACCGCCTCCCAGGGTTTCATAATATGAAAAGGCCCCTTTCCCTGACATCCCTCCCATGGTCACATTGTTCATGGTGCCTTGCGATTGGGCCGGCAACCGGCCGGGCAAGGCCTGGGAAAGCAGTCCCAGCACCACGTCCACAATCCGCTGGGAGGTTTCCACATTTCCACCCGCCACCGCATGGGGCAAGCCCGCATCCAACACCGATCCCGGACGGGTGCGACAGCGAATCTGCGAAAAGGTTCCCGCATTCACAGGCAACACTTCCCCCGGAAATTCTGCGGACAGTAAACAAAGAAATCCATAATACACTGCCGATTCACAAATCGCCTTCACCGCATTCAAACTACCGGAGACCGCATCGTCGGAAGCTGAAAAATCAATTTCAATATTTCCGCCTTCCACCTTAAGAGTGGCCCGCAAAGCTGTGAGCGGATGATCCCGGTCCGCACCTTCCAAATACGCCACCTCTTCCCAACTTCCTTGAGGCAGTTTATCCAGACAGGCTTGCATTTTGCGGGAGCCGTAGGCCTGCAGCGCCGCCCCCATTTTCGCAAGCTCTTGCCATCCCCCGGCTCGAAGCCCGAGGGCCTGCCAGCGCTTCTCCGCCAAGGCATGTGATTGAATTTGCGCCTGCAAATCTCCTTTACGCTCCTCCGGACTCCGACTGTTTGCACAAAAAATCTTTAAGATATCCTCATCTAAAATGCCTTCCCGTTGTAAGCGGATCGGCGGCAGACGAAGACCTTCCTGATAAATGCTCTCACTGTGAGGCAAAGATCCGGGGGACATCCCGCCCACATCCGCATGGTGGGCCCGGGTCGCCGCATATCCCGAGGGTTCAGCACTGTCAGGTAAAAACATCGGACTCACCAGGGTGATGTCCGGCAAATGGGACCCTCCCCGAAAGGGATCATTCAGCATCACCACATCCCCGGATTTCAGCGCGCTCCGCAAGCTCGGAACGATCGCCTCTGCCGCAGCGCCGGGCTGACCGACCTCGACCGCGATCGAGACGA
>CAKZLZ010000143.1 GCA_937127435.1 uncultured Verrucomicrobiota bacterium | reverse complement strand
GTCTCGCGGTCCAACAACCCAAGCCCGCTTCCAACTCCGGGACGGAGTCTCTCCATAAACCGGAGGGCCCGCGTCCCCCTGGCCGTCGCGAGCGACAGCTCGGGCAGGCGCGGTCCAACAACCCAAGCCCGCTTCCGACTCCGGAACGAAGCCCCTCCATAAACCGGAGGGCCCGCGTCTCGCGGTCCAACAACCCAAGCCCGCTTCCAACTCCGGGACGGAGTCTCTCCATAAACCGGAGGGCCCGCGTCCCTCTGGCCGTCGCGAGCGACAGCTCGGGCAGGCGCGGTCCAACATTCGCGACCCTAAAACAGAAACGATAAAAAAAAGGTGCCGATCCTTCAATGCAGGACCGGCACCCTTTCGATTCAACTATCGGGAGGACTTTAGAAGTTAATCACCATATCCAAAGTGATCCGGTCTTTAATCAAGCCGTCTTTATCCTGGGTCAGCGGAATTTCATAAGCCAATCCGCCATAAATGGATTCCGTGATCTGTATACGGGCGCCAAAAGCCAAAGTGACCAAATCCGGATGATCCCCACTATTGGACGCTCCCAGATTCACCAAGTCTCCCCCTTCAAACTTCGCAACCGACGGAACCGCACCGCCCACTTGAGAATTAAAACGGGTTCCCCCGTCACCGGCAGAAGTTACGTGAAAGTGATTCAATTCTATCAAGGGAAAGATTTTGTGTTCGATGGCATAACTTACATGCCAGGCATCGTATAACATGGAACTGTCTTCATCATTAAAAGCCTGAATATATCCGAGGGTACCCTGCAGATTCCAAGGACCGCTTTGCTTTGCAACCGCGACCGCCGGACTCATCGTTCCATCCCCATTTCCCTGCCAGACATCATCATCCCCAATGGGAATTTCCACGACCACTTTCGCAGAAGCGACGAGTCGGGCATCCTCATCACGGAAGAATACATATTTTAAACCGGCAGCCAGATCCGCCCAGCCTTCCTGATCACTGAACATCCCTTCATCCGTATTGTCGGGATTGAAGTCAATGTATCCGTCTTTGACCGCAATCAGGGACAAATTTTCGGCCAATTGAATTTCAAACTGCAAGGCATAAAGTTGAAGATCCCCGCCCAACGGGACTTCGCCCAAGGTCGTGTTCACTTTATCAGGAAACGAATGATACATAAATATGGGACGGACCGAAGTTCCGACTTCAGGTGAATCCACAAATACAGGATTAGAAATGGGCCGGAATTCTTCCGCAAAAATGGCGGTGCCGAGCAACAGCAACACTGAGAATTGAAGGGCTATTTTATTACGCATATGAAATGTCTCTTTTATGGGGTTATAGGTTTCAACAATTGAAAAACAAGAGACACCCACCTGATTAAACCCTTCATGTCAAACTTCATTCTTTCAACTAATTCGCCTATTTTTTTCGGGTATTAGGCAGAATTTTAATTTAGAGGCTTCAAAGCCTTCCGCTTTGACATTGCATCCTTCGTCTGACCGGTTATGTAAGGCAAAATTTTTATAAGGAACCCTTTATGACCCGTACCAAAGCACTGATCGCCCTTGAGGATGGAACTGTATTTCACGGCCGCGCCTTTGCCGGCCAAGGTGAAGTGGAAGGTGAACTGGTTTTCAACACGTCCATGACCGGATACCAGGAAATCCTCACCGATCCCTCCTACAAAGGTCAAATTGTCACCCTTTGTTATCCCCTGATCGGTAACTACGGCATCAATCCCGAGGACATGGAGTCCTACCAGCCCCACGCGGCCGGATTGGTCATTGGCGAATGCAGCCGTATCCCCAGCAACTGGCGCTCTTCCATTCCCCTGCCCCAATACCTTGAAGAAAATGGAATTTTCGGTGTCGACGGCGTCGACACCCGCGCAATTACCATGCACATCCGCGACAAAGGTGCGATGAAATGTGTGATCTCTTCCACCGATCTCGATCCGGAAAGCCTGGTGGCCAAAGCCAAAGCCAGTCAGGGTTTGGTCGGACGCGACCTGGCCAGTGAAGTCAGCGTAAAAGAAAAAATTATCTGGGAACCGCAAAACCAGAAGCAGACCCTCAAACGCGTCGCCACCATCGATTGCGGCACCAAATACAATCAACTCCGCATCCTGCAAAACCTGGGCTGTGAAGTGCATGTTTTCCCCAACAACACCCCGGCTGCGGATATTCTCGCTATCAAACCCGACGGTCTTTTCCTTTCGAACGGACCTGGAGATCCTGAAGCCGTAAAACAAACCGTTTCCGAGATTCGGACCTTAATTGAAACCGGCATTCCGACCTTCGGAATTTGCTTTGGACATCAGCTCACCGCCCTCGCCCTCGGTGCCAAAACTTATAAACTCAAGTTTGGACACCGCGGTGGAAATCAGCCCGTGATGAACCTCGCCACCCGCGCGGTAGAAATCACCTCCCAGAACCACGGCTTCTGTGTAGACAAAGATACCCTGGACCCCAATCTGGTTGAAACCAGCCACATCAATTTAAACGACCAGACTTCAGAAGGCCTGCGTCACAAAAAACTGCCCGTGTTCACGGTTCAATACCACCCGGAAGCCGCCCCCGGCCCCCACGATTCCATGTACCTCTTCCATGACTTCATGAAATCCATGGGTGTGAACTGAAATCCATGTCAACGTTGCGCAATCTGGTTACCCGCGCAGATGATTTCGGGGTGACCCTCGGCACCAACGATGCGATTCTTGATTGCATTAAAGCCGGTTGGATCAAAAATGTGGGGGTTATGGCACCCGGACCTTTCTTGGCCCACCGCCTTGATGAACTGCTCGCATTGCAGGATGACATTTGCCTGGGCGTCCACGGCACCTTGACCAGCGAATGGGCGCAGTTGCGTTGGGGCCCGATAGAACAGGAGGAAATTCTCTCTTCCCTTCTGCGCAAGGAAGACGGCACCTTTTATCCCGACACCAAAAGCCTCGCCCACTATGGCTTGCAGGATGAAATGATTCAGGAACTCCGCGCCCAAATCCATCATTTGCGTGACCAGGGACTCCGACCGGTTTACTGGGACAGCCACATGAACTTCACCAAGATCGAAGGCCTGTCCGAGCGCCTGGCCTCACTCTGCGAAGAAGAAGGCTTGTTCTACACCCATGCGGGTGCCCACGGACGATTCCTGCTTTCTCTCAATCAAGCAGCCCGGCCTGACGGAAAGGATTGGGAACGTGCAACCGCAAGCTATTTGGAAGAGCAATCCGACAAAATCCCCGTGTGGATTTGTCATCCGGCCTATAAAGAAATCCCCGGACACTTCCCTGCGCAGGTCATTGAAGAGCGGCACTTTGAAGCCTTGCATCTTACAGAAAACAGCCAAAGCTTAAGGGATCTCGCAGAACAAAACGGCTGGCAAGCAGCCGGATATGTTTAAAATGCCTGATGTTCAGAACCGCGCCATAATAAGGAAAAACCCAAATGAAAAAAATCCTATCCACTTTTCTTTTCTTCAGCCTTTCAGTTGTATGCTTTGCAGAAGAAAAATTGCCGGTGGCATTCCCCCTGGAACTTTCCGGGTGTGAGTTCAACCGGGAATATGTGAAAGATCAAAGGCAAGTCGTTTCCTACAAATCCAAACTCAACTATGCGGATGCCTGCACGGAACTCTCCAGGGTTCTGGGCGAAGGCTGGAAGAAAAAAGAATCCACAGAGGAAGAACAAGCCGCCAAACAAAAACTTCTCCTCGATCCGGCAGTGCCTTTTGCAGGTTTAGACACCTACATCAACGATCAATATCCGGACATCACCCTCACCATCGCCTTGGTGCATTCCTCTGTGCGGGGAACCGACTACCCCTATTTCCTTACCCTCACGATTGGGCCTTTACCCGCAGAATAGGAAAATCATCACCTACAATATCACATTCAAACAGGGATGGTGAGGGGAATTTTTTGGAAGCAGATGGGTAATCCCTTGATCCAAAGTGACCAAGCGACCCTTGTTCTGTATCGCCAATCCGAGTAAATACGCATCCGTAACTTGGCGGTGCCCCGTAAGATATGTAAAGGGGATTTGCTCAGAATGATACGAAAGATCATCTTTCCAAAAAATGTGACGCCCCATCCGGGATATTTCCAAGAGCACTTTACGGGCTTCAGTGGGTTGCACCGCATCCTCAATGCATTTTTTGTTTGAAGAAATACGGACAAAGCCCCCTTCTGTTATTGGGCATGTGGCCCACCCTTTTTCACAATTCTCTACAAACCATTTTTTAGCGACTTGGTGATGAATATGCGTTGGCCACGTCATCGCAATCAACATATTCACATCTAACAGGGCGGGAGTCATTCTTCATCTTCCGCATTTTTAATATCGTCGAGCGTCAGGGTTTTTGCACCCTCAGAAACATGGAAAACGGGCATCTCCTCATCCTGGATTTTTTCATATTCGACCGAAGGTTTTTGCATGCCTTTTCGTAATAGATCAGACACGACCGCACCTAAACTTTGGGCCTGGATATACGCCATATGCTTTGCGGCATCTAACACATCATCATCAATGTTGAGGGTTGTTCTCATAATATCATCATCGCATCATCGCATCACTGAATCAAGCCGATTATTAGAGGACTTTCCCCATTTTTTGACGGGATCAGACTTGCCAAGTGACAGTTTTTTTTTGACAGGATTACAGGATCATCCGGATCAACTCCTGTTCATCATAATCAAACCATCACAACCTGAAGGAG
>CAKZLZ010000142.1 GCA_937127435.1 uncultured Verrucomicrobiota bacterium | reverse complement strand
ACCCTCCTTCAGGTTGTGATGGTTTGATTATGATGAACAGGAGTTGATCCGGATGATCCTGTAATCCTGTCAAAAAAAAAACTGTCACTTGGCAAGTCTGATCCCGTCAAAAAATGGGGAAAGTCCTGGTATTACAGGCGACTTGCTTTTTTTCCTGTCTGCGGTTAACGTAGTCGCGTGAAAGGTTTTAAACGCAAACAAACTTCTAAAGTCGAATCCTCCGGAATGATCCGGGGCTTGGCCTTGTTGCTTTGTCTGGGTTTCCTGTTCGCCCCCAAGCATCTTTGCGCCGGACAAAGTCCTTGTGAGGATGTCTGTTGCGAAAATGAATCGGTAGCGATCCAAGCGGCCGACAGTTGTTGCCAAGAGCTGTTCTCCCCCACGGGAATTGAATCTGCTTCCTGTTGTCTGGAGATGGAGACTGATCTGGAAATCTGGTCGGTCGCCTCCCCGGTTTCACGTCCGCTTTTGACCCTGATCCCTTTTAGCTATCTGAAAATCTCTGAACCCGGACGGATTTTGAATCTGGGGCCTGAGTTCAGATTGAATGCCTGCCTTCCCACCGGACCGCCCCTGTTGCTGCAGTCCGGAAATTTAAGATGTTGAAGTAATCGAAATGCCGCTTTGCGGATTCCTGTGACGAAAATTCCAAACCCTCAGGGTTTGATGAACTTTGCACCCTTTCGATACCCTTATGACATCTTCCCATCTTGATTCTCTTAAACGTACGCCCGCGCCGGCGTCACACTCCCGTACATCCAAGCGCCGGTCATGGCTGTTGCTCCCGGCATTAATCACTGGATTTCTTTTCCTCTCTGCACTGCTTTTCGGAGAAAAACTCCGCCCGCGCCTGCAAGTGAAAACCGCGCCGGCTTTGCTGTTGGAAAACAGCGGGCAATCCACTGAGTCTCCCGGCACATCTTCACAAATTCTCTCCCAGGCCTCGGGCTGGATTGAACCGGATCCGTACCCCATTCGGGTACCGGTACGGGTGGATGGATTGGTGGAAACCGTCGAGGTCCTCGAAGGAGAGACGGTCAAAGCGGGACAGCTTTTGGCCAGCTTGGACCCGGTAGATTTTGAATACCATTTGCGCGCATTGGAAGCCTCTCTGTTGGGCGCAAAAACCTTCCAGACAGAAAAAGAAAAAGCCGTCAAAAGAGCGCAAGCGGAATGTCACCGTTCCCTGGCCGGGGTGGAGGCCGCCCGTGCCCGCTTGCTTGAACAGGAAGACCGCTTGCGCCGGGTATTGGCTTTAGATGACGGGGTCGTACCCGAAGATGAGCGCTTGCAGGTTGAACGCGAAGTGGCGGTGGGCAAAGCCGAGCTGTCGGCGGCGGAAGCGGAATGGGAAGGGCACAAAGCCCATCAAATGGTTGAACTGGCGGGTATCGAAACTGCCAAAGCGAAAGTACTCGAACTCCAAGCCCAGGTCGAACGCGCACGTACAGATCTTTCCCGTACCCAAATCTATTCGCCGGTGGACGGGGTGGTGATGCACCGCTACGCCAGTCCCGGAGGGAAGCGGATGCGGGGAATGGACGATCCGGAATCTGCGACCGTGGTGAGTTTGTACGATCCTGAAAAATTACAGGTGCGGGTGGATGTCCCGCTGGCAGATGCGGCGGCGGTCAGCCCGGGCATGCCCGCACGCATTCAGCTTTCCGCTTTTCCCGGTCAGGAATTCCAGGGCAAAGTGACCCGGATCGTGGGGCAGGCGGATTTGACCCGGAATACCCTGCAGGTGAAAGTGGCGATTGAAAATCCTGATTTTCGGATGCGTCCGGAAATGCTCTGCCGGGTGGAATTTATGAGCATTCCGAAGGAAGGAAATGAAACGGCCGGGACCTTCCTTCCCTCGGAAACGGTTTGGGTCCCCCAAGAGGCCCTTCAGGGCGACGGTCTGGTTTGGGTGGTGGATCCGGTGAGTCTGCGGGCGGAATCGCGAACCGTGGAATTGGGATCTGAAGTGCGGGAAAATTACCGGGCAGTGCGCAAAGGATTGCGACCCGGAGAGCGGGTGGTGCTCGGGCTCCCCGCCGGATTGAAAAATGGTATTTTGGTAAATGAAGTGAAAGGAGAAAAATAATGAATGCATCTGAAAATCATCCACTCGTCCGCTGCCGCGGCATTGCCAAAAGATATAAGAAAGGTTCCCAGTGGGTCACCCCCCTGGAATCTCTGGATCTGGATGTGGCCCGGGGCGAATTTCTGGCCTTGATGGGGCCTTCGGGTTCCGGAAAAACCACCTTGCTCAATTTGTTGTCGGGAATTGATTCTCCCAGTGAAGGGGAAATCAACATCGGCGGGATTCCGGTGCACGAATTCTCCCGGCGGAAACTGGCCGCCTGGCGGGCGAAACATGTGGGCTACATCTTTCAGCTCTACCATTTGATTCCGGTGTTGAGTGCGTTTGAAAATGTGGAGCTTCCCTTGTTGCCCGACGGACAGAGTCGCCGGGACCGTCGTGAACGGGTGGAGGCCGCCTTGGCTTTGGTGGGATTGGCCGACCGCATGCACCATTTTCCACGCGAACTGTCCGGCGGACAAGAACAACGGGTGGCGATAGCACGTGCATTGGTCGCGGATCCGGAACTGTTGGTCGCCGATGAGCCGACCGGAGATTTGGACCGTGAGTCGGCGGATGCGGTGTTGAAACTTTTGTGCAGTCTGGCGCAGGAGCAACAGAAAACCATTATTATGGTGACCCACGACCCGAAAGCCGCGGCCGCGGCGGACCGGACATTGCACTTGGAGAAAGGCCGGTTGTTGGAGGCTGCAGATGTCCATTAAAGGTCTTATAAATTTGGTTCCCTTTGCGCTGAAACAATTGATTCGTCACCGGGTGCGTACACTACTGACGCTGCTCGGTATCGGCGCGGGGATTTTTCTGTTCACGCTGGTGGAAAGTATGCAGTCGGCGGTATCGAACGTGACCGGTCAACAGGCTTCGGAAGCGACGCTGGTGGTGTTCAGGGAAAATCGCTACTGTCCCTCGACCAGCCGCTTGCCGGAATATTATGCCGATGAAATCAAGCAGATCGACGGCGTCCGCGAAGTGATTCCCATTCAAATTACCGTGAACAATTGCGGCGCGAGTTTGGATGTGGTGACCTTCCGCGGAGTCCCGCCTGAACTGCTGAGCCGTTATGCACCTGAGATTGAAGTACTGGATGGTTCCCTGTCGGCCTGGGAGCAGGCGGATGACGGGGCATTGGTGGGTGAAAACCTGGCCCAACGGCGCGGTCTGAAACCCGGTGACAGCTTTGCGGCGGCCGGAGTGCGGGTGCGGATACACGGCATCATTCGATCACCCAATGCCCAGGACAACAGCGTGGCTTATGTGCATCTTCCTTTTTTGCAGCAGACCTCCAGCAAGGGCTTGGGGGAAGTGACCCAGTTTAATGTGCGGGTGAGTGATCCCGCAAATCTGGACCGGGTGGCGAAGGAAATCGATAACCGTTTCCGCAGTGGGGAATCCCCCACCTTCACTCAGCCCGAAACGGCATTTTTTGCCCGGGCGGCCAAAGAGTTGATCGAACTGACCCGCTTCACCCGCTGGATTGGTTTAGGCGCCGTGGTGGCGGTGATGGGCTTGGTGGCCAATGCGGTTTTGCTGGTGGTGCGCAGCCGGGTGAAAGAAAATGCGGTCCTGCAGACCCTGGGCTTTCCCAACCGGGCGATCGCCTGGTTGGTGTTGCTGGAAGGGTTGTTGTTGGGCTTGGCCGGTGGTCTGGCCGGTGCGGCCGGCGCCTGGCTGTTTTTACGTTTGTCCCATTTGAGTTTTGGCAACGAAGGTCAGATCATGGCGGTAACCGCGCATGCAGGTTTGGTGGCGCGGGGCATGGGCATTGCCTTGTTACTGGGCGGGCTGGCCGCACTATATCCGGCCTGGATTTCGGTGCGCCGTCCCATTGTAGAAAGTTTAAGGAGTTAACCCATGTTACCTTTTACGTACGCCGTTCGGAATTTATCACGGGATCGAACCCGCCTGTTGCAAAGTATTGCCGGAAGTGCCCTGGTGGTGTTGCTGGTGATGGGGGCCCACGCCATGAATGTGGGGATGACTAAAAGTCTGCAATCCACCGCGTCACCCCAAAACGTATTGTTGTTGGGAGCCGGAAGTGAAGAAAGCATGCAGCGCAGCGAAGTGTCCGAACAGGCTGCCGGCATTGCGGAAACCAGCTTGTCCGGCGTGGAGACGGTGTTGGGTCAACGTGCGGTTTCACCTGAAATCGTTCACATGGCCGCCTTACAAAGTTCATCGGGAATAGAAGTCCGGGGCTTGGTGAGAGGGGTGACACCCGCGGTGATGTTGGTGCATCCGGAAACGGTGATACAAGCAGGCCGCTTTCCCGGACCCGGCGAAATGCTGGCCGGTCGACTGGCCTGGCGCCGACTGGATTTGAGTCCCGAAGAACTTGCAATAGGGGAGGTGCTGACCTTTGACGGGGTACCCATGCGGATCAGTGGCATTATGGCCGCTCCGGGCACGGTGATGGAATCTGAAATCTGGATGCCTCTGCAGGATTTGCGCACCATTGCCCAACGGGACACCGTAAGTTCGGTGGCGCTTCGCTTGCAGCCGGGGGCGGATGCGGTGGATGTGGAATTGTTCACCCGACAACGTTTGGATCTGGAATTGTCCGCCGTATCGGAGAGTGTTTATTACGCCAAGCTGGCCGCATTTTATGCGCCGGTGCGTACCATGATCTGGACCACCGCTTTGCTGATCGCGGCGGCGGCGGTTTTTGGCGGACTGAATACGCTGTATGCCGCCTTCGCCTCCCGGGTGCGGGAAACCGCCACCCTGCAGGCGGTCGGGTTCAGCCGGGGGGCGATTCTGTTTTCTTTGTTGCAGGAATCGCTGTTGATTGCGATGGCCGGAACCTTGACCGGTGCATTGTTGGCCCGGCTGATTTTAAACAATCGGGTCTTGCCTTTCGGGGCGGGAGCCATTGAACTGGATTTGGAACCCGGCACCCTGTTTATCGGTCTGGCCGCCGGGTTGTTGTTAGGGATTATCGGCACCTTGCCCCCCGCTTTTCGATGTTTAGCCCCACCTCTTCCGCAAGCGTTGCGGGATTAATTCAACCCTATGAAAATCATGAAAAAATATATCTGTCTCCTTCCTCTTCTCCTGCTACTTGTCGGCTGCCAACAAGAAACGGAACCTGTGGCGGTAATCGAAACCCCGCCTGAACTTGCCGGGATGTTTCAAAGGGTTGCCGATGATGTGACGGGTTCAATTCCCGAAATCCGCAACCAAGTGAAACCCGGCGATGAAGTGGTCTTTTTCGCCAAAGTGATGGGCTCTGAAACTCCCTTTGTGGAAGGCCGGGCTCTCATGGTGGTCGGTGATGAGGAAACCATTACCTCCTGTGATCTCATGTCGGATGATGACCATTGTGAAACCCCCTGGGATGCCTGTTGCGATACCCGGGAAGGCATCCTTAAAGGCATTGCCACCGTACAGATGGTGGGTGCGGATGGCAAAGTGCTGGCCAGTGGCCTGCGGGGAGTGAACGGCCTCAAAGAACTCAGCCGGGTGAAAGTCCAAGGCGTGGTCGCCCCCCTTTCTTCTGAACAGGCTCTGGTCATTAACGCCACTGCGATTGAAGTGTTG
>CAKZLZ010000141.1 GCA_937127435.1 uncultured Verrucomicrobiota bacterium | reverse complement strand
CCGCGCAGCTCAGTCCTCCTCCATCCACAAAAAATACTCCCCCGGCCTCAAATTCTCTTTCTTTTGGTTTTCTAAAATATAGGATTTACAACGCTCAAAGTGCTCTGGGCCTCGCACAATCCGATCCCAATACCCGGATTGCCAATTTTTCCCTCTGCTTCCACGTAGTTGATTCAATCCTCTGGATGAGCGACCTTTGATGCTTTTCAGCAATTCTTCCAGCTTCGAATGGGCATACAAAGAAAAGAGCAAATGAACATGGTTGGGCATCACCACAAATGCATGTGTCCTCCCTCGAAACCCCGATTCCCTCTGGATCGCCTTTGCGACCAGGCTGGATGCCTCCGGTTCTTTGAGCAGGCAACATCCCTCCCCCTGATCCAACCAAAAATCTATTTTCCGTGAAAACCGGTTATGGAATTCATTTTCCACCTTTCCCCCCCAAGGCTTCGGATGGGTCCGTACCCACTGATCCCGCTGACGCTTCCACTCCATCACAACTTTCTGTGGTAACGAATCCCCCAATCGCCAGGTTAAAAAGAGCGTGGACTCCTGCTGTTGCCAATGGGGGAGCCCATGCTCATGCTTTTGAATAGGAATCCTGGGATTTAAATAACCATTCATACGTATACCTTAAATAAAATGTGCTCCCGTGTAAATGAGTATCTTTTCTAAAATAAACACCCAATTCCTTTCATACCCACGGAGCTCGGATACGTTTCAGCGTTTCAATGGAGCTCGGACACGTTTCAACGCTGATCTGTCCGAATCTTATGTGGGCAAATGTGCCCACGCTCCGTTCCAACTATCCTATTCTCATCCGTTGCGGATACCACAGCCTAAATTTTCATCCAGCCACTTTGTTTAAACAACGCATCCATGCCGCCAGCCCTGAGCCCAAGTGCCTGATCCAACTCCGCGTAATCTCCGTCCGGAAATCCCGGGGCCGGGGCCAGGTCGATTTTCTGCCCTCCCACCCGGCATTCAGTTATTTTCCCTTTGCGCACCTTAAAATGGAGCTCTCCACCTTCGGGTAGCTTCACCTGACTCGTAAAGGCGGGCGTCTGCCCCCAAAGCCATTCATCGGTCGTCAAGTGATCGGCTTCGGATTGAATATCGGGAAGTTCCTGCAAGGGCTCTAAATTCCCAAATGTCTTTTCAGCTTCCTTCAGCAAGCTCTCCTGAATTAGTCTCTTGTCTATTTCAGGTTGGAGGGTTTTCAGATTAATGACAGGCGCCGGGACGCTGTCCACCGCATGGGTTTCAATCCGCATTTTAGGAGGGGCAAGCGCCGCCCGTAATTCCCCCAGATCCGCATCCAATAACAAGGTTCCGTGATGTAACACCCGGTCTTTGCGGTAACAAAAAGCGGAACCTGAGATTTTTTTGCCCGCAACCACCAAACTCCCCCCGTTCCCCAACTCCGCGGTGATATCCAATTGATTCAGCGCCCGAATCAAAATGCCGTGCATTTCTTCTGCCCGATATTTGTCCCGGGGCAGCACCCACGAAATATTCAAATTGCCCGGATCGTGGTAAACCGTTCCCCCACCGGAAACCCGCCGCGCCAATGTACAATCGGTTTCCCGTATAAAATCCAAATCGCATTCCCGCCAGGGGTTCTGGTTTTTACCCATCACCACTGCTTTTTCCCCGGACCAGCAGAACAACAGCCCATCTTCACCCGCCGGGTCTTCCAACATCCGACTTTCCAAGGCCAGGGCGCGAATCACGCCTTGTATTCCGGACGGTGCGTAGAACTTCACGAAGTGGCAGGCTCCAGATGGGGCCGGATTTTCACCCACTCAAATTCAAAATTCGGGGTAAAAATCTCTTTTCCCAACCCGGTTTCAATTTCAGCTACTGTCCAAAATCTTCCGTCATCCAATTCCGAGGCCTGCAATTCAAAAGGCCCTTCGTAACGAAAACGGAAGGAGCGGATCACTTCCGTCTCCACGGGTGAGCGCCAGACATACTGGTATAAAAACTCCGGATGCCCTTCGGGAATCCCTAATTCCTCACGCAATTCACGGCAAACCGCAGCGGCCGGCATTTCTCCCGCATCCACATGTCCCCCCACCGACGTATCCCACTTGCCGGGTTGAATATCTTTTTGCATCGACCGTTTTTGCAGAAACAAGTTGCCTGCCTGGTTGATTACAAACACATGCACCGCCTGGTGTATCAACTCGGGATTGCCATGACATTCGGAACGAAGGGCTTTCTCTCCGGTCGGGTTTCCCTGCTCATCCACCAAATCAAACCATTCCGCCATTAATCCAAATCTCCGTCAAGGGGTGGCGGGACCACGACGTCGTGTTTGCAACGTGCACAGGACGTGCTCAAATTCGCCCAGGAAAGGGGCACTTTCAGTTTTTGTCCGCAACGGTAACAGAAAAATTTAAATGTGGGCTCAGAAAGATCCTGGGTGAGATCTATTTTGGGTGAGGCCTTGGTTTTCTCCGGTTCCAAAGGACGTTGTTCCACCGGATCTTTCATGGTGGAGCTGTTCAGTTCAACCACCGTCGATGCGGAGTTGTCTATGACATCCTCATCCGGATCATCAATGTGCAAGGTTTGTGAGGCATCGGGTACCGCCGGTTCCGAAATTACGTGTTCGATTGACCTGGGACTTAGAACCACGTTTTTCTTTTTAATCCGTATTTTTTTCGTCGGCATCTTTTCTCCTTTAAATAGTTACCTCATTAAAAAACATCCGATGGCGGAAGTCCAATCCAGATAAAATCTATTTTTGAACGTTTTATGCCCCGCCCCCCTCTAAGGATAGACAATTAAAAACCCCGCCAAAACATCAGATTATAGGCGGGGTCGAAAATGGTGCTCGGAGTGGGAGTCGAACCCACACGCCCTTGCGGGCACCAGCCCCTCAAGCTGGCGTGTCTGCCATTCCACCACCCGAGCAGGGAATTGGAGTGCTACGTACCTTCGTTCGGGGCAAGAGGCAAGGACATTTTAACGGATCTTTCATCGCTGAACGTGATATTTTGCCGGAAAAGGATTGGACTTTTTCGCAGTTTCTGACCACGTTCAGCCCAATCACAACCAACTGGAGAACACTAAATGAAGTATACTGGAATTTTTGCCCTCGTGGCCCTCATGATTATGAACATGCCCAATTTTGCTCAAGAGCCCCTGCCTGAAGATATCATGCAGAAAATCAGCTACGGCACCGGATTAAACATCGCCAACCAACTTTCACAAAACCCCAATTTGAATCAGGAACAAATGGTCAAAGGTTTCCAGGATGCCATTGGACAGACATTGGACACTGACAAAATTGCCTATGCCGAAGGTGCAGGCATCGCGACCCAGGTCGCCCGTCGCGGCATGATGCCCGATCAAGTTCTGAAAGCCATTCAAGACAAAAAAGCCGGAACCCCTCCTCCCTACACGGATGAAGAAATGGCAGCCGCCAATGCGGAAGCCCAACGCTTTCTGCAGGAACGTCAACAACAACAGCAACAAGCGACTGCACAGGCTTCTGAAGGAAACCTGGAAAAAGGAAAAGCTTTCCTCACCGAGAATGCCGGCAAAGAAGGCGTGATGACCACCATTTCCGGTCTGCAATATCAGGTGATCGAAAAAGGTGAAGGCGACAAACCTGTAGCCACCGATACCGTAAAAGTTCATTACACCGGACGTCTGCTCGACGGCACCGTATTTGATAGCTCCGTCGAACGCGGCGAGCCGGTTGAATTCCCCTTGAACCGCGTCATCCCCGGTTGGACCGAAGGTCTTCAACTGATGTCTCCCGGTGCAAAATACCGCTTCTGGATTCCCTCCGCTCTCGCTTATGGCGAACAGGGACCTCCTGCCATTGGACCCAATCAGGTTCTGGACTTCGAAGTCGAATTGATCGAAGTGAAATAATGGGTGAACCCATTAAGGGAGATTGAAGATTGTAGATGCCGGCCCGTGAACGGCCGGAAGAAGATAGGGAAAGCCCTAACTTCGATCTGCAATCGACGAACTCCAAAAAAGGCCACGCTTCACCGCGTGGTTTTTTTGTGCCGGAGCGCGGACAATCCTGTCCCAGCGGAATCGAATCTGACGCTAATTAGGTCTCCGCTGGGACAGGATTGTCCGCGCTCCGTTTGCTTACTCCATAAAATCACTGGGACGGTCCAGGCAATAGGAAATAATTTCCGGAAGTTGTGCGGGTGCCACTCCTTTCCAGAATACGGTCCACTTTCCTTCCCGATGATGTCCGGAGGCGTGACGCTCATACCACTGGTTGACTGGATTGTCGCTGCGGGATCTCCAAAACAAACGCTCCTGGGTTTCGCAGGCTGCTTCCCATAATTCCTGGGCCACCCCTTCCCCCCTCGCTTCGGTTCCCACCGTAAATTTGGAAAGGTATTTTCCCGAAGCATGGGTTTCCAAAATCACCGCTCCGCGATATCTGGATTCAATATAAAAGTCAGTGGCATTGCGTAGTTGTTCAGGATCTTTTAACTCCCGGCCAAAAGCATTCTGAATCATGGTCAACAATCTCGAAAGATCCAAATCGCCAATATCACTCACATGCTCAATTTGACTGCCGGGACGGATGATACTTCCCCGTCCGCGCACCGTGAACATTTCCTGTAATAAATATAAGGGAGATGAAACCGAGATGTGCAACTGGGGATTGTGCTCCAACCACTGTTCCGCTTTTTGAACCAAAGCCTTGTCCTGGACATTCAGGATTTGTTCAGTGGCCCGGCGGGTGTAATAGTAAAATATTTTTTCTTCATTCTCATCCATCAACATCCCCGCATTTCTCAACACATGCAGGCGGGTGACCAATCGCGGCATCAGTTCTTTTACCGCTTGGGTGTCTTCCAGATCCGGACGACAAAAAACCGGGATCTCTCCTTTCTGCAAACAGAATTTCAGACGCTCCCGCCACAGGGCCGGATCCGAATCCGGCTGAAGATCTTCAATGAGGTGATAGGTTCCGTGTTGCATGAGCTTTTCCGCATTCGCCTTCGCATCCTTTCCGCAAAGCAACAACAAGGGGCAGAGTTCCAGGCGCAACAAAAACTGCAAATCGAAGGTCATCAAGTCCCCCGAGTTCTCCACACTGGCACTGTCCGGTAACACCAAGGCAAAACAGACAGACCGATCGGATTGGAATTTTTTGAGATAAAATTCGTATTCCGATCGACGGCCAATGCTATCGAGAAAAAGTCGCAGAGTTTTTGAAAGTGTATTCATTTAAGGTCGGAGGTCGGAGGTCGGAGGTCGGAGGTCGGAGGTCGGGAAAATATTCGATATCAAAATCGAAATCGCAAATGAAATCGAAAATTCATTCATTCCCTGTTTCTGGCTGAAGCCCGCGCTCAGCGCGAACAGCTATTCATTCCCCAGCCTCAAGTTCAATCACATCCTCAAAACGAATCCCTATGCGGCTTTTCGAAATGGGATCATAAATTTTCAGATCCTTCACCATCCAAAAATCTTCCCGCACTTTTTTGATGCTGTCCACTTCAATCTGTTTTACCAATTCACCATCCGCATCCAACATTTCGGCCCGCACAATAAACAGCGCCCGTTCATCCACCCACAATTTTATTTGATGCAGGTCTTCACGTTCCGGAGGTGCGGGTAAAAACAGAATGACCGCCGAACGGGTTTTTACGATTTCACGTTCGACCGACTTCGCACCCGGCCACCACAAAAAATCCAAGGCCAGATCCGACCAGTTCAAACCGGTATCCGCCACTTCATCCTGAGGGGCGGGAGCCGGCATCGCTTTACCTTCCGCATCCCACTGTGAAAATACCGGAATTCCCCGGGGCCACTTCACTTGTACTTTTGTGATGGAATCCCCGAAGCCATCCGAAAGGGTGTAGGTGGCCGATGGCACCGCATCCCCGAAACGCAAAACCGATACCAATCGGCGGTCCTGTCTTTTACGATTTTGAAAGGTCGAAATTTTTCCTCTCAACTCAAGCGGCATCGGAGGCAGTTGTGCGCGTACTTGCTGCATCAACTCCGGTCCTTTCGGTATAGGTTTCTCTTCTTCCTGATTCCCCGAAACATCACGCGTCTGCGCGAAAGTAACGGTTGAAGTCAGCAACCCCAAAATCAGTAAAAGGTTTTTCATTTTTGTTTGGCCACCGGAACATCTTTAAGACGTCCGATTACCGGCAAAGGTCCGACCAGCGGTTTCACATAGTCGATAAATGCGGACGTCACCTGATTGCCGTCTTTGTGAATAAATTTTGCAGGCATGTGTTTGGTTTCTTTGGCCACAGATTTGAGGGTAACCCGTTCAAAGGTGACTGCATACCGCTTGCTGTCTTTGCGCTTTATGGCTACAGAACCATCCGAAAAGTCTTTGACTGAAAATTTAACACCTGACGTACCCACTGCCCGCGCCTCTTTTGCATCCGTGGGAGAAACCACTCCCGGAAAGGAACGTTGCAAATATCCAAAGGTGTCCGCCCGCACCCGGGAGATCCCGGTACGTTTCTTTAATTCGTCCGCGAGAATATCACCCAGCGCACCGGTACCTGAAAGTTGCAGATTTCCGTGACTGTCCACTTCTTTGGTATGGGCGGCAATAATGGGCTGCCCTTTGCTGTCACAAATCCCTTCACTCACCGCGATCACACAGCGGCCGTATTCTTTCATCACCGCTTTCACATCCTTGGCAAATTTCACCATGGAGAAAGCGCGTTCGGGTAAATAAATTAAATGAGGACCATCATCCGGATGCACTTTCGCCAACGCAGCAGCCGCGGTAAGAAATCCTGCGTGCCGTCCCATCACCACATTAATCTTCACCCCGCCCAGTGCGCGGTTGTCCTGGTTGTCGCCCATAAATGCGGAAGCCACAAAACGGGCCGCAGATCCGAAACCGGGCGTATGATCATTCTGACGCAAATCGTTGTCGATGGTTTTACACAAATGGAAACAACGGAAATCAAATTTTGCTTTGCGTGCGGCCTGATTAATAATGTGGGTGGTTTCCGCCGAATCATTTCCACCAATATAAAAGAAGTATCGCACATTGTATTTTTTCAATACTTCAAAGATTTTTTCGCAATCTTCGGCCGTTGGTTTTTTGCGCACCGAGCCCAAAGCGGATGACGGTGTCTGTGCCACTTTTTCCAAATTGGCTTCGGACTCACGTCCAAGGTTTACAAAATCTTCATCCAGAATTCCCTGAATACCGTGTTTGGCTCCGAATACTTTTTCGATGCAAGCATGGTTACGTGCTTCCAGCACCGCACCCACCAATGTTTGATTAATGACGGCTGTCGGTCCCCCACTTTGGGCAATCAACATATTTCCATTCAAGACTTTTAATTTCGGCATAAGGTTTCCTTTTAATCGTATCGTTTGTATTTAAAATCGATACCCACTTAACACGTCTACACAGGGAGTTCAAGGACGTGGCGGGCATGATCAACCATCCAAGAATACTTGTAAAAAGAAGCCCCCTCATGTGCAGAATTACTTCCTAAGACGGCACTTCACTTGTAGCTTTTCAATCTTAGGTACGGGTCAGTAGCAGGGTTGAATCGAGAGTCTTGTTTTCTCTAATCCTCATCCCCGTGATCTTTTTTATGTGAATGGGCTGAATATCCTGACCATTGTTTAAGTACGAGTAGTTCTTGTTCGCTTACAGAAGCATCTCGATGTGTAACAAGATATATCGGAAGAGGCATCTCACCTTCCGCAATCTCCTCAATAATTTCATCCTTCATTTCTGAATCGCCGCTATATTTGTTCCATTCAGAAAAGTTTAATTCCTCACGACCTTCCTTTACATCATGCACCACCAACCATGAAACGGGCGCGACGTAACTATACCAAGGCCAGTTAACTTCGTTTGAATGACAGTCGTAGCAACTTCGCTTCAAAAGTGTTTTTATTTCAAGCGGCCCTTCAAAATCTGAAACAACAGGCGGATTATGTCTATCCACTGGAATCAGTTGGATTCCGAGAAAAATAGTGGTGAAAGCAATTAGCGTATAACGGATATTCTTCTTCATTTCGTTCAGAATACGAAACAACTTTGTTATAAATATTCAATAACAATATGTATTATTCGAAACTTATATATGAAAAGAACTTTCAGGCGCTGCGGTGATTTTAAATCATCCTGGATTTACTTCTGTGGTAGCTTTCGTGTATCGGGAACAAACGGGTGCCTATATTTTTCTTATCCAAAAATTTAACGAGTGCTTTCCTGCCAATGGTAAAGAACTGTACAGAACCGCGGATCTCTTTATACTCCAGACTTGGCGTATATCTGATCTACTTTTTCAAAAACACCTGCAGAATCGAAATATCGGCAGGATTCACCCCGCTGATCCGGGCGGCCTGTCCTAAATTTTCCGGGCGGATTTTTTTGAGTTTGTCCCGGGATTCATAGCGGATAGAGACGATATCATCATAGTCTATATCTTTGGGTATCAATACTTTATCTAATTTTACCGCTCTGGCGGCCTGGCGGGATTCCCGGTCGATATATCCGGCATATTTCATGCGGATTTCTACCTGTTGCATCACCTCATCTTCCAAGCCTCCGGGGAGGTCAGGAAGGTCTTTATATTCATTTTCAGGCTGTCTCAACAACCCGGCCAGAGGCTTACCGTTGACAAAAGTTTTTTCCAAACGGGCCATTTCGCTCTCTATAGCGAGGTTAATTCTGTCAATTTCAGCCAAATGTGCCTCTGAATGAATGCCCAACTCCCCTGCCCTTCCCCGCAAACGGAAGTCTACATTGTCCTGGCGTAAGAGCAAACGGTGTTCTGCACGCGAAGTAAACATGCGATAGGGCTCGTCTGTTCCCTTATTAATCAGGTCATCAATCAGCACTCCAATATACGCTTCATGTCGTCCCAATACAAATGTATCCATTTTTAAAGCTTTGCGGGCGGCATTGACTCCGGCCATAAAGCCCTGCCCTGCCGCTTCCTCATATCCGGTGGTGCCATTGATTTGACCGGCCAGGAACAATCCTTCCACCAATTTACTCTCTAAACTGTGAAATAACTGGGTTGGATCGGAAAAATCGTATTCAATCGCATATCCGGGCAAAGTAAACACCGCTTTCTCCATTCCTGGGATTGAATGGATCATTTCTTTCTGAACATCCTCTGGTAGACTGTTGGAGGTGCCATTGGGATAAATAGTATCACAAAACCGCCCCTCAGGTTCGATAAACACGTGATGACGGTCTTTATCCCTGAATTTTACGATTTTATCTTCAATCGAAGGACAATACCGCACCCCCGTGGCATCAATATGCCCGCCATACATTGCGGAGTTTTTCAGATTATCCTCAATGATTTGGTGTGTTTGCTCAGTTGTGTGGGTTAACCAGCAAGGAATCTGCTCAGATCCGGGAATCCATGGCTCCAATGCGGAAGGTTTATGTTCCACGTGGAACAATTCCACTTCTTTTCGTCTTTTCCGCGCTGCCCGGCTGAAAAACGGTGGTGGTTCCAATCCCGGCTGAATTTCCATTACTGAATAATCAACGGAATCTTTGTGTAGACGCGGAGGGGTTCCGGTTTTAAGGCGACCCAATCGAAATCCCAGATTTTTGAAAGATTCGGACAGTTGATAGGCTGCCGGTTCAAATACCCGTCCGCCGGCATGATTTTTATCACCAATGTGAATTTTTCCACCCAGAAAGGTTCCGGAAGCAATACCCACGCATTTTCCCCGGATATTTTCGTTCTTTTCAGTGATAATGCCCTGTAACCGACCATTTTCGGTCCATATTTGACCCGCAGTACACTCCAGTACCTCTAAATTGTCCTGTGCGGCTATGACGGCCTGGATCCGAAGTGGAAAAGCATCTTTATCATTTTGAACCCGGGTGGCCTGAACCGCAGGTCCTTTCCGGAGATTCAAGGTTCTATATTGAATTCCGGTAAAATCAGCATTTCTTCCCAATTCACCCCCGAGTGCATCTAATTCGCACACAATGTGCGACTTTGCCATGCCCCCAATGCTGGGATTACAGCTCATTCGACCAATTGCGTCTTTATCCATGGTTAAAAGCGCCGTTTTAGCCCCTAAACGTGCAGAAGCCAGGGCAGCTTCATAGCCTGCATGGCCGGCACCAACAATAAGTACATCAAAAGTAGGAGTCATTTTATAGGAAAGGAAAAAGGATAGAGAAGAAGGAATAAGGGTATAATGCTTTATAACTATGCCAAAATCGTCTGTTTACAATCCTGGAATGTATAATCCCATATTTGAACCCTGTATCCCTCATTCATTATCTTAACCTGGATTGTTCCACGTGGAACAATGCTACTTTCCAATACAGAAAGTTGAAAAGACCTCATCCAGGAGATCTTCGTGATATTCACGTCCGGTAACTTCTCCGAGACGTATTAAAGCTTCACGAAGTCCGGGAATGGCTAAAACCAGGGCTTCATCCCCAAATTTCCCGGATAAAAGGGCCTCTATGCCGGATAGTTCAGATTTTACGTCCATTAATACCAAACGGTGCCGTTCAGAAATTACCGCATGGGGACGGGCTGAAAGATCAATAGATGAACTTAACAATTCTTTGAGCGCAATTTTCAGAGCCGGATATCCCACTTCCTGTTTAATCGCGGTTTCAACCACCGGAATACCTTCCGGCCATTGTTCCACGTGGAACAATCGAGGCAGATCACTTTTATTACAGACCAAGATACTTTTTCCGGGAATCAAGTCTGCAAAGTTCTCCAGGGTCTGTGTATCCGCAGCCTGGCTTAGATCAATAACATGAATGTGTAAATCCGCCTTTTCCAAATATTGTTTGGTACGACTGATTCCTTTTTGTTCAATGACATCCACAGATTCCCGCAATCCGGCCGTATCCACCAACCGCATGGGAATTCCTTCCAGAATAAACTCCTCTTCAATGCTGTCACGGGTGGTGCCGGGAATGTCTGATACAATGGCGCGTTCGTGTCCAAGCAGGGTATTGAGCAGGGTACTTTTCCCTACATTGGGTTTTCCGCTGAGTACGACCAGGGCACCATCCCGTAACACATGACCTTCATTCCAAGTGTCTAAAAGGCCATCAAGATCTGATAATGTTTTGGATAAATTGGTGAGAATTTGGGGTAAAACCGATTCCGGTAATTCATCTTCCGGAAAATCTAAAGTGGCTTCCAGTTGTGCGGCTACCTGGAGCAGTCCGTCATATAAGCCTTGAAAAGACTGACTTAATTTTCCTTCAAGTTGTTGAAGGGCAGCAGTTTGTGAACGATCAGAATGCGCGCGAACCAAATCCATTATTGCTTCGGCCTGGAGCAAATCGATGCGTCCATTCAGAAAAGCTCTGCGGGTGAACTCCCCGGGATCCGCTGCCCGCGCCCCGGCATTAAAGCAGGATCTCAGTACCCGTTTTGCAGAAGCGCCTCCTCCGTGACACTGAAATTCCACCACATCTTCAGCGGTATAACTATGGGGTCCGTGGAAAAGGAGCAACAATCCTTCATCCACTTCCATCTCTCCATCCATTACTTTTCCATATACAAATGTATTGGCTTTTCTGGAAGAAGGGGCAGGGGAGTTACATTCAAAAATCTTATCTGCTATCTTTAAAGATTCAGGACCACTCACCCGGACAATTGAAACCCCGGCTTCACCCGGAGCGGTAATGATGGCTGCAATGGTTTCCATGGGATTAAATTGTGGAAGTCGGAGGTCGGAAGTCGGAGGTCAAAATGATTCAGCTCAGGCTTTTGTCAACCATTCGCCATTATCCCTCCGCAATTCGCTATTATTTATTGTCTTCATCAAACACGACTTTTCCAATATAGGGAAGCTCGCGGTAATGGCTGTCGTAATCGAGGCCATAACCCACCACAAAGGTGTCCGGAATATCAAATCCAATGAAATCTGCTTTGATATCCACTACGCGTCGCTCGGGTTTATCCAGTAAGCAGCAACTCAAAACTTTGCTCGCCCCTTTATTGAGTACGTGTTTTACCGCAAAATTAAGAGTCCGGCCTGAATCGAGAATGTCATCAACCAGCAAAACGGTCATGTCATCTAAGCTGACAGTCACATCTTTGGTAATATTCACGTTGCCGCTACTTACGGTGGCGCTTCCATAACTCTGCAGGGTCATAAAATCGATTTGCGGATGAAATTTACGGGGATGGAGTTCCCGAACCAGATCGGCCAGGAACATAAAACTCCCCCGAAGCACACCCACAATCACAAGAGGTTTGTCATCAAGTTGTTGCGTAATATCATCTACAATTTTTGTTACCCGGTCATGCAAATCTTTGGCGGAAATAAGTTCTTCAATTTTATGGGGAGGTAAGTTCATTTTTCAGGAGAGAGTAGATGGAAGTTAAGAGAGAGAAAAAAACAGAAAATCATTCAGGGCTAAGAAAAAGGTTATGAAAGAAAATTAAGGAGTAGACAAGGGAAATATGCTAATAGGACTGCATGGAAGCTCAAGAACTCACCAGTCCACAAAATCCTAAAATTAAATATCTGACCAAACTCCGGAAACGAAGCTTTCGGGATGAGGAACAAATTTTTCTGATTGAAGGGTACCGGGAATGTCTGCGTGCCATGCAAAGCGGATGGCCCATCCAGGATTTCTTTTATTGCAAAGACCTGTGGCTGGGAGAAAATGAACCGGAATTGATCGAAGCTGCCAAAGAAAGCGGGGCTCGACTTTATGATTGCTCGGAAAAAGTGTTTCGTAAAGTTGCCTATCGGGACCGGCCGGACGGATTAATTGCCTTGGCTCCCCAACTTCACTTGGGACTGGAGAATCTGGAAACCGGAGAAAATCCCTTTTATTTACTTCTGGTGGGGATTGAGAAGCCCGGAAATCTGGGGACCATGTTGCGTTCAGCGGATGCTGCCGGGGTGGATGCAGTCATTCTCTGCGATGCGGTCACCGACATTTACAATCCCAATACCGTTCGTGCCAGTGTGGGGACTCTGTTTTCAGTCCCGGTCATTGAAAGTACATTTGAAGAATGCGGATCCTGGTTGCTTGAACAGGGAATTCCACTGTTGGCCATGACCCCCCATGCGGATCGAAGTTTGTATCAATCAAATTTACAAGGGCCGGTGGCCGTAGCGGTAGGATCAGAAATGCTGGGTTTAAGCGATCATTGGCTGGAAAGAGCCGAAATGAAAGTTTCCCTGCCCATGGAAGGGCTAGCGGATTCATTGAATGTGTCTACTGCGGCTGCCATTACGCTTTATGAGGTTTTAAGACAACGTGGTCCACGATCTCCGAGCATGGAAATCGAAGCTTAGGCTCTTGTTTCATTTCCACGTTCGGAGAACGTGGACTACACCAAATCGATCAGATCTCTGATATCCGGACCTTCATCTTCTCTTAACTGACTTTTGCGCTGATCGACAGTGCGGTGACGCATGAGGCGGCTTTGAGGTCTGGAACGGCTCACAAACAGATTTTCATATCCCTTTTTGAGGGTATCCGCACGCAAGGTGGCCGCTCCCAATGCAATGGCCCGGGTTTCTAAATTGGGATCATTGGTCACCATTAAGGTTTTTTGATCCGATTTACTTAAAACTTTCACACATTCGAGCAAAGTGGGGATACGTTGGGGCGGGGTAGGGGAGAAAAAGACCCGGATTCCTAAGAAATCTCCTCCGTGCTCCACTTGGTGCAAGGGTTCTCCATTAAATAAAACCCAAATTTCCCAGTCTTCGGATTTTTGAATTTTAACCAGCTTCTGCAAAATTTCTACCTGTTCTCTGGCTGAGAGAACGTCTGATTCGCTTTTACCGGGAGTCATATCCTTACCATCAATGACGACGGTGTAGGAGTCAATCGGTTCTTGCGTTGATTCTGGATAGATGCTGCGTATAGTCATAGTCTGATTTTTTTAACCCAACGACATAATTTTAGAAAGGAACCCCATGGCACAAACAAGTACTTATCCCATCCAATGTCCTGAATGCAAGAGTCAACAAGATGAAGTTCTATATGACAGTTTGGATGTAGGCAAAGAACCCGAATTGCGGAAACAGCTTTTAGAGAATAAATTAAACCGGATTAAGTGTAACAGCTGCCATTTCGAATTTAATCTGGATAAAAACCTGCTTTATCATGATTCAAGAGCAGGCTGGATGATCTTTCTCAGTCCCAGCAGCTTGGAGGACGCGGAAACCGCCATTGCCGAATTTGATAAAGTGCTTCGGGATATGAAGGATCTCTTGCCCTCCGGTCAAGAGTTACCTCCGGTGGACTTGGTGCTTTCCCGAATTGAATTGGTGGAAAGAATCTTTGTGCGTGAAGCTGAATTGGATCCACGGGTCATCGAATATGTGAAATATTTGATCTACACCCAGAACCTGGATAAATACATGCCTGAAAATTCAGCCTTGTTACTCAATGGCCAGGAATGCACCGAAGAAAATCTCTGCTTTGTGGTTCAAGACATGGAAACCCGTAAACTTGAAAGCCTGTTGCATTACAAACGGGAAACCTACGAAGATTTAATTGAACTCCTGGTGCAAGACGGTGAGTTAAGTTTGATTCAACAATTGTTTCCCGGACCCTACACCTCTGCGAGGGCCTATCTGATTCAGGATGAAATTTAAAGGGTCATGCCTGTTCCACAGGCTTCACCTTTTGAGCTCTGAAATCAGAGCTTTCAGGCTCCTAAATACCCATTCATAAGAGAAGTAGTCATTAAACGTATATAAATCTTATTATTCTTATGGGGTGTTGATATGTTGATAAGGTTGTAAATACTTTTGATAAAGTAACTTATGAAAATGAATGCTGTTAGTGGATTGTTAGAGGGCTCTGCAAAAGACAGGGGTTAATGACAAGCCATTTATAAGTCCCGGGTTATCGACATCTTTCTGAACAGCTATTGTAGAGTTATTGACAGGCATTTAGGAATAACTTTTGAATACCGATTTTAGAGAGTTTTAAGGAGACCTTTTGGTATGCTGTTTCTGAACCCGGGTTCCGCGAGACCCTTCGCGTAAACGCTTCAGGAAAACCATCTAAAGATGGAACTCTGAACTTTCCCTCTGGAGTCCCACTGACTGGGTTCGGAGTCCCGACTTCAGGCGGTTCTATAGGATACCTTCAGGGATCCGGTTTCAGAACCCGTGTTCCGAGAGACCCTTTGCGTAAACGCTTCGGGAAAACCATCTAAAGATGGAACTCTGAACTTTCCCACTGGAGTCCCACTCGACTGGGTTCGGAGTCCCGACTTTAGGCGGTTCTATCGGATACCTTCAGGGATCCGGTTTCAGAACCCAAGTTCCACCTAACCCTTCGCATTCCCTTGCTTGGAGAGAACCCTAAGAAATTTTATGCATTCTTTCGAATAAGGGCCGCAAAGGCGCCATCACATTTTTCTTCACCGGGAAGCAACAACCTTTGGCTCTCCAGGTGGCATTCCGGATGTTGACCCAGCCAGTTTTCCATTTGACGTGTGGTTTCTTCCACTTCAATACTACAAGTACTGTAAACCAAACGTCCTCCGGGTTTGAGAAGCGCTATGGCATCCTGCAGGATTTGATACTGAAGTTGGATCAGGCCGGTAAGCAACTTTCTCCGGAAACTCCATTTGGCATCCGGCCGCCGTTGATAAACCCCGGTATTGCTACAAGGGACATCTAAAAGGATGGCATCAAACAGTCCGTCTTTAGATACTGATATTCCGGTAATTTCTCTGGCTCTAACT
This sequence comes from uncultured Verrucomicrobiota bacterium, assembly GCA_937127435.1. Lineage (GTDB taxonomy): Bacteria > Verrucomicrobiota > Kiritimatiellia > SS1-B-03-39 > UBA6053 > UBA6053. The sequence goes on along the minus strand of CAKZLZ010000141.1, from coordinate 25,282 downwards.
TGTACATCTGTAAATTGCAAGCGGTCCAAATTTTCCTGGAGACGTCGACAGCGTTTTGGATTGGGGTCACAGGCCAATAAAAGTTTCGATTCCTCTCCCAAAGCCTCTGCCAAAATCGTGGTTTTCCCACCCGGGGCAGCACAGGCATCTAAAACTCTTTCTCCGGGCTGAACATTGAGCATCCGTGGAGCCATGGAAGTGGATGGATCCTGAATATACCAGGCTCCTGCATAGAAATCAGGAAGTTCCTGAGGCGAAAAGCTTCGGGGCAACTGATAAAAATCTGTTTCTTTTCCATCAAAAATGTGTGGAACCGACCCTTCAGGCAGACCCAGTTCTGAATGAAGTTTACGACCGATGGACGTGAGTCGGGCATAGGTAAAGGATCGTTGTTGATTCCAGTAGAGGATTTCTTCGGTTTTATCTTCACCAAAACTTTCCGTCCAACGGTCGACCAACATTTTCGGATGAGAATACCGGATTCCCGGTAACTGATTTTCTGACCAACTTAATAATTCGTTCTTTTCCCGCAGGGCTCTCCGGAACAGGGCGTTGGCAAAGCCGATACGGGCTGGGGGTACGCCGGAACGTTTGGCCGCTTCGAGGGTTTCATGCACGGCTGCATGTTCCGGGACACCGTCGAGGAGAAGAATCTGGCATAAACCCACCCACAAAGAGGGAATCATAATTTGAGAGGGACGTTTATGTGAAAGTTGATCGATCCAGGCATCCAAAGATCCCCGATGACGCATACAGGTAAAAACAATTTCCCGGGTTAACGAACTGCAGTTTTGCCAGTCGCCGGAATCCGAGGGCAAAGATCCTTTAAGAATCCAGTCTTTGAGCAAACTGATGGCCTGGTCTCTTTCCGGAGATGGGTTGGAATTGATTTCTGAATTCATAGAGGAGGGGATGATTCTATTGCGTTGTACTTTTTGATGAAAAGATTATGATGAAAGTCCATTAAGCATACTTTCCCCCTCTTCTCAACGTGTTTCAGCCTCAACGACATGCAGAAATTCTTCAAACCCTCGAACATCAAGGGGGCGTGCGGGTATCGGATTTGGCTTCGCGGATGGATGTCACCGAAGAAACCATTCGGCGCGATTTGTTGAAACTGGAGAATGAAGGACGCTTAAAAAGAATTCATGGCGGAGCGATTCCCATTATTTCAGAACGGGATCCCCTTCCGTATCAACACCGTCAGATGGAAGAGGTGGATGCCAAACGCAGTATTGCCCGCTGTGCGCTGAATGAAATTGAAGAAGAAGACGTGGTCTTTTTTGATGGCAGTACCACAGCTTTTCAGTTGGCCCGCATTTTTCCGGATATTCGCTGTACGGTCTTAACCCACTCCGAACCCATTTTCCGGACCCTCTCGAACCTGACCAATGTGGAATTGGTTTCGACCGGAGGCTTGTATGACCGGCGGCACGCGAGTTTTACCGGTCCTTTGGCGGAGCAAATGTTGACCAGTATACACATTACCAAAGCGATTTTAGGTTGTAAGGCCCTGGATTTTCAACGCGGCTTCAGCGATGCCTCGGTACGACATATGAATTTAAAAAGGGCGGTGATTCATCACGCCGAAAAAGTCATATTGTTGGCGGATCATAGTAAAATGGATTCGAGATCCCGATATTTCTTTGCGGCAATTGAGGATGTGGACGTGGTGATTACCGATCCTAAAATAAGCCGGGAACATGACAAAGCGCTTTCACGGGCCGGGCTGAGAGTGCTGAAGGAAAAATAAAGGCGAACGCTGAACATCGAACATTCAACATCCAACCTTGAAATATACCTTCGATGTTCTGTCTTCAATGTTGAACGTTCGATGTTCGCTTTCTTTCATAGACAAGCTTCATCAATCTCTCTATTAAATTTGACATGAGCATCACCACAAAAAATGGCGACAAAGGCCGCACCCGACTCTTTTCCGGACAGGAAGTTTCAAAATCCGATTTGGCACCCCGTGCTTATGGGGCTTTGGATGAAGCCGTAAGTGTATTGGGGATTGTGCGGGCGACCACAGATTCAGAATCTTTAAAGGAGCAGATTCTCTACATTCAAAACGCAGCCTTTGAAGTTGGCGCCGAATTGGCGACCCATCCGGATGATCAGGCCCGAAAACGCAAACGGGTAGATGAAGCCTTTATGGCGACTTTAGACAAAATGCGGGATGATTTGGAGGCAGTGACTCCCATGCCGAAAGGTTTTGTGTTGCCGGGAGGAAATCTGGTGGCCGCACATTTGGATCATGCCCGCTGTGTCTTCCGTCGATGTGAACAGGAAGCCACCGCATTATGGAATGCCGATTTTCTCCACAATCCACTGGTATTAACCTGGCTCAACCGGATTTCGGATCATTTATGGTTGTTGGCCCGGCAGATGGAAGGGGATGCAGTCATTCCGCGGAAAAAAATGTAGTCCACGCACTCCGTGCGTGGAAATGAAACAAGAGCTAAAGCCATTATTTTCACGCACGGAGTGCATGAACTACGCTTTAGAAATCAAACAAGAGCTAAAGCCATTATTTTCACGCACGCCGTGCGTGGATACTGCGATTTAAAACAACCCTAGTTGTTCGCCGGCGGGAGCGATTTGCGGAAAACGCATCTCCCGCATTTCCCCGAGTTGAACCAAAGAAGGCACTTCAGTGGAAATATCATTTTTTTCCAGCGTTTCCAGAATTCGCAGGAAAACTTTGCCACAATATTCAGCATCTTCGGATGCACGGTGGAAAACGGTGTTCGGAAATTCGAAAAATTTGGTCAGCGTCTCCAAACGGTAATTCAGCATGCCCGGGAATACTTTTTTGGCCAGGCCGTAGGTATCCAACACTTGACCGGTGGGGGCCTTGCATTTGTCCCGTTTCACGGCCGCTTCCAAAAACTTGAAATCAAATTTGGCATTGTGGGCCACCAAAGGGAGTTCCCCGCAGTATTCAGTGAAAGGAGCCATAATATCCGCAATCGGGGGCTTGTCTTTCACTTCTTCATTGCTGATGCCATGAACTTTATACGCTTCAATCGGAATTTCCATTCCGGGGTTTACCAGCATACAAAAATCTTTCTGGGGGAGGCCGTCGATAAATTTAACCGCGCCAATTTCCACAATGCCATCTTCGAGGGGCATAATACCCGTGGTTTCTAAATCAAATGCTACAAAATCAATCATGCATTGAAAATAGGGGGATTTAGCAATGATTACAAACCCTTTCTTATTATCTATAAAAGCATTGCCTGAATCGGGGTTTCTGTACAGGGTTCCTCACCTATGAATACACCCGGAAATTTTGAAATTCTTGCCCGTGATCCAGAAAGTGATGCCCGCTGTGGTTTGTTGCAGACGGCGCATGGCACCGTGCAAACACCCGTATTTATGCCCGTGGGCACCCAGGCGACGGTCAAATCCCTCACCCCGGAAGATGTTTCGGGTTTGGGCTTCGAAATTATTTTGGGGAATACCTACCATTTAAATGAACGTCCGGGATCGGATTTGGTAGATCGCATGGGCGGATTACACAAGTTTATGAACTGGAAAGGGTCCATTCTTACTGACAGCGGAGGCTTTCAGGTGTGGTCGCTGGCCCAACTCAACCAAATCACTGAAGACGGCGTGACCTTCAAAAGTCATCTCGATGGCAGTTCCCGCTTTATGGGGCCGGTGGAATCCATGGCCATCCAACGGGAATTGGGATCGGATATCGCCATGTTGTTTGACGAATGCATTCCTTATCCGGCGACAGAAGAATATGCCGGAAAAGCGGTAGAACGGACCTTGCGTTGGGCGAAACGTTGTAAGGAACAGCCCCGGGCCGAGGGTCAAATTCAATTTGCGATTGTCCAGGGCGGCGAATTTGCCGAGTTGCGCGCCCACTGCGCGGCGGAATTGGTGAATATCGGTTTTGACGGCTATGCCATTGGTGGCGTGAGTGTGGGAGAACCGGATGAATTAATTTTGCCGGGGGTGGAAGCCTCAGTGAAATACCTTCCCGAAGACAAAGCCCGCTATTTAATGGGAGTGGGAATGTTGGATCAGATGTTGGAATCGGTTGCCCGCGGGGTGGACATGTTTGATTGCGTCCTGCCCACCCGCATTGCGCGGAATGGGTCGGCGGTCACCCGTAAAGGACGTTTGGCCATACGGAATGCCAAATGGAAAGAAGATCCGCGGCCTGTGGAAGAGGGTTGTAGCTGTTACACCTGCCAAAATTATACCCGCAGCTACATCCGGCATCTCATCAATTGCGGAGAAATTTTAGCGATTCGTCTGCTCAGTTTGCACAATTTACACTGCATGCAAGTGGTGATGGCCGAAGCCCGCGAAGCCATCAAAGCAGGCACCTTTACCCAATATCGCCAAAACTTTTTGAAAGACTATCAGAAAGCTGCGACCGGGGAATAAGTCTCAACTTTGGATCGGGGACATTCTTGTCCCCGCAAAAAAGAAACCCTTTGATAAAATTTTATTTTCTAATCCCGAAACCTCCCGAAAATATATACCAGATTCGGTTTTTTATCTACCATGGAGCGGTCCTGAAAGGGGTAGGGTCAACCGTGGAAGCCATGCGGTTGCTCAGGCGAAGCAACAGATCGGATTTGATGAGGTTGTAGGCGGGGTCCTCCCAAAGATTCTGGTGTTCATGAATATCCGTTTTTAAATTATATAATTCGCCCTGGGAATGACAATGGTCCACCACCAGTTTGTAGTGGGTGTCACGGATCATACTTAGACGTGGAGACGGATTTTGATGACAGGACATGGCATCGTAAAATTCACAATAGACATCCGGTTTGTGAAGGCCGGAGTCGGCCGCACCCGTGAGCAGGGGCCACAATGTTTGACCTTGCATGCTCGCGGGTGCAGGAATGCCCGCGGCGTCGAGCAAAGTTTGGGGAAGATCCATTAACTCGACCAACGCAGTACTTCGTTGCGGGATAATTTTCCCGGGGAAGGAAAAAATCAGGGGAACATGAATTAACTCTTCATAGAGATACGGACCTTTCAAATAGATTCCGTGATCACCTAGCATCTCTCCATGATCACTCATGTAAATGACCAGGGTGTTTTCCAACTGACCACTTTCTTCGAGGGCCCTCAACATGTGTCCGACCTGATCGTCGATAAGATCGCACATCGCCCAATACGCTGCGCGGATCAGTCGGTGTTCACGTTCATTTAAGCGGGTATAGGCAAGCGGACTTTTTCCGCCGTGGGATCCCTGATGATCGATCGATTGCCAGATGGGTTTGTTCTCCAATTCTCCGGGAATAAAATGGGGCAGGGGAATGTCGTCCAACTTTTCAAGATAGGGGTCGAGGCGGCTTTGCGGAGGATCAAAAGCGCTGTGGGGATCGAACATGTTTACGGAAAATAACCAAGGCGCATCATCCTCCGCATGGGCATTCATAAACGCTATCGCTTTTTCCGCACACCAGGTGGTTTGATGCAATTCGTCCGGCATCCCTACTTTTACAAATTCCGTTTCAGGATGATCGGTCCAACGAAATGTTTCGCCTTTGTCTTCCAGCCACTGACGGTATTGATTGCTTTTGCGCATGCCGGGAAAGGAATGATGGGACCAATTAAATTCACTGTAGCCATCATGAATACGGGGTTCTTCTTCGGGACAAACGGAGGGATCACAGGCCGCGAGGTGTAACTTGCCGGCGAGCCCGCAGGTGTAACCGGCATCCGCCAGGATGGCAGTTACCGGAACTTCGGATGCGGGCAGGCTTTGTCCATTTTGATAACAACGGGTGGTGCGCGGAAAGCGTCCGGTCAGAAAGCTGGCACGGCTGGGCGTGCACAGAGGATTTTGGCAAAAAGCATTTTCAAACAAACATCCGCCGGCGGCGAGTTGATTAAGATGCGGGGTGTTCACCCAGGGATTGCCGGTACACCCCAAAGTGTTCCAACGTTGTTGATCGCTACAGATCCAGAGAATATTCGGTGCATCATTTTTCATAAAAATCTTTGGGTTAGCAGTCTTTGAAATTGCTCCAAATCCTGGCTTCCGGAGATTGATTGATTTCGGGCAAACAACTCATGCGCAAGCGGGCGCAGCCCATAGGAATCAGGGTCATTTGTTCATCGGGTTCGGTAGATAAAATCGGACTCTTTCTAAGCTCCTGCGGACTGCCGCCGGACTCGAGTGTCCATTGGGGAATTTTCCGGACGAGGGCGGTCAGTTTGATCGGCGCATTCTCTATCGTCCAGGGTTGGCCGGCAAGCGTATTCACAGATTCCTCTTTCAGAATTTGTACTTTGCCCTGTTCATCGGTCACATAGCCCATGTTCCATTCGGTGGAGGGGAAAACTTCCCATTCCGGCCACGGTTCATTGCCTCCACATTTTTTCCACGCTTCTTCAATCAACAGTGAATAACTTAAGGGGCCTCGATCTACAGTGATGGACCCGGTTCGTGGCCACCGGGTTTGGGTGCAGGTCATCTCAAAATCGAGAGATATTTTATCCCCTGGTTTCCACGAACGGGTGATGCGGAGAAAATCGTTTCCATTCCGTTTAAGGGTTTGGGTTTCTTCATTCACATGCAGACTCAGAGAATGTGCCCAAGCGGGAATCCGCAAATAGACTGGGAAATTTCCGTTCCCTTCCTCGATCAAAATTTCCACCTTGCCGGAGAATGGATAAGAGGTCGACTGGGAGAGGCGCACCCGTCCGCAGTCGGGAAGATCAGTTTCTACTTCTGATTGGCCGTACATCCATGCCACCAGTCCGCCGTCGGCTGAGGCCTGCCAGAGATTCATAGCGTAAAAAGGCCAACCCATGGCGACGTTGTGCTGACAGCATCGATAGCGGTGGGGAGAATAGGAAAGCATCGGATACGCTTCCTTCCGGCTGCGCGCCTGTTCCTCGTTCCAGAAATCATGTCCGCTTCCGTGGTCCAACTGGGGCAGGTTGCTGGCGGTCAGATAATGCAGACCTTTGAGGTCCGGAGTTTGGGCGGCCGGAAAATGATTGAACAATAGATCTTCGCAACGGTCCGCATATTTGGCCTGACCGGTGATGCGACCCAGTTCATAAAACTTGCGGGCAAACTCGATCATGGCACAGGTTTCCATTCCCTGACTGGGATCGGTTTTGCCGGAGCGGATCATTTCATCGGCACCGTAGGCGCCCCGGGGTTGTTGACCCCACACTGCCATATGTTGTGCATACCAGTATTCACTTTCTTCCACCCCGCGGTCAGGATGGGCCTGTTGTCCGTAAAGAGCGGGATATCCGTAACGCTGAACAAAATTTACCACATGGATATCCAGAAACTCTGACACCGGTGGCAAAATGCTATGATAAAACCGGATGGCCAGTTTGAGGAGATTTGCTTCACCGGTTTGGTTGTAGAGCCAATACAGATGGGGTAGCATTTCGCCGGCCCGTTTCATTTGTACCCCGACTTTCCAATCGCCAAAATCTTCGCGGTATTCCTGCCACTGTGACCCACAGACTCTGGGAATAAATTCTTCATCCGGAATATTCCGGCAGTAATCGAAAAACCGGGTCATACAGCTTATCACCCGTTCGTCCCGGGTAAATTCATAGTGAAGACGCAAGGCATCGCACATCACCATGTGCGGCCACAGGTCTGCAATTATCCGATCCCGACTGCCCTTGCGTGCCCGGTGGTAGCTGGATCCAAACCATCCTTCTTCGGTCTGACTGTTTAATACCGCTTCGATCCAGGATTGAGCTTTTTGGAGGGCGGCCGGATTTTGAGTGTGAACCGCCAAGGCATAGTAGCCCCGCAACCAGTAGGGTTGTTCCTCCCAGCCTTCATTTCCATCCACAAACCAGCCATTTTCCGTGTCGAGAAAAGGACTGATTTCATCCAGACGCCCGGTCATCCCCTCCAGCATGAGATCCAACTGATGTCGAAGCCAGCCCCCCGGCCGCACCGACCCCAGAGGAAGTTGAAACATTTTCAAGGAATGCAAAGGGGCCTGGTTGTTGAGGGGGTTTCGCGAGGAAAATTTAGGCGTGAGAGAGGGAATCAGATCAATATTCATGGGAGTTAGTTCTATCAAAAGCCACGGATTTGGACCATATTTGTGACCGAGGTTCCCATGTTTCAAAACGACATCATAAAAATTTCCCCGTGTTGCCACGAAAGCCATGTGCTGGCTCTGGAATCGGAAAATCCCTTTCTTGAACCCTTAGGCCTGATCGCAGCCGGGCACGGACTTGAAAAGGATGTTTATGAAATCAGGCGGCAGCACCGAAAAGGTCATCAACTTCTGTTTACGCTGGAAGGTGCAGGCTGGTTCCGTCAACAGAGCCAGAACTACGACGCGATCCCCGGAACGTTGTTGCTTTGTCGGGAAGGAGAGTCGCAACATTACGGATTGAAGCAGGGATTTCCCTGGGAAATTCTCTGGTTTGTTTTTGATCCGGATTCGCTTTGGTGGCGGGAACATGTGGCATCGCGTCCGAGTGGCTTATATCCCGCCCAATGGGGTTCATTTTTGCGGGCGTCGGTGCTGGGCTTATATAAGGAGTTGGAATCCAGCTTGCCGGGATCCTCGGAGTTATCGGCGGCTTTCGTCCGTCAGATCTGTATCTATTTGGAACGCGAATTTCATCCTTTGGGGCATTCTGATCTTAAAAATCTGCAGCGAAGTCAGCTTTTTCTGCTCCGGGAAAAAGTGGAAGCGGATTTAGCGGCGGCCTGGACGGTCGACCGCCTGGCCCGCGCGTCCGGACTTCATATCTGTGGGGATCATTTTTCCCGGATATGCAAAGAGTTGCTGGGAGAGACACCACTGCAATGGGTAACGGGTTTGCGGATGCAAAAAGGAGCAGAGCTGTTGCGCGGAACCGATTACAAGCTGGAGTTGCTGGCGGGTTTACTGGGTTACGCCAACGCCTTTGCCTTCTCCGTGGCGTTTAAACGCTGCTATCATCTGAGTCCTTCTGCATATCGTGCCGGAGAGAAACGACCGAGCTGATCATATGTTGTTGAATATTAGTTCACCTGTTGCATGGTTGTTCAGATTTATTTGTCTCACCTGAGACAAATAAATCTGAGGTTGAAAATGCAGGAAATGGTTTAAGCGTATCCCTGGTCGGGCGGGAATCATCATTTAGAATAACTTTCACCTGTTGCATGGTTGTTCAGATTTATTTGTCCCACCTGAGACAAATAAATCTGAGGTACAAAAATGCAGGAAATGGTTTAAGCGTATCCCTGCTCGGGCGGGAAGTATACTTTACCTAATGAATGATGATTTATCCTTGTATTGTTGGCTTTCCGTCTGTCCATCTCCCCGGAATATGGGTGACCAGTGGATGGTGGGGGATGCCCTGTTCGAAACGGTGCATCATGCCGATCAGTTGATGAATGGCGGTGGTGGCGATGACCTCGGGTTCGAATAAGATGCCCGGTAAAGTGTCTTCCAATGTATGAAGAGATGCACAGAGCGGATGTTCCGAGGGGGCTATCTTCTGCAAGGCGACGTTATACTCTTTGTTAAAGTTGGTGAGGACCGCATCCGCCCGACTCTTCCGGATCCAGGTCCTTATTTGTTCCGATGGCTGATCCTGTGGACAAACAAAGACGGGCCCGACTTTCCCTAATAAATCGCGGGTGGTGGATTCAAAAGCGCTGCGGACAATTCGACCCTGATATTGATCCAGACGGTTTTTCAAAATGAAAATCGGCCGACGGGCCCCGTTTTGTATCAATTGCGTGGTGGAAAGCTCGACATCGTGAAAATAATCCCGACGCACCGCATTGAGTTTATGTTTTCCATAGCGCAGACAGAGGGAAAGCGCTGAAAAGTGCTCCCAGTCCAGTTGAATATAGGCATCGTGTTCCCGGGTGACACCCAGAAATACCCCCCGGATGCCCCGCGCCCGCAAGATTTCACTGAGACGTTTGGAAGGCATATGTTGCTCGTTCACCCAGAATTCTTCGACCCGGTAGCCCGCTTTGGCTGCGACCGGTTGCATGGCCTCAAAGATTTGGGTGTAGGTACTGAATTGCCGCCAGCCATCCGGCTCGGAAAAATTGGTCACCCAGGCCATGACGTTTTCAATGCGATGGGATTGTTTCTGGTTGCGATAGGCATTCAGCGCGGAAAGGGCGGCATCCCGGGTGTACCCCATCTCTTCCGCCGCTTGCTCTATGTGGATGCGGGTGGAAAGTTTTACCCGGGGATCTTTCCGGAGTGCCCGGGAAACGGTGGTGGGATTTACCCCGACTTTTTTGGCGATTTCACGCATAGATACTCTCATAGCCTTTACAAAATGCCACAGTGGGCATTTTGTCGAGCTTTCATTCAGAGCCTCTTATAGGTTAATTTTAATCTATACAAACAAATCTAAGGTTCCTGCCGAGGATCTCGAAACCGGTCTGAACCCTCAATCATAAGGAGTCATAATGAAAACATTTAAATTTTTACAAACGGGTGTCCCTTTGGTGATCTGCCTGTGCTCAACCCTGTTTGCAGATGTCTACACGGTGCCTTCTACGGAATACGATGATACCTTTCTTCGAAGTGGATCGCCAAATACGAACAATGACGGGGGATTGGTATTGGTGGGAACGGTCAACAGTTCAGATGTATTGCGGGCAGTCTATACGTATGATCTTTCTCATATCGGGGCTGGTGCAACGGTATCCGATGTCACCTTCACCTTGACCCAGGATAGTGGTGATGTGAATTCTGTAAGTGAAATTATCACTGTGGATCTTTATGAGTTGGATCAAGCATTCGACAATGGCCAAGCGACATGGAACAGTTATTCGACAGGAAATACCTGGGCAACCCCGGGTGGAGATTTCACAACTAAACTGGCTTCAGCCTCTGGTAATCCCCGGAACACCGTAAGTCCTGAATTGGTTTTTTCCAGTGCCGGACTTACTTCCGCTGTAGAAGCTGCCGCCGGCGGGAACCTTTATCTGTTGGTGAAACTTGAAACAGAGGCCAATGACCGCAGAATTTTTCGGTTGATTGATGATTCGAATCCCGGTCGTCCCAGTCTGGAGATTACTTACACTGCTATTCCTGAACCGTCGACCTTGATGCTGTTGTTCCTTTCCGGAGCCTCAGGGTTACTTTTATTGCGCAAACGTAGTTCATAAACGGACCGGGGACTTTCCTGTCCCCGCGAAACCAGCCTTCGATTTAGGGCTTTGATGTCATTTTACCCTTCGTTGCCGTGAGCCTTTTCATCATCTGTAGATGGTTTCATCAGATCCGGATATAGCGTTTTTACACAGTCGGGGCATATGCCGTGACTAAAATCCGCTTCGGTGTGGGCGCGGATATAGGCTTCCATCTGCTCCCAGGCCCCGGAGTCATTCCTGATCTTTTTACAGGAGGAACAAATGGGAATGATTCCCCGGAGGATCTTAATTTCATTCAGGAGTTTTTGCAATTTTTGAAAATCGGCTTCCTTTTCAGTTTCCAGGCGTTTTTGATCTGAAATATCACAAATAAATCCTTCCAGCATCCCTTCTTCATTGTCGGATTCTACCCGTATCCCCTGTTCCCACACCCAACGGATTTCGCCATTCAAGTGTTTGATGCGATACTGCAAGCGGTACCGCCGCTTCTCCGCATTTGCTTGCTTAATCTCCATGACCAGGGCCTCCCTGTCATCGTCATGAATCAAATCTCCAAATACCAGCCCCTCACTACCGGTTAATTCCTCTGGAAGGTAACCGGTGAGTTCGGTAGCGCCGCTACTGATGTATTCCATAACCCAATTGCCCCCGTCATTGTGGCAACGGTATGCCAATCCCGGCATATTCTTTAAAAGCGTAGAATGTTGACGTTGAAGGACTTCCAGCTTTCTAAAAGTTTCAGACAGGGTCCGTCTCTGTCTTCTTTGGTACAGCGCGAACAGGGTCACCAAGCAAAGAAGTAAAGAGAGGGAGAGTAAAATTCCCTGAAATTTCTTTAAAACCGAGGTATTTTCAGGGCTGTACAGAAAAGTATTCAGATCCACATTTCGGCTGGAGATCTTCAGATCTGCATATACATCTGCGATGTGTTGCCATCGTCCGGGGTTCATATACCCGATTTCAACCAAATCATTCCGGATCAACTTTTGGATTTGTTTGGCTTCGTATTCCAAAGCTTCCCGCTGGTTGCCTTCCGGCCATGTTTTGAGAATAAAATCGATCAGTTCCCCGGGATTTTCGAGGGCGTATGCCCAACCGCGCATGGAAGCCCGCCGGAATTTTTCAACGGTTTCGGGATGGGATTGGAGATATGCCCGGGAAGTAAAAAGCGTATCCCCGTAAAAATCGATGCCCACGGCCCGGGGAGAACTGATATGTAAGGGGACGCCCTGTTGACGGAGGTGATAAGGTTCGTCGGTGATATAAGCGGAAATCGCATCCACTTCCCCCGAAAGCAGGCTTTGGGTGGCATTTCCGTAAGGGTGACGAATCAGATCACTGACGGTGACGTCCATTTCCGCAAGGTAGGCTTCGAGTTCTTGGCTGTGTTTTTCCAGCATCACCCGGGTGCCTTCCATATCATGCACACTGCCGTTGGCGGAGGCTTCCCGACGAATCAAAACCAGGGGCGAGTGTTGAAAAACGGTAGCAAGTGCGACCACAGGTTGATCATTTTCAAAACTGAGTACCAAATCAGATAATGCGATGCCGAAATCGGCTTTTTCTGAAAGTACAGTGGCCACAGTATCCACATTTTCACCTTCAAGGAATTCAACTGCCAAACCTTCTTCTATATAATACCCTTGAATTTGCGCCGCATAATAACCGGCAAATTGAAACTGATGGTGCCATTTGAGTTGCAGGACGACCGGTTCCAAGGGCTGGGCCTTCCCGGGGTGTATCCACATCACACTTAAGCATACGTATATCGTAAGGACAAAGTTACGTTTCATCTGTGGGGTCGTGAACATCTTATCAAGTTAATTGCCATGTTTATGGGGACAATGGAAAATCATTTTTCGCTTTAAATCAAAGAGAGGAAAAAGTGAGCCCAGGTATCCATCCTCTTCGTGGTTCCGGCATCTCCGGACAAAATCAAGTCATTTTCAAGCGCGGACGGTGGTGGGATTGCTGTACGCACAATACACATATTCCCACTCCAGCATTGACGTTTGACCCTTTTCTGTGCAGGAATAGCCCCCTTTCATTTTACAAAATCCCCGTTTTTTGGAGTCTCACATGAATCCGCTTTCTCAATTTATCGCTATGGCCGGCACTCAAGGTCAAAATTCTCAACAGTCTCCGGTAGGCTTTATGGGCATGATGATCCTGTTTTTCGGGATTATGTATGTGATGATGATCCGTCCGCAGCAGCGCAAAGAAAAAGAGCGTAAAGCCATGCTGGCCGAACTCAAAAAAGGCGACAAAGTCTTATTTGCCGGCGGACTCATCGGCTCCATTTTTCAAATCAATGACAAAACCGCCACTATCAAAGTATCGGACAGTGTGCGCCTGGATGTTGCACGGGGTGCCATCACCGCAGTGATCACCGGCGACGACGATGTCAACGATGCCGCGTAGGCTTAAGCGCGCCAACCCCTTTTAAAAAACAAACACAAGGAACAAACGTTTCATGAAGAAAAATAACATGATGTGGCGCTGGCTGCTCTTGATCGGGCTTTGCGCCTGGTCCGTAATGCTGGCCTATCCGTTAAAAGATAAAATTACCCTCGGCATTGACCTTAGTGGTGGATTCCGTTTTGTGCTGGATGTCGATTATGACAGCCTTCCCACAGAAGATGGGAAAAAACCCACGGCGGATGAACGCAAACGCGCGCAGGACCAAGCTTTGGAAGTCCTTCGTAACCGGATTGACTCTGCGGGTACCCGTGAAGCGGTCATCTATAAGGAAGATTCCGGCCGTATCGTTTTTGAAATCCCGGGGGTCGGGGACGACGAACGTCAGAAACTCGAAGATTTGATTAAACGTCCTGCAGTGCTCGAATTCCGTTTGGTGCATGAAAACAATGCCGAACTGGTCAGCAAACTGCTTTCAGACAACCTGGTGCCGCCCGGATACCGCATGGTGACCGTGGATGGACGTAAGTATTATCAGTTGGACGAAGAATTTGAAGGAAACCGCAGTTCGGATGAATACAAATTTCAGGTTGCGAGTACCGGACGCATTTCTCCGATGTATGAATTGATGCTGGAAGAGGAAGTCATCGAGACCTACGGTAAAATGTACGTTCCCTATTATGTGGATATCCGTGCTTTGCTGAAAGGGGACGCAATTAAATCCTCCCGTCCGGATTACGATGAATATGGTCAGGTGCAAGTGGCCCTGTCCATGACCGGAGAAGGAACCAAACAGTTCTTTAACATCACCAAGCAGTATTCTCCCAACGGAACGGAAAACCCCAGTGATCAAGGTCGTCTGTTGGCGATCATTATGGATGAGACCTTATACAGTGCTCCCCGTCTGAATGATGTGATTGCCGGCGGATCCGCGGTGATCAGTGGTAATTTTGATTATGAAACCGCTGCCTCTCTTTCCAATGCTTTAAACTCCGGTTCTTTGCCGGTCGGTATTGAAATCCTCATGCAACAGTCGGTCGAACCCACTTTGGGTGCTGAATCGGTTACCCAAGGGGTGAAAGCCGCCCTGGCCGGTTTGGCTGCGGTTGTGGTCTTTATGTTTATCTACTACATGCTCGCGGGCGTGGTGGTAAATTTTGCCTTGGTGCTCGATGCGGTTCTGCTTCCTTTGGGAATGTTCCTAGCGGCCGGCGTTTTGGGAATCTTTGCTTCCGGCGGAGGTGCCGGAGTGGCGGATATCAATGCACTTCCCACCTTAACCCTTCCCGGTATTGCCGGACTGGTATTGACCATTGGTATGGCGGTGGATGCGAACGTGCTGATTTTTGAACGCATTCGTGAAGAGCAAAAAGCCGGCAAACGTTTGGCTTCTGCGGTGAGCGCAGGCTACGACAAAGCGTTCAGCACGATTTTTGATGCGAATATCACCACTCTGTTGGTTGCATTTATTCTCTACACCCAGGGCTCCGGTCCCATCCGCGGGTTCGCGGTGATGTTGACTGCGGGTATTCTGGTATCCATGTTTACCGCATTGTTCTTTACCCGCATGGGATTTGATCTCATCACCCGCACTGCGGTGGATAAAATCAAAATGCTTTCCATCCTGCCGGAAAATCTGAACATCCAGTTCTTGTCCAAGCAAAAAATTGCCTTCGGACTCAGTGCGCTGATTCTGATCGGAACCGCGGTGAATATCGGGATGAAGGGCAAAGATGTGCTCGGTATCGATTTCACCGGGGGCGCGTCCATGTTGTACGAAGTGTTGGAAGGCGAGGAATATGCCGAAGCCCCCACGGAAGATGACGTGCGTAATCTTTTGTCCGACGAAGGGGTACAGGAAGCAGTCATTCAGTATCAAACCCTGATTAAAGACGGGGATGAAGTTGAAGAGCGCACCTTGCAGGTCCGCGTTGACTCTGAGTATGCGGAAACCACCCAGAAAGTTATCGAAGCAACTTATGCAGAAGGCAATGGCTTCACCTTATTGCAGAACGACGTGATTGGTCCGCAAGTGGGCGAAGAACTTCGCGCGAAAGGAATTAAAGCCATTCTTTTCGCCCTGCTCGGTATCGTCATTTACATTACCCTGCGATTCGAATTTGCCTTCGCCATGGGTACCATCGCCGCGCTTGCGCATGATGTATTGCTGACCGTGGGTATTTACTGCCTCTTCGGACGTCAGTTGAGCTTGCCGATTGTGGCGGCCCTGCTGACCATTGTCGGGTATTCCGCGAATGATACCATTGTAGTATTTGACCGGATCCGCGAAGATCTGAAACTGCTGAAGGGCAAACCGTATAAGGAAATTGCCAACCTCAGTATTAACCAGACCTTGAGCCGGACACTGTTGACCTCACTTACGACCCTGGTCACCGTGATCATGTTGCTGGTCTTTGGTGGAGGTGCAATTTTTGACTTCGCCCTCGCCCTCTGTATCGGTGTTTTGGTCGGTACCTACTCATCCATCTTTGTCGCCACGCCGGTTATGTTGCTGTGGCACAAAGAGGACAAAGCCGCTTAAGGTCTTTCGGAAGACTCTTTGATCCCGTCATTCGATTGATGGGATGAAAGGGATTTCCGGAAGGGTGCATCTATGCAATCCTTATCCCGCATATGGCTGGAAGCTGACGCTTTACCTGAAGAGAGCCAAAAACTCTCGGAACGGTATGACCTGCCTATGCCTATTGCCGGCTTGATGGCGCAGCGCGGTTTAAAAACTGAAGAGGAAATCGAATCCTTTTTGCATCCCCGCCTGGAAAAATTAAGCGATCCCTTTCTGTTACCGGATATGGAAAAGGCGGTGATCCGGATCTGGTACGCCATTTTAGAAAAACAAAACATTCTGATCTTTGGAGATTATGATGTGGATGGGGTCACCAGCACCGCTTTTCTTTCCCGGGTGCTGGAAAAGCTGGGGGGTAAAGTGGATCGCTTTATTCCCAACCGGAAAGATGACGGATACGGGCTCAGCAAAGAATCGATTACCCACTGTTTGGAAACCTATCATCCCGGACTCATTGTCACCGTTGACTGCGGGACCGGTTCGGCCGAAGCGGTAGAGATTGCCCGGGAACAAGGTGTGGATGTGGTGGTAACGGATCACCACGAAGCCAGCGGAGAGATTGCCAAAGCCCACGCATTGGTGAATCCGAAACTGGGGGATGTGGAAGCCTTGCGCATGTTGGCCGGGGTAGGGGTGTCGTTTAAACTTTGTCATGCCATGATTAAATGGGGCCGTAATCAGAATTATCCGACCAGTCATCAGGTGGATATGCGGCCCTTAATGTATCTGGTCGCTTTGGGGACCGTTGCGGATATGGTGCCGCTGATCGGGGAAAACCGGATTTTGGCCCGTTTTGGCATCGATGTGTTGAACCGGCTTCCGGATCCCGGCATTGAGGCCTTGGTGAAAAATGCCAAGATCGATCAGGAGATGAGCAGCTACCACATCGGTTTTGTACTCGGACCCCGCATCAACGCGGCCGGTCGAATTGATTCTCCGGATATTGCCTTGGAAATGTTGCTTTCCTCTTCCCCCCGTCATGCGGACCGGCAGGCGAAGATTCTGGAAAAAGCGAACAAAGAACGCCAGGCCATTGAAGAAATGATTCGGGTGGAAGCAGTGGAAAAACTGAATCCGACTTACGATTCGAAAGTGCCGGGCGTGATGGTGGTGGCCAAGCGCGGTTGGCATGCCGGGGTGGTGGGGATTGTGGCCTCCCGATTGGTCCGGCTTTTCCATCGGCCGGCCATTGTGATTTCGATCGCAGAAGACGGAATTGGCCGCGGAAGTTGCCGGAGCATCGAAGGCTTTGATTTGATTCAGAATCTGCAGGTGGCTGAAGATATATTGCTTCAATATGGCGGACACCGCATGGCGGCCGGACTGGATATTCGAGAAGAAGATATTGAGACCTTCCGTGATCGCATCAACGCCCGGGCGGTAGAAGTGATGGCGGATACGGATTTGCGTCCCCGTCAGCATATTGATGCCTGGATTGAGATTTCGGATCTGAATGAAGAATTTTTGAAAGCACAGAACCGGTTGATGCCCTTTGGTCACGACAATCCGGTGCCGGTGTGGGGCATCCGCAATGTGGAAATCGAAAAATTTCAGCCGGTGGGAAGAGAAAAACAACATTTACGGATTTTGTTTAAAACCCCGAATGGCATGCAGGATGCCATCGGATTTGGTTTTGGAAACCGTAAAGGGCTTCGCGGTCCTGTGGATTTGGCTTTCCAACTGCGACGCAATGTCTTCCGCGGTGAAGCCCGCATGCAGCTGATGCTACAGGATATCCGCCCGGCAGAATAGCGGCTTCGCCGCGTCATTTGTCACTTCGAGATAGTCATTTGCAACTTCGTTGTGTCATTGGTTAAATTCTTGACACGAATTAACCTCCACCTTACTATTTAAAGTATGAGTAAGGAAAAGATATATCGACTGAAAGTAACGAGTAAACGTCAAGTTACGTTTCCAAAAGTAGTGATGGATGCTTTGAAGCTGGCACCCGGTGATGTTCTTGAAGTTCGAGAAACCCAGACGGGTTATGCGCTGGCGGTTCCACAGGTGGAGAAAACAAAAATTTTCCCGCTACAAAATATTATTCCAGCAGAGAAAACGGAACTCATCATCGAAGAATTCAGGCGGAAAGGATATGAACAAAGCTTACGCGATTGATACATCCATTTTTGTTCGCCTGTTAACCGGGCATCCTGCTCAGACGGCAACCGAGGTTCTGAATAAGTTATTGGATCTACAAAAAAAAGGGGTTGAACTGATGGTTTGTTCCATGGTCATTGGTGAAGCTTACATGGCAATTCAGCACCATTACGGATTAGAAAAAAAAGTGGTGCGAATGGCCATGTTGGATGTGCTGACGAGCGGTCTTCTCACCCCTATGGATGGACCTGAGGTCCTTGAAATCTTAGCTTCCACCAAAGGAGCGGGACTCTTGGATCATTTGATTGCTTTACAGGGGGAAAAAGCTCAGATGATGACCCTTACCTTGGATCGTAAAATGGCCTCACACTCCAATTGCCAGAAACTTTAAAGACCCATGACCCTCACCGACGCCCATTGTCACCTGCAAGATCCGGCTTTTGCCGGGGAATTGAATATCATACTTGAACGGGCGAAGGCTTTTGGCATCCGTCGGTTCGGGGTCAATGGGACTTGTCCTGCGGATTGGCCGGCAGTTGCGAAATTAGCAAAAATGCACCCGGAAGTACTGCCACAATTTGGGGTTCATCCCTGGAAGGTGGAAAATTTACCCGAAAACTGGTTGGAGGAGTTGAAGGGATATCTACTGAGATTTCCCCAAGCCGGTTTGGGGGAAATTGGATTGGATCGTAAACTTACGGATACGGCGATGTCTTTGCAGGTCGATATTTTCTCTCAGCAAGTAAAGTTGGCTTGTGAATACAACCGTGCCTGTACCTTTCATATCATCAAGGCCTGGGAGGAGTTTTGGTCGGTTTTGAATGTGCATGCACCCAAGCAGTTTTTGATGCACAGTTTCCGGGGAAGTGCGGAGCAGGTAAGTGCTTTTAAGGCGTATGGCGCATATTTTTCATTTGGGGGTGCCTTGTTGCGTCATCCGAATTCCAAAAAGATGGCCAGCGCTTTGCGGGCAGTACCGAAGGATCGTCTGTTATTGGAGACCGATGCGCCTTATCAGCATCCGCAAGGGCTCAAAGTACGTCAGGAACCCGCGGGTCTACTGGTGATTGCAGAGAAAGTTGCCGAAATCCGGGGCGAAGAACTTCCCTTGCTTCTTCGGGAAATCGAAAAGAATAGTCAGGAATTTTTTCAAACAGGGAAATAAAGGAATCTTCCTTAATTCCTTAAATTTCCAATTCCCTATTTCCTAAACTTACGCCGGATTCCGTGCCGCCATAAAGGCTTGCAGGAGATCGATGATCAGCGGACGTAATTCTCCCCGGGGAACCACTTGGTCGATGAGACCTTTGTCACGGAGGAATTCGGAACGTTGAAAACCTTCGGGCAGATCCTGCAAGGTGGTTTCTTTAATCACCCGCGGACCGGCAAATCCAATCAAGGCTTCCGGTTCGGCGACAATCACATCGCCCAGGGTGGCGAAACTGGCCATCACCCCGGCAGTGGTGGGGTGGGTGAGAATGGGAATGTAGGGCAGACCTTTTTCCGCATGGCGGGCGAGGGCGCCACTGGTTTTTGCAAGCTGCATCAAACTCAGCACCCCTTCGTACATCCGGGCACCGCCGGAAGCACAAACCAATACCACGGGCATGTCTTCTTCAGTGGATTTTTCGATCAGCCGGGTGATTTTTTCACCCACCACGGATCCCATACTTGCCGCCATAAAACTGAAGTCCATGGCACCAAATCCGATGGGCATGCCTTCTAAAGTCCCTTTTCCAACCGAGACCGCATCCGCATAACCGGTTTTATCCTGATTCTTTTTCAGTTTGGCCACATAGGAGTCTGTACCGGTAAATTGCAGGGGATCTTCACTGATCATCCCCGCATCCCATTCTTCAAAGGATTCCGGATCGCAGAACATGGCAATACGCTGTTCACGTTCCATAGGAAAATGATGTCCGCAGGAGGTGCAGACCTGAAGATTTTTAATCAAGTCCTCCTGATACAACATTTCCGCGCAACTGGGGCATTTACTCCACAGTCCACCGGGAATGTCTTTTTTACGGGAACGATTAAATCCAAAACGACGGGCAAAGAATGATGACATGAAACCACCCTAGTGATTAGAGAGGGCTCTGTCAAATCCAGAAGCGCATAGGGAAAGAGGTTCATTTTCAGACCTGCGGGGAGGATGCGCCGGAACCGCCGGTTTGCAACAGAGGGTGAATTTTTCTTTGACAGAGCGCGCTTTATCCGTATTTTGCTCTCATGAACTTTAACTCAAACATGCTTCTAGGCCTGCTTCTCCTTCTACGTGAAGGATGATTCGGCGTGTGTGCATTTGAGTAAAAACGAAACAACACCCGCCGCGGACCGGCGGGTGTTTTGTTTTGAAGCGCCGGGGTCCCGGCGGAATTTAGAAAAACAGGAAAAGACAATGACGGAAAAAAATGAATCAGATCGGGTATTGATTTTCGATACCACCTTGAGAGACGGCGAACAATGTCCGGGGGCCAGTATGGGTCTCGGAGAGAAAATGCAGGTCGCAAAGGCACTGGCACGTCTGAATGTGGATATCATTGAAGCCGGTTTCCCCATTGCTTCTCCCGGTGACTTTGAAGCGGTACAGAAAATTGCGGAAACGGTGAAGGGTCCCCGGATTGCCGGTTTGGCCCGTTGTGTGGACAAAGATATTGAAGTGGCGGCCGAAGCCGTCTCCCCGGCCGGGGATCGCGGACGCATCCACGTTTTCCTGGCCACATCTGCCATTCACCGCGAATTTAAATTGCGCAAAGCCAAAGAAGAAATCATCAAAACCGCCGTGGCTTCGGTAAAGAAAGCCCGGAGTTTGGTGGCGGATGTGCAGTTTTCTCCCGAAGATGCTTCCCGCACCGAGTTGGATTTCCTGGCGGAAGTGACGGAAGCGGTCATTGATGCCGGTGCCACCACCATTAATATTCCCGATACCGTAGGCTATACGGTTCCGGCCGAATTTGGTCGTTGCATTTCGTACTTGAAGGAAAACGTACGGAATATTGATCAAGCCGTCATTCATGTACACTGTCACGATGATTTGGGATTGGCGGTCGCCAACTCCCTGGAAGCGATTCGCCACGGTGCCCGCGGAGTGGAATGTACCCTCAACGGCATCGGTGAACGGGCCGGAAACTGTTCTTTGGAAGAAATTGTGATGGGATTGAAAACCCGATCTGATTTTTACGGGGGACTGTGGACCGGTATAAACAGCAAAGAAATTTACCGTACCAGCCGCCTGGTCAGTCAGTTGACCGGTTTGCATGTACAGCGCAACAAAGCGATTGTGGGGGCGAATGCTTTTGCCCACGAATCCGGGATTCATCAGGATGGCATGCTGAAAGAACGCAGTACCTACGAAATTATGAATCCGGAAGATATCGGTCTGACCACCGGATCCGAATTGGTTCTGGGAAAACATTCCGGACGCCATGCCTTTCGCGAGCATATTCAAGAGCTGGGATTCAAATTGGACGGCGATCAATTGCAACAGGCCTTTGAAGATTTCATTGATTTGGCCGACAAGAAAAAACATATCTATGACGATGACTTGGTGGCAATTTTGCAGCGGAGCCTGAACGAGGTGACCGGTGCTTATATGCTGAAATATCTGCATGTTTCCACCGGCAATACCACCGTTCCCACTGCCACCGTAAAATTGGAAAAAGATGGTGAAATCCTTGCCGATGCCGCTTGTGGCGATGGTCCGGTGGATGCCGCCTTGAATACCATCGAGCGCATCACCCAGGTAAACGCCACCTTGTCCGATTTTGCCCTGCAGTCGATTACCAGTGGCAAAGATGCCCAGGCGGAAGTGACGGTGACGGTTCGCTTCGACGAAAAGACCCTTCTGACCGGAAAAGCTTCCAGCACGGACATTGTGGAAGCAGGTGCGAAGGCCTATCTGAACTGCATCAACCGCTACTTGGCGAAGTAAAAGAGACTGGATCGGGGGCGCCTCGCCCCCACAGTTTCCAAAATTTCTTTCGTGGGGGCGGGGGCGCCCCCGGTCCAGACTTGATTATTCTCCTTCCTCGGTTTCCCAATCCATTTCATGGGCTGACGGAGGAAGGTTTTTATGTTCTACCCAGTCGTTGCGTTGTTTGCGGAGGCGTTTTCTTCGGCCGCGGCTGTGGTTCAATTCTTCCTGACTCCAGCCTGATACCGTTACCCGGGCCTGCCCGGTTTGAGGTTCCCAATTTTTTTCCGGGGTTATGGTGATCATACCCGATTTGGATTCATAGGGACCCAGTGGGGTCATCTGTTTCTGGGTTTCCCCAAATAAAAATTCTTGATCCCGGGTTTCATACTTCCCCTTCATGGGGACCCATATATACAGTGAGTTGAGTTCGAGAGGCGACCGGTTGGTCAATGTGAACGCAATACTGCCCGGAGGCTTGTTTTCCGGGGGCTTTGGACTTTTTTTAAGTTCCACCACCATTTCCCCAACCAGGTTTGCTGCGGTTTCGGCGGGAACTTCCCTTAAAAATTCACAACGCTGACGATTGATGTTGAAAGCGCGTTGTTCCTGGGGATCGTCAGAGGTCCCGATCATATCCTTGTGCTGAGCGGTTTCGCTTACTGGATTTATTTTTTCCCAAACCGTGCTGCCCGGAGCTTTGCGGTAGGCGGTTAAGGAAACGTTTTGACTGAAGATTTGCTGAAAATTCTGCCGTTTTCCCTCCCGGGTACTGTGTACTTGTTCGCTCAATCCGGAGAGTTCCACCACAAAGAAAAACCGGCATCCGGCTTCATCACAGATGGAGGCAAGTTGACGTAAATCCTCAGGTTGAAATCGGAAAAGCGGATCTTCCGGAATGAGATCTATGGGCATCACTGAAATTCCCGGCACCATTTGACGAAAGTCAAAATTTCGAATCCAGTGTGCCCGGTCACGGGGCAATACGCCTGACAAAGCCCACATGACTTGGGCCTTTTCTGCGCTGGCCGGTTCCTGGGCGGGAATCTTCAAGGAAGACAAAATCAAGATACTGAGAAAAGAAAAAAGAAGAGGCCGGTAAATCAACCTCTGCCATCGGGGCTGCGCTTGAATATTTGAACACATGATTTTTTGTTGTTCAGATGCGCTTCGAAGTCAAGGGGAAAGCGGGAGCGGGGTGCTCTGTCGCCTTGTCCGGGATGTTTAGCGGGTTTCGGAATGGGGGTATCGTATGATATAACTTGCAAACGGGACCCCATGTGGATCAAGATAAGCAGAGCATCATTAATTCACTTGTTTAAAATGTGTTGTCCTTCATTAAAAATTTGGAAAAGAATGCTGGCGATTTTCCTGCTACCCATAGCGTTCGCTAATGCCGGAGATCGCGGACTTTCCCCTGCGCCTTACCGGGCTTGGCCCAAGCCTTTTCCTTCACAGCCGACTCCCGAGGTGCAGACCGAAGTGCATACTTGTGGGTTCCATACGCTCTCTACAATATACAAGGCCCACGGTCTCAAACCAGATTTGTGGCGGCTGAGAGAACGGTTAGGGACCGACGTTCCCTTGTTCTCCCTGGATGAAACTACGACCGGAACCGTTCAAGCAGACATGGTAAGGGTTTTGGTTCAGGATCATTTTCAGGTCGAGGCACTTGAACCCAATGAGGCAGGTGCACGCGAACGCATATTAGGACATCTTGAGGAGGGATACCTTGCTGCAGCCCTGATTCACCGCCGTGAAAATGGAAATCTACATTGGATCACCCTCGTTGGGGTTGATGCCGAACAAAATGCCTTCGATGTTTTAGATTCAGTGGCCAGAGCAGGGGAGATTCACAATTACAAAGAGCCTTACGAGGATTTTATGGAGAATTACGCTCTTCAGATATTGTTGATTCGGCCAGCACACTCAAGCGCTGAGGATTTGTCGATCTTCGAACTCCATGCGGAGGGCTGGAAGATGATGTCTCGATCTCTCGGTTTACCTTTTTGGGCTTTCATCTTACTTGCCACTACGATTCCCGCAACATTATGGACGTTTGGACTCTTCCTCAACGACATCAATGCACGTCCTTTCTTCTTTGTTCGAAAATGGTGCAGTTGCCTGATGGGCGTAACTGCCGGACTTTTTACTCTTAGCCTTACTGCTTACGTGATTCCGGGAGGCGCTCTCTTGGCTTTATTGATCGCTTGGTGTGTCTGCAGTTTCTCTTTAATGAAAATGCTCAAACTCTCATGGGTTTTCGCGTTCACTCAATCGGTTTTTTCGGTAATTATTTTGATACTGGGGGTTGGCAGTATTGCGATAGCGATCTTATTTTTGTTGATGAGTCTATAAGACCGCTCTTAAGCGAAACAGGAGGACATCGCTGTCCCCCTGTTAGAGAATTTGTGGGGGCGGGGCGCCCCCGATCCAGCTAAACCAACTTCAACTGATTCTTAATTCGCTCGGTGGCTTCGAGGATATTTTTGCGATGGCCGAAGGCGCTGAGGCGGAAGTAGCCTTCGCCACTGGGACCGAATCCGGCGCCGGGGGTTCCGACGACATTGCATTCACCGAGCAGTTTATCGAAGAATTCCCAGGAGCTGATCCCTTCCGGTGTTTTCATCCACACATAAGGGGCGTTTTTACCACCGAAAACAGTGAGTCCGATGCCCTGCAGGCATTCGCGGATGATACGGGCATTTTCCATGTAGGTTGAAACCAGTTCATCGGTTTGTTTTTTGCCTTCGTCGCTGAGGGTGGCGAGTCCGCCGGCTTGTACGATATTGGAGGCTCCATTAAAATAGGTGTTTTGACGGCGGGTCCACATTTTGTGGAGCACTCCGGCTTCAGCGTCTTCGGCTTCCAGTTCGGTGGGAACAATGGCCCAGCCTAAACGCACCCCGGTAAAGCCGGCGGTTTTGGAGAAGCTGTTCACTTCGATCGCACATTTGCGGGCCCCGGGAATTTCGTATATGGAGCGGGGAAGACTTTCGTCGGAAATAAAGGCCGCGTAGGCGGAATCAAAAATGATCACCGCTTTGTTTTCCAGGGCGTATTTTACAAATCCTTCCAACTGGGCACGGGTGGCTACGGTGCCGGTGGGATTGTTGGGACTGCAGATGTAGATGAGGTCCACTTTCTGGTCCGGGATTTCCGGAAAAAATCCGTT
>CAKZLZ010000140.1 GCA_937127435.1 uncultured Verrucomicrobiota bacterium | reverse complement strand
AGAGTCTCAAAGTTCAGGGTATTTTACTGCCTGTACAGGAAACCCCTGAAGAGTCTGTAGTGGGAAGTGGATATTACCTCTGGCGGGATGCCGGTGAAAATAATTCCGGGAAAAGTTATAAATTCAACCGTTCCTTTGACTTCTTATTGTTGGATCCCTTCGAGGATTAAGATGAGAATGCGGAAAAAGGAAGTTGGGATATTGACCCTGCTGGCCTGCCTATGTGCTATGTGGTATTTCCAACAGAACGTAGAGTCTGAAGATAAAGAAGAAAAAAATACTGAGAGTTTGAAAAAGCCGGAAGCACAAAATGAAAACAAACTCGATACGCCTATTGCTACCCCGAAGTCTTCTCAGTCAGATATAGGTATTTCAGACTTTTCGGCGGGGGGGATTGAACCCCCGAATGATCTGAAAAGACCTCTGCCTGCACAATCACAATCGTTTCAATCGCGTCAACAGGCTGTGGAGGAGTGGGAGGAATTTATAGCAAATTTTCCTGAAGATGAGAATACGGACTATTTAGCAATGTCAGCCCTTGTAAAAGAAAAGTTTAACCGGATGCATCCTGTTGACCGTATCGAACCTCTTCGCCGGGCCTTACTGCTTTTATCTGATACCCAATATATTGCGGTAATTGATATACTGACAGACAACGAACAATCCTCTGAAGTCGTGATGGCTATTTTTGACGATATCCTGCATCGTCAAGATGAGCTTAAGATCCCTGTTTTAGAAATTTTGAAAAACGATAAAGACAATGCAGCTTCTTTTGAGGCGACGCGGATTTTAGATATTATTCAGGATTCAGCAGAACCCGAATAAAAGGAGGACTCTTTATGAAAAGATCTCCGTTCATTATCTGTTTTTAGACGATCGAGTTCATTATTTTGATCAGTTACGGATATGAAACAGCCATCGGCAGGTGTTTAGGAATCTATAAAGCATGGTTGGCTTTTAGGCTGAGGGTTCTGTATGTACAAGTCAACATGACTGAGATGAATCAAACTGAAACCAGCCACTCCGATAAGGGGATCCTTATGCTGTGCTGGAATTTTCCTCCGGCGGTAGGGGGGATCGAGGCGGTGGCTTTCCATCTATGGGAAGAACTCCGGCACCATGACTGTGCCGTGGAAGGGATCGCCCGTCATTCATCGACCCCCGCCTCGGAAGAGGGGATTTCCCGTCCGGAAAAAGCGGGTTTAGTGACGTATCTGGGTTTTTCCTTTTTTGCCGCCCGGCGAATCCTCAAAAAGAAATCAACCCGTTTGATCGTTTGTCCCGGGATCGTGGATGCACCGGTGGCCTGGCTGTTGTCCAAGTGGTACAAGGTTCCCTTCGTATTGCTGGCGCACGGAACGGATATTATGCGGGAAGGTTCCGTCTATCGGAAGGTCACCCGTTTCTTTTTCCGGGCCGCGGAAGGGGTGGCGGTCAACAGCCAAAATACCCGGGAACTTCTGGAAGCGATCGGGGTGGATCCTCAACGAATCCGGATCATTCATCCGGGGGTTTGCATTCCCGAAGCACAACCTGAAACGATTCCCCCTGAAATTGAATCCCTCCTGGCAAAGAAAAACGGTCCGATCCTGATGACGGTAGGACGGGTGATCCGCCGAAAGGGAATTGGAGAGTTTATCAAACATGTCATGCCGGCCTTGGTGGAAAAAAATCCCGATCTTCATTATGTGGTGGTAGGGGCGGATGCGTCGGATTCTCTCGCCCACCACGAAAAGCTTTTAGATCAATTGCAGGCGCAAACCCGGGAATTGGGGTTGGACGGGAATGTTTCTTTCACCGGCAAAGTGTCGGATGCCGCTTTGCAAACCTTGCTGTCGAAGGCGGATCTGCTGGTGTTCCCGGTGATCCCCATTCCGGGAGATGTGGAAGGCTTCGGGATTGTGGTTTTGGAAGGTGCCGTTCAGGGAGTTCCTGCGGTGGCATCCCGGATTGGCGGGATTCCGGATGCGGTGGAGGAGGGGCAATCCGGTTTGCTGGTGGAGCCTGAAAATTGGACAGAGATGACTCAAACCGTTCAGGAATTGATTTCAGACCCTGAAAAACGAATTGAAATGGGCCGAAGGGCCGCCGAACGGGCGAAAAATGAATTCCGCTGGGAGGCCATTGGCCGGAAATACATCCGCTTTTTTGAGGACTGCAGTTCCCATGACTGACCCGCAGATTTCCCGGCAAACTTCGATACTTTCGTTGGTGAAAAACAGCCTGACCATTTCTGCAGCCTTTGTGTTGTTGCGTTTTTTGCTCACGCCCATCCGCATCCGGGTTTTGACCGAGTTGCTGGAGCCCGGCGACTACGGGATGGTGACTTTGCTCACCATGAGTGCCCATGGCATGGCGCTGATTGTTTCGCTGGGCGGTTTTGAGTATTGGTTGCGCCGACTGCCGGCCGCGTCCATGGAAATCCGCTTAAACAGTCTGTGGCAGGTTTTCCGTATCTCCTCCCTTTTGGGATTTTTCCTTTGTTTGGGTATTGCCGCCGGGTGGGGGCCCTCCGCATGGTACGGTGACGGCAAAGTACAACTTACCGGAGCGGTGGTTGCCTGTCTGTTTGCCTTGGTCCTGCATGTACAGCAACGTTTGTATTATCTGTTGGGTACGCAATCCCATTTACGGGCCCGCGTGACCCAGCTTTTGTGGTCGGACCTCTGGTATCTGTTTCTGCTCCCCTTCGGCGCGGGGATGATCTGGTCGGCGGAATCGGTGCTATGGATCTGGTGTGCGTGGATGTTGGCCCTCTCCCTGATCACCTGGGCCTGGGTGCCGCTGGGAAAGGCCTTTCGGAACCGATCCGCATGTCCGACAGAGCAACGCTGGGTGCGTCAAAGTCTGCCGATCCTGCCCATCCTGCTCTCGGAATGGATTTTCCGCCTCTCCGGTCAATATGTCATTTTGGCGGAAATAGATGCGCATACCATGGCACTTTATGCTCTGGCCTTGAATCTTTCATTGGTGGGATATGCGGCAGGGGTTCCCTTGATTGATGTCTGCATCACCACCTTTAACGCCCGGTTCCGTGAAGAGATGCATGCGGAAATTCCCTCTGAAATGGCGATAATTCTCAGCAGGGCCTTGCGTTTGGTGATGGTGATTTGTTTGCCGGTGGCCTTGGCGCTGATTTTCCTTTCAGATGCCTTGTTGGGTTTGCTGGCTTCATCAGCCTTTGCGGGGGCGGCGGCATATTTGCCATTGGCTGCGCCCGTCCCATTTCTGATGTTGATGGCTTTGCTGTTTGGCCGCATTGCCATGAGTTTTGACAAAACCCCGGTTGCCTGTGTCGCGGGCTTGGCGGGCGGTCTGCTCACCTTGATGCTGAGTATTCTCTGGGTGAACCCCTGGGGGGTAAACGGCGTCTTTTTTGCGGTGCACGCAGGTTTACTCCTCTGTAACCTGATCTTATTTTTCCTGCTCAAACTCTACCGCTGGTTCCGTCTGGCTTCGCTGGGGCCGGGGTCTCTGCTGTTTGGTACGGTCATCCTAGGGTTGCTGTTTGCCGGGATTCACAGTTTAAATTTCCCCGCATTGATCTTGTTGGCGTTGGCAGGACTGGCCTCGCTTGCCGTGATCTGGGTTTGCCGCTGGATCGTTCCCGCAGACATGCAGCTCTTAGGTGCGGAACCTTCCCGCTCCGAGATTTCGCTTGAATAAAAGTTGTTTGCAACTTCTCCAGTGAGTACGAAACCCCTATGAGTATTTATGAGGCCCTTCTTTCCGCACTGTTGATCAGCCTTCGGGTGGTGATCCCCGGGTGGGTCTATTGTGCCTCGTCGACGACGACCCCGCTGCGGAAAACCGTCAAAATCATACAAGTGGGCCTCTGCCTGAATTTGTTTCCCCTGTTGGTGTTGAGTCCCTGTTCCTGGTGGACGGTGACGGCGGATTGGTCCCTTTGGTTGGTGCTCGTGCTTGTGGGCGCCGGGACTGTTTTGCGGAAATCAGCTCCAGAATGGAAAATTCTCTTCTCCACCACACTTTTTATGCTGGTCACGACCTTGCTGGTGCTGAGTCTGCCCGCCAGATCAGAATGGCTCGCGGGCGGATGGGATCCGGGGATTTATCAGAACAATGCCATCGCGATTTCCCACGCCAATGGCTTGGGGGGGAAGTCGGATACGGTTTATTCACAACTGACTTTAGACGGGCTTTACGGCTTTTCCGAAACAGAAGGGGCTTACCGCGAAGTTCTTCCCGGGGTGCCGGTGAATGAAGAAACCCGACAGATTCCCTTCTACTTTTTCCATCTCACCCCCATTTTCGGTGCCTGGATTTTCCGGCTCGCCGGGGGAGGGGGGCTGGTACGGTTACCCATGCTGCTCGGGGTCTGGATGATTCCGGTGGTATGGCGGCTTTTAGATGTGTGGGCGTTCAAAAAGCTTTCCTTTGTCGGAATACTGCTGTGGTGGAGTGCACCTTTGTGGTTGTATCAACTGGCCATTCCGACCTCGGAAATCCTGTATATCTTTTTCTTGCTCAGCGCGTTGATTGCCCTCTCGGTGGATGACCAAAGCGGAATTAAACGGAAGGTTTGGATTGGATCCCTGATGTTTCTCGCGACCGTGAACCACTTTAATTTCCCGATTGTGGGTGGGCTCATCCTGTTTGCATATGTATGGATGAAACCTCTCAACCAAAAAAATGCGCTCGCGCTATCAGGATTTGCGGGACTGTGGATGGGGGTTTTATGGGATGTACTTTTTGCCGGTGTCACCCTGGGGCGGCTCGAGGAGAAAGACCAGGCGGTCACCATTGTGCTGGCCGGATTGCTCCTGTTTACGCTGCTCAGCTTGATCTTTAACCGCTTTTCCCTGCCGCCCAAAATCCGAAAACCCTTGGATCGTTTGCTGAATCTTGGATTTATCGGGTTTGGCAGTGGCATGACCTTATTTACATGCCTGCAGTTGTTTATAGATTTTGAACAGGGGTTTTTTCATCGACTGCAGACCTTTATTGCTTTCTGTGGGCCGGGGCCGGTTCTCATTTCAGGATTGGGCATTCTGCTGATCGGTCTTAAAAAGGACCGTGGGCCTTGGGCGCTGCGTGCGGGCGTATTAGGATTGTTGCTCTTATTCGGGTTGTTTATGCTTCATCCCGGCATTGCCCCCATTTATCCCTGGGCTTTGCGACGTTACATCGCAGTGGCGCTTCCGATGTTTACGGCTTGTTCTCTGTTTGCGTTTTCGGCTCTGTGGCCTAAATCAAAATCGCCTTTGGCCTGGATCCCGGTGGGAATATTGGCCCTTGGTTTTGTCAGCGTGCTTCCGCTCAGCCGGGATGCGGCAAAATTGGGGGATTATCGGGGAATTACGGGGCTGGTAGATGAAATCCTCACCCATCTGGAGCCCGGAGATGTGGTGGTGGCCGATGATCCGCGTTGGGGAACGCCTCTGTTTCTGAGCCATCAGGTCGATGTCATCAACGGAAAGCATATATGGGAAGACAAAGATCCCGCGTCACGACAAGACAAAATTCAAGAGCTTGTACGCCTGGAAAGCGAAGGAAATAGGCGGATTCTTTGGCTGACCAGCACCTCTTCCGCCATGGGACATTATCCGGATACTTACCCGATCCGGCGAATCATCATTGAGAAGCGGTTCTTGACCTATCCCGTCGTGATCCATAGTCCGAAGGCAGACCATTTTGCATCTAAAACCCTCAACAAACCCTTCGGGTTATACGAACTCGAATTGCCACCCCCTCCGGCGGGCAATAAATAATTTATGACCGAACCTGACGCACAACTGAATCTCCCGCCTTTAGGCAGGGGACTGCTGATTATTCCCTGCTACAATGAGGAACAGTCTTTGCCTGCGCTCATGGCGGAAGTTCGCCAGGCAAATTTGGATCTGGACGTGCTGGTGATCAATGACGGCTCTTCGGACCGCACCGCCCAAGTTGCGCGGCGATTGAAAGTGTCACTGGTGGATTTGCCCTGTAATCTTGGGGTGGGGCATGCGGTGCAGGCGGGGCTTCAACATGCGGTTCAAAACGGATATGATTTTATTGTGCGGATCGACGGGGATGGTCAGCATCCTCCCGCGGAAATTCCCAAATTATTAAAATATGCGGCCTCCTGCCCTGCAGATGTGATTGTGGGCTCCCGGTTTGGTGGAGAGACAGAAATGGTGAGCACCCGATTCCGCTATCTGGGGGTGAAATGCCTCTCCATGTTTCTCTCAAAAATTTGTAAAAGTCACATTTCCGATCCCACCTCCGGCTTTTGGCTGATCCGGCGTCCCCTGTTGAAATATTTTGCCAAAGAATTTCCGACCGATTATCCCGAACCCGAAGCGTTGGCGCTTTTACGTCGGCAGGGGTACACTTTTGACGAAGTTCCGGTAAATTTCCGTCCCCGGGTGGCAGGTGTTTCCTCCATTCAAAAATGGGGAGCGATCAATTTTACTTTCAAAGTGGGATTGGCCCTGGTGGTGGATCGGGTCCGGCCGGTAAACACGCTGTTTGCGAAGGGGCAAAAATAATGGAAGGGTTTAATCTTCAAGAGTCGGTCGACGCCTTTTTGTTTTTTGTTTCCCAATCTGCAGGAATCACGTTGCCACGGATCATTGTTTGTCTTTGTGGATTGGTCCTCGGCATCCTCACGGCGGTTCGATTCTGGGAACAGCGCCTGAAAGCCGTCAAGGCGTTGATTGGGGTTCTCCTGGGCATCTTTATGGTGGCGGTTTCACTCAACACTTCCATATTGCATCAGGTGATCGGATCCAGTTTTCTCAGTCGCATCCGCCTCCTGTTGGGATTGTTAAGTCTGTTTGTGTTTGCGATTACCTTTGAATCCATTCGTATTGCCCGGTTGAAGGAGCGCTTTGCTTTTCTGTGGTTGGCCACTTCAGGTATGGTTTTGTTGGCTGCACTTTTTCCACAGTTGATCCAATTTGTGACGGAAGTTCTCGGGGTTCAATATATCACCGCCATCGTTGCCGTGGTGTTTACATTTCTGTTGATGGTTGCCTTCCATTTTTCCATTGCCTTGTCCGGTTTGGAGGAAGACCGTGCTAAAATTGCTCAGCGTTGCGCCTTGCTGGATCTGCGCCTGCAAAAAATCGAAGCCCGATTTGAACCGGAGGCCTCTGAAGAATCCCCGGAAGATGAGATATTAACGGTTTCAGCGCCGGAACCGGCCGCGAAAACACAGTCCCGGCGATATCGGAAAATTCGGGGAGGGAAGGCCGCATCCTGGTTGGTGATAGGCTTGGCTTGGTTCGTGGTGTTGTGGGTGGGATTGAGCACTCCCCAGCCGATGATCGGGGATGAGGTCACACATTTTTACATGCTCGAAAAACAGGTGGAAGAATTCCCCACGCCAAATTTTTATGCGGAAATTCCCAATGCGGCCTATGACCAGCCTGAAGTGCGCCGTTACCCGCATCCCAACGGATGGCATACGTTGGGCGCCGCGGCCGTAAAAGTATTTCCCAATACCATTGGGTGGGTGCAAGTTTATCAAAGCCTGTTCTATCTACAGTTGTTATGGGTGGGATACGCCTGGGCGAAATCACGAAGAGGGGAGGATGCTTACTCCGCGTTTCTGTATGTGATTGTATTGGCCAGTTTGCCGATGAATCTGCTCTTCGGCGTGGCATTCTATCAGGATGTGCCTTTGGCCGCCCAAGTGTTGACCGCCTTCTATTTACTGGATCGCCGTAAATTTGCCCTGGCCGGGTTGTTTATGGCGCTGGCCATGTGGATCAAAGTCACCGGGGTTATTTTTCTCATACCCTTCGGGCTGGTTTGCGCGGTGAAGATCTTAGAAAGCTCCGGTTCGGATCTGTCTTGGAAAGGTAAGGTTTTGCGCATGATCCGATGCGGTTCATTGCCCTTACTCTTTTGCGTGATCGCCCTCGGTTGGAACAGCGTTTCCCTCAAAAAGTACGCGGAAGGCGAATACATGCCGATCGCAAAAGTGGAGAAACTTTTTGATCGGAAAGCACCGGAGAAATCCGTGAAATCTCCTGAGCAGGCACCTGCGAAACCCGCTGATAAAAATAAAAAAGACCGTTATGAAATTGTCGCCAACCATCCGGGGGATCTGAGAAATCCCCGGAATTTCCTGATCTATGGCGGCGGGTTGATGTGGCTGATTTTATGTGGAGGGATTATTGGACTGATCCGTCCCCGCAGCTCAAAAGTGATGGAAGGCGGAAGTCGAAAAAACGCCTGGCCTCTTTTGGTGGGCGGCTTCTATATATTGGTGGTCGCGGTGGCATTGCGTTCAGCCCCGGATGCACGGTTCTTCCTGCCGGCCCTCCCGTTGCTTTTATTGCCCCTTTGCGAATGGACCATGCGCTTGCCCAAAATCAAAGTGATTCTGTTACTGGCCACGCTTCTGGCAATTTTACAAACCGGGTACGTGCTCAAAAAAACCCATTCCCTGCGCTCCCTACCGGATGGATTAAAAGCGGGAATCCATTTTCTGGAAACGCAGGCGCCTTCACCGGAGCGAATTCTGATGTATCCCGAGGGGAACTACCGATATTTCCCCGTCGAACATGAGTGGGACATGGATTATGGGCTGCAGGCATTTTGGGGAATGCCGATGGAAGATCGAATAAAGATGTTGGAGGCGCATCAGGTAGGCGGCGTGGTGGTGAAGAAACATCTGATCGCCCCCGTCAATGATCCCAAGAAAGATTTAGGGGTTTATCCTCCGGCGTTTGTGGAGGAGTTGAAGAATTCCCCTGCTTTTGAAAAGGTATTCAACAATGAGTACATGACCATTTTCTATCTCATAAAATGATGAGTACGCTTTCTTCCCCTTCGCGGAAACAGTTTTGGTCCGCGTTTTTGATTACGGCGGCAGGAACCCTGCTTTTATTTCTGGTGCTCACCTGGCCCCTGGGAAAATTTTGGAATGAAGGCATTCCATCCTCTGCGCAGAACATTGAAAATCCCGCCTGGCGCAGTTCCATTCCCGGAGACCATCTCCAGTTGTTGTACCACTTTGATTTGGTCAGCGGCATGTTCAGCGGGGAAATTCCGTGGATGCATAATGTATATGAATTTAATACCGGCTCGGTGGAGGAGCGCTTCCGCCCCGGCTCGTATTTTTTCCCGATGTCAGCCGTGTACGCCGGACTGAAAATCTTCTATGGTCAGGCGGCCGCCTGGAACACGACTCTCTGGATCTCGGTATGGTTTTCCGCATTTTTCACCTGGCTGTGGCTGAGACGTTTCACGGACAAATCTTTCCCCATCTTTTTGGGGGTGCTGTTGATACTGCTGGTTCCCTCACGCTGGATCAGTTTATTGGGCGGAAGTCCGGCCGGATTCGCTTTGTTGTATGTACCCCTGTATGCAATTTGTGTGGATGCAATGATCCGAAAGCCATCCTACCGCAGTGGGTTCGGGGCAGGGCTTTGCCTTTTGCTTTTGATGTGGGCGGATTTACAGACCTTCTATTTTTCAGTGGTCACCAGCCCGGTGCTGTTGCTCATCAGTTTGACGGCTGCGGATGAAGAAATTTTGAAGAACTGGAAGTCCAGATTAAAAGGGCTGCCGGGACTTTTCTTCTTTTTGGTGGTGATTGCCGTTTTCTATACGTGGCGGAAACAACACCTGATCGGATCCGCAATGGAACATGGCCGCAGCCCTGAGGAACTGGCCTTGTATTCCCCCTTCAAACGAAGTTTCTTTATTCCGGGCTCCGGGAAGGAAGGCAAAGTGTATTTTGGCTGGGGAACGCTAACTGCACTGGTTCTCGCCGGAGGGTGTGCATGGACCATGGTCCGGTCCCGCATGTTTAAATTGCGATTACAAACTGTGGCCTGGCTTCTGCTGATTCCGGCCATTCTCTTCTGTGCCTTTCTCGCAAATGGCATTTATGGTCCGGCAGACGGCTTGCCCATTCGCCTGGTTCGGAAACTGATTCCGCATTACGATATGATCCGTCAACCCGCAAAAATCATGTTGGTATTTCCCATGTGGATCGGCTGGTTGCTGGCAGTGACCTGGTCGGCGCTTTGGCCGCAAAAAATCTCCCGGTTCCGGGGAATTTTGCTGGGAGTTTGCGTGTTGTGGATGGGGGTCGAATTTCGGCAATATGTGTCGGCCACGATTAGTTTGTTGCCCGAAGAAACCATTGCATATGCGATAATGAAAAAAGAGACGCCTCAACCTGATCCCCACTTGTTGGTGATTCCGCTTTGGCCGGGTGAATCGTCTGAAACTTCGGTGCCGATGATCCTGGCACAACAAACGAAAATTCCGCTGGTTAACGGATATTCTCCGGTGGTGAGCGTTGATTATATGGATAAAGTGGTCCTCCCGCTCGAGTCGATCAATATGGGGGTACTGACGGAGACGCAGATTGAATTGCTGGCATCCATGGGCATTCAACATTTGGTGGTGCACGAAAATATGTTTCCGGAGAAGGTGAGTCCTTTCCCGATCATTCAGACCTTGGACCGCTTGGAGGCCCATCCCCGGCTGGAAAAAATGATGCAGCAGGGCAGTGTGCATACCTACAAAATTTTACCGGCCCCCGTGAAAAAAGAACTGGGGATTCAGCACCGGGGCTTCCCCTCCCGGGTATGGCGTTTTGATCCTGAAACGGGTTGTTCCGCTGAATATAAAATGCCGCCGTCCTCCCGTCAGCATCTCTTGATGCGGGTAAAAGGAAAGGGGGTTATCACCTTGCAGCCGAAACGCGACGGCGTGGATCTTACGGCCATGGTGTTTAATGTGGATTCGGAAGACTGGGTGTGGCGCTCCTTTCCGTTTCCCGGCCTGCCTCAATTCGGCCGCTTGCAACTTTGTCTCGGTACGGTGTCGGAAACGGCGGAAGTGGATCGGGGGCTGATCATGGAAGGGGAATGGCCTGAGGTTCCGCTACAGAATATTTTACGTATTCCGGCCGTAGAATTTTTTCATGCCGGTCATGTGGTTAAGGACGGGAGCTCTGTGAAGTTGCGGCGGAGTCATGAACCTGACACCATCGTCTTCTACGGCCCCCGCATGCCGCTGGGTAAAGGAAAGTACCGGGTGGAATTGTCATTTTCATCGGAAGCGATCTCCGGCACCGAATTGGGGGCTTTCCGGCTGCGTGCAGAAGGTCAATCAGACGGCGAATGGATGCCGGTGACTGCAGGGGAGCCGGCGGCTCTGAACTGGAACTCGGAAAGCAATTTGCCTGTGGACCTTCAGTTCCGGTTCACCCGGGCGGCGGATCTGCAGATTCATGAAATCGTATTTATTCCGCTGGAGGTCACGCCCTGATGAAAAAGCGATTGACCCTTTTGGCAAAATGTTTGGTGAGCATTGCCTTTTTAGGCATTCTGTTCGTGAGCGTAGATCCACAGAAACTGAAAGAGCAATTCAGTCAGATTGATCCGCTGTTTGCGGCGGCCGGGGTTGCGCTTTCTTTTGTGATGGTGGGCGCCAGCACTTGGAAATGGTGGTTGCTGTTGCGCATTCAAAATTGTCCTTTGCCGTTTAAAGATTTATACCGCTGGTATTTTGTGGGGTATTTCTATTCAAACTTTTTGCCTTCCAATGTGGGAGGGGATGTGGCGAGGGCTTTGCTGGCCGGTAAAAAAGCAAAGTCTCATTCCACGGTGCTTATCAGCATTTTCGCCGAACGTTTTACCGGTCTGATTTTTCTCCTGCTCTTGGCGGCCGTGCTTCCGTTCACACATCCTTCTTTACAGGCGGTTCCCGCAGTTTGGATGGGCTCCTGCGTGGCTGGAGGTGGTTTATTCATGATTGGACTGTTGATGGTTTTCGGTTTGCGTGCGACCCAAATGAAAATTGTGCAGGGCCTGCTGGGATTTGCCCAAAAAATTCTCCGGGCGGACCGTCCGGGAAAGACACAGAAGATTTGGGACCGGGTTGCGGGCAAGCTCTCCATTTTAAGTGTCAAGCTGGGTGAACTCTGGACGGTGTTGCGTCAGCGTCCCTCCGCTTTGTTGCAGGTGTTTTGCCTGACGGTTCTCTACTATATTTTGGCGGTGGGAAATGTGCTTTTGGCCTATCGTGCATTCGGAGTGTGGGCGGATCCGGCGGGGATTGCCACGGTTTTGCCTGTCGCTTTGATGGTGGCCATGATTCCGGTCGGGTTGGGAAGCTGGGGAATTGCGGAAGGGTCTTATGTTTATTACTTTGGTTTGGTGGGATTAGGAAAAGGACTCACTCTGGCCATGGGAATATTTCTGCGCATGAAGATTTTATTATTGGGTCTGGTGGGCTTGGTGGTACACTTAAAGGAGCCGGTAAAACCGGAATCATGAAACAGCAAATTCAAAAGAATCTTAATCAACCCCAGCAGGCCTCCTGGAAGCAGTATGCCCAACTCACGGTGGGGAGTGAATCAATCGGGGCATTGATCAAGCATGAACTGCTCACGGGCCTGTTGGTGAATTTTCCCGGTGCGCTTGGCTTGTGGTTGCGGCGGAAATTGTATCCCTGTCTGTTTGCTGATTGTGGGCGCGGACTGATCATTGGGCGGAATGTCACGCTGCGGGGCACCAGGAAAATTTCTCTGGGGGACAATGTGGCCATCGATGATGGATCGGTGCTTGATGCCCGCGGAGATGATGCGGTGATTGTGATGGGTGACCGGGCTTTGGTTTCCCGCAACAGTATTCTTCGCGCACGAAACGGCCGGATAGAAATTGGGGAAGGTTGTGACATCGGGGCCAATTGCATTCTTGCCACAGACAGCAAACTTGTCTTGGGAGACAAAGGGTTGGTGGCTGCATTTTGTTACGTCATCGCGGGTGGCAATCATTTGTATGCGGATCCGGATGTGCCGATTATGGATCAGGGATTTCAAAGCCGGGGCGGGGTGGCGATCGGGGCGGATGTTTGGTTGGGATCCCACTGCGCGGTGATGGACGGGGTGACGATCGGAAAGGGTGCAGTGATCGGAGCGCACTCGCTGGTGAATAAAGATCTTCCTGAAAATATGGTGGCTTGGGGTTCCCCGGCCAAAGCACAAAAGAGAAGAGGAGAATAACACCATGAACACCCAGTATGGATCTGAGTTTACCCGCAAGCTATGGACGGACCTGGATCACATTCTGTTGGTGTACGTAGGCGCTGCCGCAGAGTTTGCTTTGGTGGAAGAAAATCATTGGTTGTTTTATACCGAAAAACTCCCTTCCGCTCCTTTGGACCGCTTGGTCAGCACATTTGTTTGGAACCAAAAAGTAATGACGACATCTCGCTGTGATGCGGAGACGTTGGCCAAAACCATTCGTGAATTCCATCATCAAGTGGAGCGGGAGCGCGGGAGGGAAGAAGGGGGGCACCCGAAGATTTCGAATGAAGCCTTTCGCGCGGTGGGGGCGATGTTGATTGAATATGCACTATTGGCGGAGGCGTATTTAGAGAAACGCGAAGTCAGTGCGGTGGAAAAAGAAAACTACTATTTTGACCAGGTCGGGTTTTTCCAGGCAATGGGAATTGATGGTTGGGAAGAAAGTTATCAACTCTTTCACGAGAACCATGAACAGGAAATCCGGGAACAGTTAAAAGTGAACAAACACAGCACGGATCTGTTTAAATCCTACCGCAAAGATTTAGGCGCTTTTCGATATGGTTTACTTGTTCAGTTTATGGCCTGGTTTGTTCCGGACCCGATAAGTGAAGAACTGAAACTTAAAAAATCAGCATGGTTTAAACCGCTGTTTTACCTGTACCCGCTATTGCATGGCCGGGCTGTGACTAAAATTATTCATCGCACGCTATTGCCACCCAGAGTATTGAAAGGACTGACCGCAGTTTGATTTTGTGCTCTCCACCTACCCACGGAGTCGGCCTTATGAAGTATAGATTTTGTTTGCTGCTTTTTCTGTCATCTCTTGGTGTGTTGAGCCGGGGACAGGAGACTTCTGCCGAACGCTACAACGCATTGGATGATCCCGAATTTTTCCCCATCGGGGTGTGGATGCAGCATCCACGGCATGCCGATGCGTATCAGGAGCTGGGAATCAATATGTACGTGAATTTGTGGAAAGGCCCCACGGTGGCGCAGTTGGACCGATTAAAAGCGTCGGGGATGAAAGTTATCTGTCCCCAAAATGAAGTGGGTCTTTCCCGAATTGACGACCCGGATATTTTGGCCTGGAACCAAATGGATGAACCGGACAATGCACAAAAACTGAAAGGGCAAAAAGGTTATGGGCCTCCGGTGTTGCCGGAAGTGATTCAGGAACGATACCGTGAAATAAAAGCCGCGGACCCAAGCCGTCCGGTGTACTTGAATCTGGGCATGGCGCTGGCGTTTCCGGGGGTGAAAAACCGTGGCGTACGGAGCAATCATCCTGAAGATTATCCGGAGTACCTAAAAGGCTGTGATATTGCATCATTCGATATTTACCCTGCGTCTTCCAACAAAGAAGGCGTGAGCGGAAACCTTTGGCTGGTCCCGCATGGGGTGGATAAACTGATGGAATGGACCGACGGTAAGAAACCGGTATGGACGCTCATCGAATGCACCGCAATCTCCCATGCGGAGTTCAAACCCACGATTCCGGAAGTGAAAGCCCAGGTGTGGATGGCCATCGTTCACGGGGTCAAAAGCATTACCTATTTTGTACACAGCTTTGCGGTGTCCCCTCCTCATGATTCCGCCTTGTTGACCGATCCTGAAATGATGGCGGCGGTAAAGGAAATCAATGCGCAGATTCAAGCTTTGGCACCGGTTTTGAACTCACCCACAGTTGAGAGTAAAATTACGGTGAGCAGTTCGAATCCTGAAGTGCCGGTGGATATTCTGGTGAAGGAATTCGAGGGCGAAACCTATTTATTTGCGGTGGCCATGCGGAGGAAAAAAGCCCGAGCGACTTTTATGGTGAAAGGATTTGAAGGAGAGGGGGAAGTCGAAGTGCTGGACGAAGACCGAAGCATCCCTATGCGTAACGGTGTTTTTTCAGATACCTTTGAACCTTATGCGGTACACCTCTACAGATTTTGAAGGGGGCGCTACACGGATGAAGGCGGACGCAACGCCGTTGGCGTAGACAGGGTAATGGGATGTGACCCGGGGTAGGACCTCCTGCGTCGGCCCAACCCCGGGCTGAATGTCATAACGCCTTTGGCGTAGGGCGTAGGAAGAAGTTTTTGTCAGGGGAAAAGGGGGAATCTAAAGATCAAGGCGGACGCAACGCCGTTGGCGTAGACAGGGTAATGGGATGTGGCGTGGGGATGGGCGGCTTGGGCCGGGATTTCGTGGGGGCGGGGGG
>CAKZLZ010000139.1 GCA_937127435.1 uncultured Verrucomicrobiota bacterium | reverse complement strand
TTACCACGGGGGCCGTGGAACTACCTTCGCAGAAAGCACTGGGTTTGCCACGGGGACCGTGGCACTACCTCCGCAGAAAGCACTGGGTTTGCCACGGGGACCGTGGAACTACGGCTTCCTGCAGGGGTTATTCTGAGACTTTGTACTTCAGCTTGAGACGTTCGGCGGCTTCTCCGCGTCCGGTGGCATGCAGACGGTCGATGTAGGCTTGGTTGCATTCCCGTGCATGCAGGGGGCCGCCTTCCGCCATCACGGTATCCTTCGGATCTTCTTTGATGTGGGCGGTCTCAAGACAGTCGGCTTTCCATTTCACCAACAACTCTTTCCCTTTTTCGAGCAGATCCGGACGGCTGTCGGCCAGATTGATTTGTTCGTGGGGATCCGCATTCAAGTCGAAAACCATGTAGTCTGGATAATCGTGCCAGCTGTCGTGATAGGTTTCGATGCAAAGATAGCTTTCCCAGCGGGCGGAGCGCTGTGCACACCAGGCCATTTGTGAAAGTACCAGGGAATCCCGGTGAGCGGTTTCTTTGTCTAATTTATCAGCGAAAG
The DNA here is from genome assembly GCA_937127435.1 of uncultured Verrucomicrobiota bacterium. GTDB lineage: Bacteria > Verrucomicrobiota > Kiritimatiellia > SS1-B-03-39 > UBA6053 > UBA6053. Next base: position 29,463 of record CAKZLZ010000139.1, on the reverse strand, counting down.
AGCTTCCGTCCCATTGTGAGAGATTGCTTTTTCCGGCCAGATCCAGGGTGGTTGCGGCGATGTCGATGTTGTACATCAACCGTTGATCCAATTCACCAGCCCGACTGTCGGTGACACCGGGCCAACGCATGATCATGGGAATATTGTGGGTGAACTGATCGGCGGTCTGATGGTCTCCGTAAACCCAAAGTTCTCCGAGGTTTTCCCCATGATCCGCAGAAATGATAATGGCGGTGTTTTCGTATAAGCCCTGATCTTTAAGTTGCTGAATAATTTCGCCTACATATTTATCTGCGTAAGCCACGCCCATATCATAGCCGTCAAACATCTTGCGGGCCTCGTCCATGGAATCGATTTGATCGGGTTGAAGTTGAGGGCAGGTGCTGTTTTTACGATCGTAGATCCAAGGATTTTTGATGGTGTAGCCTGTCACTTCCTGTGGAGAATGCGGCCCCGGTTTTTTCCAGTGTTCCTGACGGATCTCTTCGGTATACCAATCGGGAATGGGATCTTCAGTGAAGGGGTTTTCGAATTCTTTGGGGGTGCGGTAGGGGGTGTGCGGATCCCAGACATTCAGCCACATAAAGAAAGGTTTATCATTTTCGCCATTGCGGGTGAGCCAATCGTTCACCTGGGGGGCAATCATATCCGCCGTTTCCTGTCCGCCACCGCCCGTGTTATGGATTTCCATAAAGCCGGCATACCAATGCCAGGCCCCGTGCCGTTCTGCAAAGGGGGAAAAGGCGACGGTGTGATAGCCGTTGTTTTTCATCTGACTCGCCCAATTCGGGTTGGTCCAATCGTCACGGAAGGACCGATCCTTCCCGTAGTTAAACATGACCGAACGTTCACCTCCGTGATTGACCACGCCGGTATGGAAACCAAAGCGACCGGTGGTCATGGCCGAGCGGCTGGGCAGGCAGGGGGCATCCGGGGTGTAGCAATTATTAAAGCGGACGCCTTCAGAGGCGATGGCGTCGATGTTGGGGCTGGTGTTCCGGTGGTAGCCGTAGCAACCGAGGTGATCAGGACGAAGGGAGTCGATGTCGATGTAGAGGATGTTCATATCTTCCCCTTAAAACCGAAAAGTTTTTCTATGTCAACTATAGGACAGACCCTTCGACCGCTGTTCCGGGGTTACATCGCTCAGTGAGTACTTTTTTTGAAGTCATGATTCCCTCACGGAGGACTGTGACACGGAACCGGGGATGGGTTACCCAAACATGGCCGCCGCATCCTCTACCGCTTGCGGGAAGATCTCTTGTACATCTCCTTCTAATCGCAGTGCCACGTGGGGCATGCCGTCATGGGCGGTTTCACCCTGATTGATGATAATATAGGGAATTCCGGCCCGGGCGGCCATAATGGGAAAGGTGGCGGCGGGTTGAACGGAAAGGGTGCTGCCGATGGCGATCACCAGATCCGGTTGCTGCATGGCGATTGGGGCGCGGCGCATATCTTCTTCTCTGAGCATTTCACCGAACTGAATGACCGCAGGTTTTAAATACTGTTGGCAGTCGGGGCAGAGGGGGAGTTTCTTTTCTTCCCTCCAGCCTGCATACCAGTTGTCGGCCTTTTCCTGAAATCCACAGTTGATACAAATGACCCCGTCCATGCGGCCGTGCAATTCGATGAGTTTTTCTTCCGGCGTCCCCGCTTTGCGGTGGAGTCCGTCAATATTCTGGGTGAGCACGGACTGGAGTTTCCCCAATTCATGCAATCGGGTGATCGCGAGATGAGCGGGAGTGGGGGCGACATCCTGCCAATGTAAGCCATCTTCGCTTTTGTAGGTCCAGTACTGCTCTCGTTTCTCCGCATCGGACATAAAGTCCTGCAAAGAAATTTCCGGCCGGGTTTTCCAGATGCCCTTTGGCCCCCGGTAATCGGGAATACCGGCTCCGGTACTGATCCCGGCGCCGGTAAAGATGACAATCCGTTCGGATTGAACCAAATATTCTAGGAGAGAGTCAGGTTGCTTCATTCGCCGAGTTGTTCCGCCAATAGTTTTTCCAAGGCGGGGCCCCGGACGTTCATCGCAATCACTTTTCCGGTTTTATCCAGGATGAAGATACTGGGAGTGACGGTGACAGATAATTTATCTGCAATCGATTTTTTTTGATCTTGATCGTAAATCATGGGCCAAGTGATCTCATTTTTCACTATATATTTTTTCAATGGGTCTAGTTTACGGTCCAAAGAAATTCCAATAATTTCAAATCCTTTCTCATGATATTTCGCGTAGGCATCTTTCATATAGGGTGTTTCTGCAATGCAGGGAGGACACCAAGTGGCCCAGAAATCAATCATCACCACTTTTCCTTTATAGTCGTCGAGAGAAACTTCTTTCCCGTCCAGCGTGACCCCTGAAAATTCAGGTGAGCTGCCTATCACGGGTTTTTTCATTTGCGCTTTTATTTGAGCATAGGCTTTTGCGTAAATGGGACCTTCTCCTCTTTCCGCTAAATCTTTAAATGTCTGAAGCACTTCTTTGGGGATTTCTTGGTTTCCCTGTTCCATGCTGATTTGAACGAGAAAACCTCCAGACCGTAGCAGTTTATCTGTTGGAATCGGGATGCGGGATTTTTGATCATTAAATTGATCGTGTAATAAGCTGAGCATAACATCATTTTTTTCGACATGAAATGCCGCTTCGATGGCTTTCATCCGCGCTTCGTCCAAGTCCTCCGCTTTCGGGTTTTCGGTGATGTAGGCGCTGAGGTCCTCGAGCATGGCTTCATAGTGCTTCTTGGTTATTTCTGCCACGGAATCCGCGATCAAGGGGAAAACGATCCATGATAAGGCGGCGACAAATAAGAGGGTTAAAACTGTTTTTTTCATAAAATGTATCCGATGTAGGGTTGCAAGGTTACTCCTTTTGACGGTCCCTTGCAAAGAACCTTACGCGAAAGCTTCAGAAAAAGTCAGTTGCTATGCATAAAAAAATGCGTCATATGATGAATGTATGACAGCTCAAGGTACAGCCACTGTGAAAAATGAAGCCGGGATCCATTGCCGGCCGTCCACGCACATCATCAAAACGCTTCAGGGGTATGAAGGGCGAATCCGGGTGGCGCATGCCGAGAACGGGGAAAGTGATCTTTCTTCCATGTTGGATCTCATGATGATGGGGTTGACCTGTGGTTCCACGGTGGAGGTGGAAGTGGAGGGGCCGGATGAGGATGCCAAATTGAAAGAAGTGGTGGAATTGTTTGAGCATATCTATGATTTTCCGGATGCGGGGGAATAAGAGGAGAGGGGACCGTCGGCGCTTTGGGGCAGGGGGGATCAGGGAGATCACATCAGGGAAGTTTCAGGGTTTTGGAATTCCGTAGGCTGCGCATTGCCTTAAGGCGACCGACTTTTAACCTTTGATGTCGCAGCTGCTGACTTCTCCCCTCTTCTTCAGCTTTCTGTCTTGCCAAAAGGGCTTTTATGCCTCATAGAAATCCGCTCTCTATCGGAAAACCCTTATTTTCCCACTTTTTGAAAAACGCTTAACGCCCAATGGACCAAGATTATGAGTAAAGACCTTAAACTGACCCGAAATATCGGGATTTCCGCCCATATTGACAGTGGTAAAACCACTTTAACTGAACGTATCCTTTTTTACACCGGAACCATTCACAAGATTGAAGAAGTTCGTGGTGGCGGCGATGGTGCGACCATGGACCATATGGAACTGGAAAAGGAAAAAGGGATTACCATTACTTCTGCGGCGACCACTGTTGCGTGGAAAGACAACAAAATCAACATCATTGATACCCCCGGACACGTGGACTTCACGGTGGAAGTTGAACGTTCATTGCGGGTATTGGACGGTGCGATTCTGGTTCTTTGTGGTGTGGCCGGGGTTCAGTCCCAGTCCATCACCGTTGACCGTCAGATGAAACGCTACAAAGTACCCCGCTTGGCTTTCATTAATAAATTGGACCGTACCGGTGCCAACCCTGAAAAAGTAACTTCTGATCTCTGCGAAAAACTGCATTTGAATGCGGTGATGTTCCAGTTGCCGATTGGAATTGAAGGCGATTTGGCTGGTGCCGTAGATCTGTTCACCCGCAAAGCCTATTATAACCGTGGTGACCGGGGCGAAATTATCGAAGAACTTGACGTGCCTGCCGATATGGTGGATGCGGTTGAAGAAAAACGCGAAATCATGATGGAAGCGGTTTCCATGTTTGATGATACCATTATGGAAAAACTGTTGGAAGGCGAAGAGCCCACCGCAGAAGAATTCCACACCACCGTTCGTAAAGCCGTAATCGCCAACGAATTGGTACCAGTTTATATGGGATCTGCGTTCAAAAACCGTGGGGTACAACCCATGTTGGATGCGGTCAGCCGTTACTTGCCCAGTCCCTTGGATGTTCACAACTTCGCGAAGAAAGTCGGTTCGGAAGATGAGCAGGTTGAATTGCTGCCGAAAGCTGATTTGCCCATGGTTTCCATGGCCTTTAAGATTACGGATGAAACTTTCGGTCAGTTGACCTACACCCGGGTATACCAGGGCACCTTGAAAAAAGGAATGACCATGGAAAATACCCGTACCGGAAAACGTATCCGTTTAGGACGTTTGTTGCGGATGCATTCTGATGACCGCGCGAACATCGATGAAGCCTCTGCGGGTGACATTGTGGCGATGGTGGGTGTGGATTGCGCCTCAGGTGATACCTTCACGGATGTGGATGTGGATCTGACTTGTGAATCCATGTTCGTTCCGGAACCGGTGATTTCCTTCTCCGTGTCCTGCCCCGACAGTGGTGATTACGACAAAATGTCCAAAGCTCTGCAGCGTTTCATGAAGGAAGATCCTACTTTCCGCGTTCATACCGACGAAGAATCCAAGGAAACCATCATTAGTGGAATGGGTGAGTTGCACCTCGAAATTTATGTGGAACGTATCAAGCGTGAATACAAAGCGTTGGTTGAAGTTGGACCACCCCAGGTGAACTACCGGGAAGCGATTACCGCTGCCACCGAATTTTCTTACACCCACAAGAAACAGTCCGGTGGATCCGGTCAGTTCGCGGTTGTAACCGGAAACATCGAGCCGATGGAAGCCAACTCGGAAGAGACCTACGAATTCAACGACCTCATCAAAGGCGGAAATATTCCGAGTGAATACATTCCGGCGGTAAACAAAGGTTGTCAGGACGTAATGGGCGAAGGCCCGCTGGCGGCTTTCCCGGTGGTTGGCGTTCGCGTAAACCTGACGGACGGTAAATACCATGACGTTGACTCCAGTGATATGGCTTTCCGTATTGCGGCCCGTAACGCCATGCGCGAAGCGATTCGTAAAGCGAGTCCTAAAATTCTGGAACCGATGATGAAAGTCGAAGTTGAGACCCCCGAAGAATATCAGGGTTCTGTGATCGGTGACTTGAGCTCACGCCGTGGGATCATTGGTGCCATGGACAGCCGTTCAGAAGTATGTGTGGTGAATGCCTCCGTACCGCTGGCGGAAATGTTCGGTTACTCAACCGCACTGCGTTCTATGTCTGCAGGGAAAGCCACCTACACCATGGAATTCGAAAGCTTCACCCACGCACCGAACAACATCGCGAAAGAAGTGATGGAAGCGCGGGCTGAAAAGCTCAAGAACGACGACTAAGTCTAACGGCTTTTTCGATGCAAAAAGGTTCTCCTCCGGGAGAACCTTTTTTTTTGTGTTATCGAGATTTACACCCCGGTTATTCCGGGGTTTGGCTCAGCATCCACCAAAGCTGTGGCCACTCCAGATCTCCGGTGTTGGCCTGATCCGGTCCGGGGGTGCTGCGGCCGCGGTGAACCATCCGGGTGAGATCATCCTGCAACTCTTTTACGATGTCCGGATAGCTGGCTTCCAGATTTTTGCGTTCGCCAATGTCGTCCTCCAGATTGTAAAGCTGGACGGGAGGTAATAAATGATCATCATCTTTTCCGGGTTGGGGGAAGCTCCAACCTCCTGAACCCGGACACATCTCCAGCTTCCATTTTCCTTTGCGGATGGCGAAGGCACCGAAAAAGGAATGGTGAACGGTCGCTTCCCGAACCGGTGCTTTTGCCTCACCCTGCAAGAGAGGCAGATTGCTGACGCTGTCTACAGCTTCATTTTCAGCCAAAGGCACGTTCAGAAAGTCGGCGCAGGTCGCGAACAGGTCAGACAAACAAACCGTTTCATCCGTCGCGCTGCCTGCCTGGATGACTGCGGGCCATTCCATGAGCAAAGGAATGCGGTGACCCCCTTCGTAGATATCCGCTTTATGGCCCCTGAAAACATGGCTGGGGTTATGTCCGTATTCGGCCAGTTCCTCAAAGCGGGCCCGGGGAGAACAGCCGTTGTCGGACGTGAAGATGACCAAAGTGTTTTCTGCATTTCCTGTTTCGGCAACCGCCTCACGAATTTGACGCACCACATCGTCTACCATCAGACAAAAATCACCGTAGGCATTGGTGCCGGATTTTCCCTGAAATTCCGGGGTGGGTAAAATCGGGGTGTGGGGGGCCCCGATGGGGAAGTAGAGAAAGTAAGGCCGTTCGGATTGCTTTGGCTTTTTGATGTAATCCACCGCCCTGCGGGTGAGATGGGGCAAACAGTCCATGTGATCAAAATCCGGAGCGATGGGGCCCGGACGCCAGAACGCCTGGAAGTCGGTATTTTCTTCAATATTCCTGTCGGGTACGGCGGTGGGATGGCGGTCCTGGATATAGACATACGGGGGAATGTCGGGACTGCCGACCATTCCATAAAAACTGTCAAATCCACAATCGACGGGACCTCCTGAGATGGGACCCGTATAGTCTATATCTTCCGCACCCGGCCCGTTTTTGCTCCAGTCCCAGCCCAAGTGCCACTTGCCGATGCAGGACGTTTCATATCCTTGCTTCTTTAAATAACCGGCGACGGTGGGGATGTCTTTTTCAATCACCGGTTTATCGTAACCGAATACGACCCCTTCTTTCAGCCAGCTCCGCCAATTATACCGTCCAGTGAGAATACTGTAACGGGAGGGGGTGCAGACCGCAGAGGAGGAATGGGCATCCCGGAAATGCATTCCGTTTGCCGCCATGGCGTCAAGGTGACGGGTATGAATTTTGGAATCGGGGTTCAGGCAACTGAGGTCACCGTAGCCCATGTCATCCGCAAGAATATAAACGATATTCGGAGATCCGGCCGGCAAAGAATTTTTCATAACCTCAAGCGCTATGCCAATTCATTTTCTCTGCCAAGCCTGAATGCGCCGGCAGATTGCCGGTGCGCTTTTTAGTAGTGTCCTTTATTCGGTCCGTCCGTCCAGGCCCAGGCGGTTTTAAGCACCATATCCAGATCTTTATATTCCGCTTCCCAGCCGAGGAGCTCCTTGGCTTTGGAGGGGGCGGCGACCAGTTCCGGAGGATCTCCTTCACGACGTTCGCCAATGACCACGGGAATGTTTTTCCCGGTGACCCGTTCCGCGGCGGCAATCAGTTCTTTTACTGAAACGCCAATACCGGTGCCCAGGTTGCACTGGAAGGATTCCGCGCCTTCCGCCAATTTGTCGATTGCAAGAATGTGGGCGCGGGCGAGATCGTTGACGTGAATGTAGTCGCGAATACAGGAGCCGTCCGGGGTGGGGTAGTCGGTGCCGAAAATCGTGATGTGTTCACGGGTGCCGGCGGCCGCTTCAAGTACCAGAGGAATGAGATGGGTTTCGGGATTGTGATCTTCACCGGTCAATCCATCCAGACTGCATCCCGAAGCGTTGAAGTAACGCAGGGCGGCATATTTAAGTCCGTAGGCGTGAGAGAAGTCCGCCAATACGCGTTCCAGCATGAGTTTGCTGGCCCCGTAGGGGTTGATGGGGTTCTGTGGATGGTTTTCGTCAATGGGAACGTACTGTGGATTGCCATAGGTTGCACAGGTGGACGAGAAGATGAAGATGTTCACGCCGTGCGCGCGCATCGCATCCAGCAAAACGATGGGGGCTGCCACGTTGTTCTGATAGTACTTGGAAGGTTCGGTCACAGATTCCCCAACGTAGGCGTAGGCGGCAAAATGCATCACTGCGCCAATGTCGTGCTGGGTGAACAACTTATCGAGGAGCGGACGGTCACCGAGATCGCCTTTGATAAAAATGACTTCTTCATCGACGATCGCTTCGGGATGTCCATAGACCAAGTTATCCAACACCACCACTTTTTTGTGGTTGGCGATCAGTTGGCGGACGGTGTGGGAACCGATGTATCCGGCGCCACCTACTACGAGAATTGCTTGGTCTTTGTTCATAATGTTTTATTTATTTAACCACAAAATACACAAAAGGCGCAAAAACGATTATGCCTGGCATGTGGTTTTGTGTGTTTTGTGCTTTTTGTGGTTAATTTTGGTTTTCTTCAGTTCACTTCGATAATAGAGGGATCGTAATCAGCCGGCGGCTCGAATCCAAGCAATTTAAACATGCTGGCGGCCAGGGAGCTGATGCCCAGGCCTTCGCGGTCGGCGATGCGGATGTTGTGATTGCCATCCGGGTCGTAGAAATAGACCGGAACAGGGTTCAGGGTGTGAGAGGTTTTGGACTGCGGGGTGCCGTCTTTGCCCATCTTGATGGATCCGTCTTTGTTATGGTCGTACATTTCGTCGGCGTTGCCGTGATCGGCCGTAATCACCAGAATCGCGCCGCACTTTTTGGCTTCTTTCATCAGCCGGCCAATACTTAAATCCGTGGCTTCCACAGAAATTTTGACCGCTTGCAGATCGCCGGTATGACCTACCATGTCGCCATTGGGGTAGTTGATGCGGATCACGTCGTGTTTGCGGTTGCGCATAGAATCGAGGACCACGTCGGTGATCTCTCCGCATTTCATCCAGGGGCGTTGATCAAAACTGACATTGTCGCCCTGGATTTCCACGTAGTCTTCCAGCTCATCGTTAAACTTGCCGGAGCGGTTGCCGTTAAAGAAGTAGGTGACGTGACCATATTTCTGGGTTTCACTGATCGCCAACTGGCTCAGTCCGGCATCGGCAATATATTCGCCCATGGGATTGTCAATTTGCGGAGGGGTCACCAGAAAGTTTTTCGGTACATTCAATTCCGCATCGTATTGGAGCATTCCTGCGAACAGTACATCCGGGACTTGTCCCCGGTCAAAGCGGTCGAAATCTTCGCCACCGTCAAAGGTTTTAGAGATTTCCATGGCGCGGTCCCCGCGGAAGTTGAACAAAATAACGGCGTCACCGTCTTCGATTTTTCCTACCGGGGCGCCGTCACGGGTGATGACGAATTCCTTCAGATCCTGGTCGAGAACGCCGGGGTCGTCTGCGCGCAGTTGGTCCACCGCATCCTGGGCGGAAGTGAATTCACGGCCCTGTCCATGTACATGACAGTTCCAGCCGCGTTCAACCATCGGCCAATCCGCGTCGTAACGGTCCATGGTGATGTAAAGGCGTCCACCGCCGGAAGCGATGCAGTAGTCCGCACCGTCATTGTTCAGGTCGGTCATCACGTCTTCAATACGTTCGATATAACGCTCAGCCGAAACCGGATCCACGTCGCGTCCGTCGAGCAGGGCATGTACCCGTGCGGTGGGAAGCCCTTCTTTATGGGCTTGTTTGAGCATAGATTCCAAGTGGCGGATGTGGGTGTGCACATTGCCGTCGGAGAGCAGGCCCATGAAATGAATTTTACCACCACTCTTTTTCACTTTGTCCACGCAGGCGTTCCAGGTGTCCCCTTCGTATACGGTGCCGTTCTCGACTGCGATTTCAACAAGTTTGGCGCCCTGGGCAAATACCCGTCCGGAACCGATCGCATTGTGACCGACTTCGGAGTTGCCCATGTCCCCGTCGTCCGGCATGCCCACAGCCACCCCGTGTGCCTTGAGTTGGGAGTTGGGGCCGTTTTCTTTCAACCAATCTAAATGGGGGGTATGCGCGGCGGCAACCATGTCGGATTCATCACCGGGGCCGATGCCAACACCATCCATAATGGCCAAAATGACGGGGCCGCGGGGTTTCACTGCATTTGCGAGAGGTTTCAGTTCAAGGGACATATCAGATACTCCATAGGTGAATTTTCAAAAATCGTCCCTTCTATACACTAGAAAACCCCTGAGGCAAGCGGGATTGGGTTTGGATTGAGTGAATAAGGCACAGAACGAAGGTTCCGCATATCCCTTTGCGTGAACGCTCGGGAAAACCCATCTGAAGATGGAACTAGGAACTTTCCTCCCGGGTTCGCGCGGGTTTCGGGTTCGGAGTCCCAACTTCAGGCGGTTCTACAGGATGCTTTCAGGAGCCGTAGTTCCATCGCCCCGATGGAAAACGAATGCTTTGGGTTTACCGCGGGGGCCGCGGAACTACGCCTTGAAACTTCAGGAGCTGAATTATCTAAAGATGGAATATTCCCTCCGGTTTCGCGCGGGTTTCGGGTTCGGAGTCCCGACTTCAGGCGGTTCAGCCGGATGCCTTCAGGGATCCGGTTTCAGAACCCGGGGGGGAGCTAAGTTCTCCCATCAGGTCTATATTGATGTGTTCGCAACATCCGTCAGAGATCCAAAGTGTCAGGAGAGGCAGGGGGAACTCTATAAAAAGCAGATTTTTTTTTGTTGTTTACGATATCGTGCCGCCGCCCTTTCTGTTGAAAAGGGGGATGGGGTTGTAAGATTAGCTCAGCAGATCCTTTTGCCGGATTTTATCGAAGATCTGATACACCACATCCCGGCGTTCAACAAATAAACAATCGATGTGCTTGGGGTGGCGTTTAAAGATAAGCCGGTGATGGGTGACGCGGAGTCGTTGGTACTCGGCGAGGCGGCCGGAGAGATAACGAATGTCTCCTTTTCCTTCCGGCAAGTTACGGATAGCCAAACGGAGGGCCCGCCTTGGAGCGGGGGCAAGGCTTTGTAAATAATGAACCACTTGTGGTGAAAGATTAATTTTCATCCAGCTCATCCAAGGACGTGAAGGTCATGTTCCCTGATTCATAATCCTTAATCGCAATCATGGCGGAAGGGTTTTCCAATATCCCCATGGTTTCTACCATCGCTTCCATATCGTCGGCTGAAACCAGATAGGCGACGGTTTCCTGATGACGGGTGATGGAGACCGGGCCGGAGGCGGTTTCTTTTACGATTCCCGGAAAACCCTTTTGGGCGGCCGTAATATTATAAGTATATGTAGATTTCATATTAAAACTATATAGATATATCGATGGACGATCAATCCGAATATCTCCCTGATCGTTTCTATTTGTCCGTCGAGAATGCTTTTGATAGCTTGCCTTTATGACCCGTATTCTCCTTATTGAAGATGATCCCCACATTGCGGATGTGGTGGCGTTTTTGATGGAAGAGGACGGGCATCGGGTGGACCGGGCGACGGATGGGCGCTTGGGCTGGGAGTTGTTTCAGAAAAACCGCTATGCCCTGGTGATTTTGGATTTGGGATTGCCGGGGATGCATGGCTGGGAGGTATTAGAGAATATTCGGGATTTGCAACCCGGGCAGGCGCTGATCCTGTTGACGGCGCAGGGGGAGGAGCCGGATCGGGTGAAAGGTTTAACCTTGGGTGCGGATGATTATATCGCCAAACCGTTCTCGAATGCGGAGTTAAAAGCGCGGGTTCGTAATTTGCTCCGGCGGGTGCCGCCCCGGCCGGAAGTGCGGGTGCACGGTCCCATTCGCCTGCGTCCGGAAAGCGGGGAGGTAACCGTGAATGGGGGTGAGCTGTTGCTTCCTCCGCATGAGTTTAGGCTGCTGGACCGTTTAATGTCTCACCTGGGACAAGTTTTTACCCGTGAGCAACTGTTGGAGAGAATGTATGGAGAGGAAGTGGACATCACCGACCGCGCGGTGGATCAGGCGGTGAAGCGGTTGCGGAAAAAAATTCAAAAACGCGCCCCTGAATTTGACGGGATCGAAACCGTTTACGGGCAGGGGTACCGGTTGCGGAGCTTGTGATGGAGGGAGGGCCACCTGCCCGTTAAAACGTTTTCATGGGGCAGGGATGCCCTCTCGCCGGGTTCCCAAAGTGATTTTCATTGTATCTTTTTCCGGAGGTGGCATTTCATTGCGTTATGAAACTCTGGTTAAAACTTTTTCTGGCCCTGTTGTTGGTATCGGTCTTGCCCACTTGGCTGTTAAGCCGGTATGCGAGCAGTTCGTTCCACCATTTCACCCGCAAGGTGCAGGAAGAACAGATGGCGCAGACGGGTCGATGGGTGGGCAAGCTGTTTCGGGATGTCTCATCGGATGTCGAACGTGAAAAAGTGCTGGCGGCCCATGCCGAGGATTCGGGTCGGCGCTTACGGTTTTTTACGGCAGAGGGCATCCTTATTTATGATTCGGGTGAGCAGGAACCGTTGTTTTTTGATGAAAACCGGGATGTGACCCAGGCGATTGCCGCGGGGAAATATGCCGCCCGGTGGTGGGTGACGCCTGACCGTGGCCGGCTCTATTATTTTTCCGCAGTTCCCGTGTTTGATGCGGAAGGCCGCTTGCTCGGGGTTGCGCAAGTTGTCGAACATACGGGCCGGATCACCAAAGCCCTGATTCGATTGCATGCTTATCAGAAAAGCGGATTGCTATGGGTGGCATCCGGTTCGGTGCTGTTCGCGATCTTCTTTTCGTTATTGTTGACTCGAAAGTTGCGGCACCTGCGACTGGCAGCCAGAGAATTTGCGGAAGACGGATCGACCGAGGGATTTGAAATGCGGGGGCGGGATGAGGTCGCCGAACTCGCAGGCGGATTTCTGGAAATGGCCGAACAGTTGAAAGCCAAGCAGAGCTACAACCGGGAGTTTGTGCAAACCACGCTGCACGAATTAAAAACGCCGCTGACAGCCATGCATGGCGCTGCGGATATTTTGAAAACCCGCGATCAGCTTTCGGAAAAAGACCGGAAAAGATTTTCTGAAAACATTCAAATTCAGTCCGATCGTTTGTTGCATTTGGTGAAGGAATTGGAATCCCTGACTACGCTTGATGAAGAGTTGCCGGCGGAACATCCGGGGAAAGTCGCGGTGGGACCTATGCTCTTCACCATGCTGGAAAGAAACCGTCCGGCCTTTCAACATCAGATTCATTTTAGCGGCAGTGAAATTCAGACCGAAGCGGAGGTGGATCCGGCCCGTATGGAACAGGTATTGCTTAATCTGCTTCAGAATGCGGATCGTTATCATTGTGGTGACAAAGCCATTCGGGTCATTTTATCTGAAGAAAATAATGGGCTTCGGTTGGTGGTCGAGGATGATGGACCCGGAATCAGTGAGTCGGATCCGATGCGGATTTTTGACCGGTATTTCTCCACCGTTCCCCGGGATGAGAACCGAGAATATGGCAGAGGACTGGGACTGGCCATCGTCAAACGGATTGTGGAGCATTATGACGGAAAGGTGTTTGCCGAGAACCGGGAGTTTGGCGGCGCGACGGTGGGATGTAATTTAGGCATTCCTGCCTGAAGGAATGTAGGCCTTCGGCCTGCCGAATTACAGGCTGAAAGCCTGTTGTCCCGCAGGCAGGAATGCCTACGTTACCCTCGAAAGCCTGTGCCCCTGCAGGCAGGAATGCTTAAGTTACACCATCCCCAGTCCCGGCGGCACCGGAATCCGCATCACTGCGGCAAAGGCGCGGAAGGCCTGCAGTTCATCGGCGTGCAAATGATCATCTTCTGCAATCGCCGCCAAGCCGGCGAGTAGCAGGCGTTGTTGAAAGTTGGGGGCCAGTCCCGGAAGTTTTTCACAGGCCTGATCCAATGCGTCGAGTCCGCATGCAGAGGAGGGAAGGAGTGTTAATTTTATGCCGGCGGTGAAGCCGAACATCCGCTCTTCCGCTTTGGCAAAACAGCGGGCAACTTCTTCTTCCGTTTCTGATCCCAGCCGGCTGAGGCTGCTGAGCATCACATTCACATCGGTTTCCAATTCGCGGATATGTACCCGCATCCGCTGATAGGTGGTGCGCCCCTTGGGCGGCTCCATATTTTGGTCGAGAATTTTCAACAGACAATATTCGAAAAGATCGATGGTGCCGTCCGCATCACAAATCACTTTGATATGTTGAATAAACGGCTTTCTGCGGTCTTCTGAGATTTGTCGCAATGCGGGCAGGGCGAGGTCCACGATGCCCAGGCGGTCTTTTTTATCAATGGTGATGCTCTCCAGTAACTCTTTGACTTGGCAGAGACGGCTTTCATCTTCGACCTCTTGCAGTGCACGCCACTCCTTTTCCCGTTCATCCTGCAGGAGCATAACAAACATTAAATTTTGTGCGGTATCCGGATCGTGAGCGGCTTTTACGATTTTTTCATCCAAATGATCGACCCAGGCACGCACCGCCTGCAGGCGGACGGTGTCCGGCATTTTGTGCTCCTCCAGTAAATTCAACAGCATCAGCGTAGAGGGCATATTGCGCATCAACTGTTTGGGTTGATACGGGATGGGCTGCTTTTTGACAGTCGAAGGAGAGCTCTTTTGGATTTTTAATTCCATGGTCTCCAAGTAGCTCCCGTCCCAGGAGGGGAGAATTCGTTTGATTCGAATGGGGAGGGGAGGATGGGTGGAGAAACTCCCGGTGTAATTGCGTGAGCGAAGTTGGCTGAACATCATGTGACCGCAATCATTCGGCGGACGGGTCATTCTTCCCCGCACCGCTCCTTGTCCCAATTTACGCAGGGCATTGGCCAGTCCGTCCGGGTTTCTTGTATACTGGATTGCGGATGCATCCGCCAAAAATTCTCTTTGTCTGCTGGTACTGCTTTGCAGTAACTTGCCGAAGAAGACGCCGATGGATCCGAGGAGCCAGATGCCGGCACCGATGAATATTAAAAACCCTGCTCCTTTTCCTCTGCTGGTGGAGCTGCTGAAGATGGAATCACTGTCATCTTCCGCAACCGCTTCCATCAACATGCGTCCCATTTCACTGATGGTGAAAAGACCGGCCAGCCAGGCCACCATGTGGGTGTTTAATGACATGTCCCCGTGTAGAATGTGGCTGAATTCGTGGGCGACGACGCCCTGCAGTTCACTTCGGTTTAATTTAACAATTGCCCCCCGGGTCACTGCCACCGCGGCTTTGTCGACTTCCATTCCCACGGCGCAGGCATTGATGGAAGGGGAGTCCATGATGTAGACATCCGGAATAGGGACGCCGCTGGCGATCGACATTTCTTCAACCAAATTTAATAATTGACGCTGGTCGGGTTCGTTGGTGCCTGAAGAGACCTTCCAAGCCCCCATGGATTTCATGATTCCTTCGGGGCCGGCGGCCAATACGGACGCTTTCCAAGCCCAGGAAATAAAGATCACCACCAGAGTGACGCATCCCGAGAGAATGGCGCAGGTTTTGAAAACACCCTCCGTGGAAATCCCGCTCTCATTATTCATGAGGATCAATCCGGAAAGGCCTCCAAACAGACTTACGGCTGCCGCCGTAAGCAGAACCGTAATGGCAAAGCCGATCAAAGCCCAATAACTTCGACGTTTGGCATTCTCCTGATGATCAAAAAAGGTTACGGGTTCTGGCATTTCGTGTATGGGGAAATCAGCATTTTATGTGTGTTTATGTGAAAATGGCAATGTTTTGACTATTTGGCGGATAGGCAAAGTGCCTGTTTAGGTGATTTCGGTCTGTTTTGTAAAAATATTAAAAGTTTATACGGTTAAAAAATCGGTCAAATAGATGAAAATAATGTTTGTAACTAATTCGGATGTGTCGTATACGGATTCGGCTTTTTTAAAACTGACAACCCCTTATTGAAGAAACTTATGGATATTCTCGAAAAAACAGAAAAAACAGAAAAAACCACTGCGGAACTTGCAGCCTTTACGCCCGGTCATTGGGAGTATGAAGTGGATGTCCGCGATTTTATTGATTTGAACTACACCCCATATTTGGGAGACGGATCATTTTTGAGTGCACCCAGTGACCGCACGGAGAAATTATGGACCATCCTGGAAGATCTTCAGAAAGAGGAAATTCGTAAAAATGGCGTGTTGGATGCGGATGATACTGTGATTTCCACCATTGTCTCCCATGAAGCGGGATACATGGACAAAGATTTGGAAACCATCGTGGGGTTGCAGACCGATAAACCTTTGAAACGTGCCCTGATGCCTTTCGGGGGCGTGCGGATGGCCAAAGCGGCTTTGGAAGCTTACGGTTTCAAAATGGACGAGAATACGGAGAAAGTCTTCGATTATCGTAAGACCCATAATGACGGGGTGTTTGATGTCTATGACGCGGAAATCCGGGCTGCGCGGTCCAGCGGAATCGTCACGGGTCTCCCCGATGCTTATGGCCGGGGTCGTATTATTGGTGATTACCGCCGGGTCGCCCTTTACGGGGTGGATTTCCTGATGAAACAAAAACAGAAAGAGCACGATGAAGCGGGAAGCGGTACTTTTTCCGAAGAGCAGATCCGTTTGCGCGAAGAATTGGCTGAGCAGTTCCGCTCCTTAAAAGAGCTCATGCAGATGGCCGCCAGTTACGGATTTGATATTTCCAAACCGGCTCAAACCGCCAAAGAAGCGGTGCAGTGGACCTATTTCGGTTACCTGGCCGCGGTAAAAGAGCAGAACGGTGCGGCCATGAGTATTGGCCGGGTTTCCACTTTCCTCGACATCTATATGGAACGCGATTTGGCTGCGGGATTGATTACCGAAGTGGAAGCGCAGGAATTGATCGACCATTTGGTGATGAAGTTGCGGATGGTCCGTTTTGCCCGGACACCGGATTATAACGAACTGTTCTCCGGCGACCCCACCTGGGTCACCGAATGTATCGGCGGGATGAGCTGTGACGGACGTCCTTTGGTCACCAAAACCTCCTTCCGTTTTCTGCAGACACTTTATAATCTGGGACCGGCTCCTGAGCCCAACCTGACGGTTCTCTGGGAAGACCGTCTGCCGGAAGGATTCAAAAACTTCTGTTCCAAAGTCTCTATCGACACCAGCAGTATTCAGTACGAAAGTGATGAGCTGATGCGTGAACGTTATGGCGATGACTACGGAATTGCCTGCTGCGTATCCGCCATGCGGATTGGCAAACAGATGCAGTTCTTCGGAGCCCGGGTGAATCTGGCCAAAACCTTGTTGTACGCCATCAATGGCGGACGGGATGAGAAATCCGGCAAGCAGGTTGCGCCAAAATTTGCGCCGATCACTTCAGATATTCTGGAAAAAGACGAAGTGCTGGCCCGCATGGACACCATGATGGATTGGTTGGCCAAAACCTACGTGAAAGCGTTGAATATTATTCACTATATGCACGACAAGTATGCCTACGAACGGGTTGAAATGGCGCTGCACGACAAAGAGGTCTTGCGGACCATGGCCTGTGGTATCGCCGGTCTGTCTGTAGTATCGGATTCATTGAGTGCGATTGAGTACGCTACCGTAAAAGTGATCCGTGACCCTGAAACCGGCATGGCGCTGGACTATGAAATCGAAGGCGATTACCCCGCGTTTGGTAACAACGACGACCGGGTGGACCGCATCGCCGCCGACATGGTGAAACGCTTCATGGACAAGATCCGTGGCTGCCAAACCTATCGGAATGCCCAGCCGACTCAGTCTGTTTTAACCATTACATCCAACGTTGTGTATGGAAAGAAAACCGGAAATACGCCGGATGGACGTAAACAGGGTGAGCCTTTTGCCCCGGGTGCAAACCCCATGCATGGCCGTGACTGTAAAGGCGCGGTGGCTTCTATGAAGTCGGTTGCGAAACTTCCCTACGAGCATGCTCTCGACGGCATCAGCTACACCTTCTCGATCGTACCGAAAGCACTGGGACGGAGTCCCGAAGACCAGATTCAGAATCTGACCTTCCTGCTGGACGGATACTTCGGAGACGGGGGGCATCACATCAATGTGAATGTGTTCGAACGTGAAACCTTGTTGGACGCCATGGAGCATCCCGAAAAGTATCCGCAACTCACGGTTCGGGTATCCGGTTATGCCGTGAACTTCATCAAGCTCACCCGCGAACAGCAGTTGGATATCATCAACCGCACCTTCCACGAAAAGGGCGCGTAATGTTCTCTGCGGACTTCGTTCGCTGATTCTGATGAAAGGCCTCTCCGGGCTTCCGGAGAGGCCTTTTTGATTATAGGGAGGGGGTGGGTCTGGGGCCTTTTAAATATCTTCTTGTTCAATCGGGCAGAATCAGTATTGGAAGCTATGAGTTTTACTTATCCTGTACCTGAAAATGAACTGAAACGTTTAGAAGCTTTGCGGAAATACCGGATTTTGGACACGGCGCCGGAATCTGAATATGATCATATTACGTCATTGGCAGGTTCGCTTACCGGTTGTCCGATTTCATATATTTCATTTGTTGATGAACAACGTCAATGGATGAAATCGAAAAAGGGAATAAGTCTCTGTGAAACCTGTCGGGATACTTCATTTTGTACGTATACAATTCTGGAAGATGAAGTGATGGTGGTTGAGGATGCGTTGTTGCATCCTGTATTCAAACAAAGCTTTTTGGTGAAGAGTGAACCTTTTATCCGGTTTTATGCGGGGGCACCGATTCGGGATGAGGAGGGGTATGCCTTAGGTTCTGTTTGTGTGGTGGATACCGAGCCGCGGAAACTGACTGATGATTTGAAACGTGCCTTAAAAGAGCTCTCGTCGGTGACGATGAAGTTAATCAAAACCCGGAACATTTTAGATGAATTAATGGCGGCACAAAGTGAATTGAAGGTTCTGCAGGGGCTGTTACCTATTTGTGCAAATTGTAAATATATTCGCAATGACGATGGCAAATGGCAGCAAATCGAGAAATATATCAGTGAGTATTCTGAAGCCAGTTTTACGCATGGTATCTGTCCGGGATGTCAGGCAGAACTTTATCCGGGAATCTGAACAGGGCGGTCTTCAGGGAAGCGGGGTTGTGTCTGATGAAAGCACGACGATTTTATTCGATTGAGATTGTGTTCTAATCAGGAAGGTTACAGGATTTTATCTTATGATCCCGAAGGAGAAAATATGAACGAATCGATTGAATGTCCAAAATGTCATGTTGAAATGAAATCCCTGTCGTTTGAGGGGATTGAAATCGACCGTTGCCCTGCGTGTCAGGGAATCTGGTTCGATATGTTGGAGCATGAAGATTTGAAGAAAGTTCCCGGATCGGAAGTGATTGATAATCCGGTGAGCGGGAAAGATTCCAGCGATGTCGTGAAGGATTGTCCGCGTTGCCATACCCGGTTGAGTCCGACCCATGATGCACAACAATCCCATATCGTTTACGATAAATGCAGTCGCTGTAGCGGGGTCTTTTTTGACGCAGGAGAGTTTTCAGATTTGAAAGAAGTCACCCTGAAAGAGCGCCTGAAAGCCTGGGTGGGATGAACTGAATTTTCTCTTTCGACGAACTTCATGTAGCTCTCCCATGAACGACAGTTGGTTTTCATCCACCGCCACCTTTCACGAAAAGGGCGCGTGGTAAATTATCTGGCTGGAGATGTCGGGAAAGCGCGGGGGTTGGAAAACCCCCGGTCCAACCTTTTGTGAATTATTCTTCAAGCAGGGGATAAAACTTCACCCAATCGATGTGGTAATGGGCATCCGCGACCGCGGGTCCTTTAATCCATTTTTCCATACTCCAGGCGTTGAAAAAGAATTCGTACATCGGATCGATCTTGTTTTCCTCATCGTAGAGCCAGGTGAATATATGTTTACCGTCTACGTGCCAGACCACCCGGTCGGGGAGGACATCGAATCCCCACTCATGAAAGTCATCGGAAGGATTGAAGTCCAAAACGATTTCGCGGGACCAGAGGTTCGACTTGTCCAGAAGATGAATGGCGAGATGAACTTCGCCTTTTCCTTCCTCAAAGGTGTAGGTGAGAAACTCAAAATCGATTTCACCCATTCTCCCGTCACCTTCTTTGTCTTTTTGGGTCATGTCATCCCAGTCCTTGGTGAAGATGCTGTTGAGTACACCCGGCACAGGGGAGGGGCGTACCCTGGCGACCCAGCGGCCGAACCCGAATTCCTTTTTACTTTGAATGGAACCGCCCCGGGCCGGGAACCCTTCTTTTACGGTCAAGACCAGTTCCCCCTCTTCATTGGCAACGGCCCGTTCTTTGCCCATTTGGGTTTTGTTTTGCCTCCAAGTGGCGATCCGCCAGTGCTCCGGATTCTTTTCCCAGCCCGTGTCAAAGTTATCTACTAATGCGGGTTCAGTGGCGAACCCGCCTGTTTTTAAATCCACGACCGGTTGCGCATCTTTCAGCACAAACAACCCGCTTTTTCCATGTCGACTTACGGACAGGAGTTGTTCCGTGGTAAGAGATTCACCTACAACCTGTGCCGGGGCATCAGGGAGGATGAGAATGAGGGCTGCGGTGAAGAGAAGAAAATTATTTTTCATGCGGTATTTCGGGGTCGGTTTTATAAGGCATCTAATCAAAGGATTGATGTAAACCTGATCACAGAGTCGGGTCAATTGTTTTTTAGGAAAATTCCTAACCTATATTTTGTTCACTCATTCATTGTAATACAAAAAAAATCCCCTCCGTTGCCGGAGAGGATCTTGATCTTGGGATAGAAGAGAACTTCTATTCCTGAGCCGCGGAACGTCCACCGACGCCGCGTTTGCTGTCCACTTTTTTGCCTTTCGGACGCAGTTTGCGTACGGCCTTACCGGCCTGCCACATTTCGCTTTCGGACATTTGGGTGAGTTCCTTTTCGAGGATCTCTTTGTAGTCCTTGCGGCTGCCCATGCGCATGGTACGGGCGGCTTCTTTTCCGGTCTTCACGGATTTGTACAATTCTTTGAAAACGGGGAGGGTGGCTTTCTTGAATTTCGGGCGCCAGTCCAAGGCACCGCGCTGGGCGGTAACGGAGCAGTTGGCGTACATCCAATCCATGCCGTTCTCGTCAACGAGGCGGATGAGGGACTGGGTGAGTTCTTCCACGGTTTCGTTGAAGGCTTCGGAAGGACTGTGTCCGTTTTTACGGAGCACTTCGTACTGTGCTTCCATCACGCCGCAGAGGGCACCCATGAGGATACCGCGTTCGCCGGTGAGGTCGGAAGTTACTTCTTTTTCGAAGGTGGTGGGGAAGAGGAAACCGGATCCAACGCCAATGCCGAGAGCTTTGCAACGGTCTTCAGCCACGCCGGAAGCGTCTTGGGCTACCGCGAAGGAAGAGTTGATGCCGGCACCGCTGAGGAAGTTACGGCGTACGTTCAGTCCGGAACCTTTGGGAGCCACCAACAATACGTCGATGTCTTCGGGAGGATTGATTTTGGTGATGTCGTTGTAGACCAGACCGAAACCGTGGGAGAAGACCAGGGCCTTTCCGGGGGTCAGGTGTTTGGCAACCGTTTTCCACAGTTGTTTTTGTCCGGCATCGGAGACCAGGAACAAAATGATGGTACCCAACTCCAGGGCTTCTTCGATGTCGAAAAGGTCAACGCCCAACTTCCAACCGTCTTTTTTGGCACGGGTTTTGGTACGGGCGCCAATGATCACATTGAAGCCGTTGTCTTTAAGATTCAAGGCCTGTGCAGGCGCTTGTACACCGTAGCCGATGACGGCAATGGTTTCTTTTTTCAGGGTTTTACGCGCTTTCGCGAGTGAAAATTCTTTGCGGGTGACGACTTCTTCTTCGACGCCGCCAAAATTGATCATGGCCATAAGTAGACTCCAGAGGTTAGTTAAACAGAGGGGGCTCTATATGGCTTATCCCTGCGTGGGTCAATCTTGTTTATTGAGGAAATGGGCCGTTCATAAACATCCGATGAATAGAAAGAACTAGATTGACACGTGTCAATTAATCTGAAAATATTTCGGTCATGGTAACGAAAACGCAGAAGGACAAAAAGGTGACCCGTGCGGATGTCGCCCGCAAGGCGGGGGTCAGTTCCACCACCGTGGCTTATGTGATGAATCCGCCACCGGGGGTGAAGATTCGGGAAGCCACCAAGATCAAAGTCCTGGCTGCGGCCAAGGCCCTGGGCTACAGCACAAATTTTTCCGCACGGAGTATGAAGAGAGGGAAGACGGAGTTGGTCGGGATCCTGACGCCGGAGCCGGCTTCGCAATTCCATCCTTTTTACGCTCAAATGCTCCAGGGGATATATGATGCGGCGGCGGAGTCGGATTATCACTTTCTTTCACTGTCGATGGACAGACGGGATAAAACCAAGCGCTGTTTGCGGGAGAATTATGTCGATGGCGTCATTGTCATCCAGTCCGATGGCCATTTGGATTCGCTACAGGATGTGCTGGATCAGCAGTTGCCGGTGGTGACTTTGAATTTTCAGCATGACCTTCCTGTCCCGCAAATCAGCATGGATTATGAAGCGGCCATGCGGCAGGCGGTCGACGAATTGCAGGGGCAGGGGGCCGGGAAGATTTTGTTTGTGCACGGCAGCTGGGAGAGTCAGCCGGTCGAACGCTATCGTTCGGTATTTTCAGGCAAGGCCCAACCGGGTGTGAAGATGGAAACGCTGGGTATTGAACGCTACGCTTTGGAACCTGAACAGATCAGCCGTCTGCTGGCGCAGGGCTGGGGCGGATTGATTGTGGATGGTTACGAGTTGGCGCGGGAGATTGCTTATCATGCGGACTACAGGAAGAAAAGGAAACGGCCACCTCTGGCCGTCTTTTCAGAAAGTTTGCATCCGGCCCCGCTGGGAGCATCCGTCACGATCCTCCAATCTCAACCGCAACGAAGCGGTCAACTTGCCTGGCAGGAACTCCTGAATCTGCTCAATGGGAAGGCCACCCGCGAGACCGGCCACTCCATTCCTTTTCTCACCCGAACCCCTGAAATATGATGAAGACAAAATCCCTCCTCCTCTGTTGTGCGGTCAGCTGCTTGTCTGCTACCGGCTTTGCCCAAACCCTGGCTGACTCCTTTGAAAAACTGCCCGAACCGGATCTGCAGTCTAAGATGTGGAAAACCTCTACGGGCCCCGTGGTCAAATCTTCCCCCCAGGAAATGGTTTCGAAAATCAAATCCCTGAAGCGCGGTCAAACGCTGCTGGTCGCACCCGGAGAGTTGAATCAGGTCGTCAATGTGACGGTCTCGGGCACTGCGGATGCACCGATCACCCTGAAAGCTGAAAAAAAACATCAGACCCAAGTGAAAGGATTTAAATTAAGTGGTGACTACATCATCATTGATGGGTTTGAGATCACCAATCCCACCCCCAAATCAGTGGGAATTGATACCGGGGAAGTGCATCGTGAGACGGCACGGACCGGATGTCAGATGCACAACAATTACATTCATGACATCGTGGAGACTGCGATCAATACCGGTGTCGACGGCTTGGCCACGGGCAACCTGATTCGCAATGTGGGCCGAGGATTTATGGTGAACAGCGGATCCTTGGTGGAAGGGAATGAAGTGGACACTCTGTTGCCCCAGACCATGACCAAAAAGGGCAAAGAGACTTTAAAGAAAACCCAGTACGCATTTTTTGCCGGGGATAAAATTGTGTTCCGCGGAAATTATTTTCACGGCACCGCCAAAGAACATCTGAAGGCCGGCATGGGCGTTTGTTTTTTCACCACCTGGGACTATTGGATCATTGGATCGAGTTCACAGATTCTGATCGAAAATAATATTGGTTTCAATGCCACCCACGCGAGTGAGCCTGAACAGGGCAAGCTGATGAAGTCTTCCAATTTCACCTACCGCAACAACCTGTTTGGGGATACAGTTTTTGTGGGGGTGTTTCCCAAGAAAATTCCTTATCTGACCATCGAAAACAACACCTTTATCAACTGCGGGGCCTACCCGGTCTGGTTTGCCACGCCTCTGCAGGCCACGGGCTCGGTAGTCCGGAACAATCTGATCGCTTATGTCAACCGGGGACCGGATGTGCAGGCCTACGGATGGAAAGCCGCTGAGAGTGGCATCCGGATTGATGCCAAAGCTTCAGAGATGGAGGTAGGGAACAATCTGTACCACGGTTGCCTGAACCGGAAATATGCGGCCAGTGATTTTGAAGCGGAGCCCATGTTCGTCAATGCCTCGAAAAAGGATTTCCGTTTGAAACCCGGATCTCCCGGAGTGGATAAGAACGTGGGGATCAGCAATGAAATTGTAATCGCCCCGCTGGTGTCCGAAACCTCATCCACCCACTGAACAGGAGCAGACTATGACGACCTTGGCAATACATGGAGGCACAGCGGTTCGCGCGGAAGCGTGGCCGGCATGGCCGCACTACGGTTCGGATGTTCAGGAAGCCATTGCCCGGGTGGGCATGAGCGGAAAATTTCATCCCATGTTCGGAAACGAAACCAAAACCTTTGAAGCGGCCTTTGCGGCCTATCACGGCATGCCGGAAGCGGTGGCGTTCTCGCATGGAACCACCGCATTGATGGCTGCGCTGGCAGCAGCGGGGATCGGGTGCGGAGATGAAGTGATGGTGCCTGCCTACACCTATGCGGCTTCAGCGGGTGCGGTGGTAGAGCAGAACGCGGTACCCATATTCGTGGACAGTGAGCCGAAGAGTCAGGGCCTGGATCCTGAAGATTTGCGACGGAAAATCACCCCCGCCACCAAGGCGATCATGGTGGTGCATGTCAACGGGTATCCCTGCGATATGGATGCGGTCATGGCCATCGCCGCCGAACACGGTTTAATGGTGATCGAAGACTGTTCGCATGCCCATGGTGCCCGTTACAAAGGCAAGCTGGTGGGGACCATCGGGCACTTTGGTGCTTTCAGTATTCAACACAAAAAGAACCTGGCTGCCGGCACCGGCGGGGTGACCCTTACCCGGGATGTTGCCGCCGCGGAACAGATGCGCAAGATCCGGAATTACGAGTGGCACGACATTGGACACAACTGGCAGATCAACGAATTTTCCTCTGCCATTGCCACAGTGGAACTGGGTCATCTTGACGAAAAAAATGCCATTCGACGCGCCAACGCTAAGAAGTTGATTGAGCTTCTGGGCGAAGTGCCGGGGATCACGCCTTTGCCCGGATTGCCCGACACCGAACCGGTGTATTACAATGTGATCCTGCAATATGATGCGGAGGCCGTGGGCATTCCGCGGGAGCTGTTTGTGAAAGCAATGGCGGCGGAGGGCATTCCGATCAACATGTTCTACCAGCCTCTGCAACGCTGGCCAATTTTCGCCAAAGCGGATTTTTACGGTAAAGGCTGCCCCTTCCAATGTCCGATGCGTGAAGGCGGACCGGTGGAGTACGGATCGGTGTCCACCCCGGTGGCGGGAGCCATTTGCAGGAGCGTGAATCTGGAAATAAAAGTGCAGCCGCCCTGCGGGGAAGGGGAGATGAAACAGATCGCGGATGCCATCCGCAAAATACTGGCGGCCCGACAGGAGCTTACGAGCAAACTATTGAAAAACTAAGTTAAATTTCCATGCATGGAATCTTCTTTCTTGTAAGGTTCCTGTCGAATTGGCATTTATGATTTATGATTCTTTTGATCTCCCTTTCCGGGCTGGCTCTCCAGCTTGCCTATGCCCCTTTATGGGATATTTCTCCACAACAGGTTGAAGGGTTTCGGGTTGAGCAAAAGGTTGAACCGGAGGAGGGATTCACTTCTGTTAAGATCTTTAATCAATACAAAGACCTGGTTCCTGAACACTTAAAAAAACCTGCTGACGTTTTTGAGGCGTATACTTCGGGTGCAGTGTCGATGAAGGCCGTGCAGCAATATTTGTATGAGACCCGGATCTACGATGAGTTGACCCGGGAGCTGATGTTTTCGGTTGCAGGGAATGCTTCTTTTATACCGGCCAAAGAACTTTGTTTTGCCCTGCAGCGTCAGCACACATACAGAATCCGGTTACAGGTTCGCTACTATCTGGATAGAGGCGAGATACAGCCCGTTCTGGATTATACGCTTCTCTGGTTGTCTCATTGTCAAAAGTCAGTTTCAGAATCTTCTCCAGCCTCCATGTTGGACGGGATGATTCGGGTCATTCTCTATGAGAAGGCGCTGGGAAACCTCGAGGATTTGTTACCTTCCCTTGCTCCGGATCAATGGGCGGAAGCGGTCAAAATTTTAGAAGAGACTCCTGATTTACGAAAGTTTGCCTGGAAATTGTTTGAGGGAGAGTTTCGGTTTATGAAAAAGTTTGCACAGGAGAATATTTTAACTTTCAAGAGTTTTTCGTATTTCTTTGGAGATTTCCCTTTTGATCTCCTGCCCATTCCTCCCTTGCTGTATCAGCCCAACCGAACGCTGAACGCCCAATGGGAGGATTTTCAGATTTGGAAACCTTTTCTGACAGCACCGCTGTCTCATCGAAAAAACCTGCCGTATCCTGCTTTGGATTTGGCCCCCCTGACGACACCTGTTCGTTTTTACAATTTCTATGGCAGGAAACTAATACAGCTGAACCGTGAATTGAATATATTTGAAGATGCGGTGAGGGCTTGCCTGGAAAAGGAAACCCGCGCGGCTGCATTACGTGTAAGTATTCGTTTGATGCAGGGGGAGAGTCCGCCTTTCAGGGATCTGCTCGATCCATACACCGGGCATCCCATTCACGTACGTCCGGACCTTCAAGCGGTGATATCCGCCGGAAAAGATCAGACCCTCGGGTCTGAAGATGATCTGGAGTTTAAAGTGATCCGCTCTCTGAAACCTGTCGAATAGGGAAGTTCTTTGCGGATAAAGTTCAAAACCCGGATCAATTTCATAGAACCGACCGTAGGGTAAAGGGGGAGACCGGTTGCAGCGCAGGCTTGCATCTGGTTTAAAAGCCTTTAATGAATTTCTCATGAAGAAAGCCATTTATCCCGGAACTTTTGATCCTATCACCCGTGGCCATATTGATATGGTTCAGCGGGCAGTGAAGGCCTGTGAACATTTAGTGGTGGGGGTTGCACGCAGCACGCCGAAAAATGTGTGGTTTTCCACGGAAGAACGGGTGGAGTTGGTGGAGGATGCCTTGAAGCATCTGGAAAACGTGGAAGTGAAAATTTTTGAAGGATTGCTGGTGGATTTTGCCCGCAAAGAGGGGGCCGGCTTTCTGATTCGGGGGGTTCGTGCCTTTTCCGATTTTGAATACGAACTGCAGATGGCGTTGATTAACCGTAAATTAGCCCCTGAAGTTGAAACCATGTTTTTAATGCCGGCTGAAGAATACGGGTATGTCAGTTCCAGCCGGGTGCGTGAAATTTCCGCTTTGGGAGGGGATATCGGGCGATACGTAACGCCATTTACCCTGCAGGCGCTGAAAGACAAATTGGTTTCCCATCAACAACATACCAAAGATACCCCGCGTCGCTCGGCGGCGGGAGGGTGATTTTTACATTTAAAGCGAACGTTGAACCACGCCTGCGTCGTGGCCCTTGGCATCCAACATTGAACATCGAACGTTGAAGTATATATTTCCTCCAACCTCCAACCTCCGACCTCCAACTACAATCTCCTAAACGCCCATGTCCTCCTCCCTACATCTCTCTATTGAAGCCCTCGAAAAAGGGCCGGTTCAGCTTTCCGGTGAACTTCCGGGCAAATTCCTGGAGTTGGAAGGCGAACCCTCTATTCGCAATATTTCTCCGGTGGAATATCAATTACAGGCTGAATTAAAAGGCTCTGAGGTGTTGGTGACCGGGGAAGTGAAGGCCCAAATGGAATTAGAGTGTGTAAGAAGCGGTGCTTTTTTCTCGACAATCATCCAAGAATCGGCTTTTTTGCGCGACTATTCGACGGAAGATTCGGGTGAGAGCCTGAATCTTTCTGAGGATGTCCGGGAAGCGGTGGTCATTTTGATCCCCGCCTATCCGGTCAGTCCGGAAGCGCAATCGCAAGATTTTGAGCTTCCAAAACTGCCGGAGAAGCTTAGAGAGTTGCCGGATTCCCACGGGTTAACACCGTGGAGCGATTTAGACCAATTGAATTTATAGTAATCACTAACCGAAAAGAAAAGGTTCCCCATGGCAGCCCCCAAACGTAAAACTTCCAAAATGAAAAAGAGACTGCGCCGCAGTTCTCACACCCGCCCTTTGCCCACCGTTAATGTGTGCAGCGAATGTGGCGAACCCTCCCAGCCTCACCGCGTATGCCGTGCTTGCGGTCAATACGCCGGACGTCAGGTACTGACTCTTTCTCTGGACGACTAAGCTTAACTGAACTTCTGATGATTCAGAAATTCGGTCGGGTCTGATGCGTATTGCAGTAGATGCCATGGGCGGAGATTTTGCTCCCCAGGAAATTGTTCCCGGGTGTGTAGATGCGGTCCGTAAATATCCTTCAGTGGATAAAGTGATCCTGGTGGGTGTTGAAAGCATCATCCGTGATCAGTTGCGTGCCTATGGCGCGCTGGATGAACCGCGTCTGGAAATCTTCCATGCTTCCGAGAGCATCGAAATGGGCGAAGCGCCCGCGATGGCCTTGCGGCGTAAAAAAGATTCTTCGATTGCCCGTGCCATCGAACTGGTGAAAAAAGGAGAGGCCGATGCGGTTTTCTCTGCCGGGAGTACCGGCGCCATGGTGGTGGGCTCCAGCTTGAAGCTCCGCACCTTGGAAGGGGTGGATCGCCCCACCATTGCCACGGTATTGCCCACCCAGAAACATCCGGTGGTGTTGCTGGATGCCGGCGCCAACCCCGAGTGCACCCAAAAGATGCTGGCACAGTTTGCGGTGATGGGGGATGTGTATGCCCGGGAAATTCTGGACACCCCCCATCCGCGGGTGGGACTGCTCAGTATTGGCGGTGAAGAGGCCAAGGGCAATGATTTGACCAAGCAGACCTTTAAACTGTTGCAGGCATCGCATTTGAATTTCGTGGGTAACATCGAAAGTCATGATGTTTTTGCCGGAGATGTGGATGTGGTGGTCTGCGATGGATTCACCGGCAATGTGGTGCTGAAAACCAGTGAAGCGGTCGCCCGGGCCATGAAAAGCTGGCTGAAAGACGAATTTACCAATTCAATCACCCGTAAAATCGGGGCGTTAATGCTGAAACCGGCCTTTAAAGCCATTTCGGATAAAACCAATTCCGAGACGCAGGGTGGTGCACCGTTACTGGGGGTAAACGGAATAGTATACATTGGTCATGGCTCTTCGTCCCGTCATGCGGTATGCAATGCCATTCGGGTGGTACGTGATTCCATCCAACACGACATTAATCATCATATTATCGACGACTTGGCGCGACTGAGCAAAGCTCGCGAAGTCCTTTAAGGAACATTATGCCCATTCAAATACTTGGAACCGGATCCTATACTCCCGAAAAAATTATGACCAATCACGATTTGGAGAAGATCGTGGAGACCAATGATGAGTGGATCACCACCCGCACCGGCATTCGTGAACGCCGTATTGCCAGTGAAGATCAGGCGACTTCGGATTTGGCGATTATTGCGGCGGAACGCGCGCTGAAAAGTGCCGGCGTCGAAGCGGACGAATTGGATGTGCTTTTGATTGCCACCTGTTCTCCGGATATGGCTTTTCCCAGTACCGCCACTCTGGTCCAAAACCAATTGGGTGCCAAAAATGCCTTTGCCATGGATTTGAGCGCGGCTTGTTCCGGCTTTATTTTTGCACTCGA
>CAKZLZ010000138.1 GCA_937127435.1 uncultured Verrucomicrobiota bacterium | reverse complement strand
ACAATCAGTTACTTCGTATTGAAGAAATGCTGGGTGAAACCGCTTTTTTCCCGGGTAAAAGTTTTAAATATACCAAGTAAGGCATAAAAGCGATTTCTTTTATTACAAGGCTTCCTTGCACCTACCCGGTGTAAGGAAGCTTTTTTTATTGAAGGAGATTGTAAGTTTGGAGTGACATAAATGCGTTTGGGACGCTTAAATGGGGTGTTTTAAAAAAAAAGATTAAAAAATATTCATGTTTAAAATGCAGATAATAAAGGTGATAAGATTCTCTTCAAAAAAAGATTCAGAAAACACTTGTGTAATTAAAAAACATCTGTACTTTTGCACTCCCAATTCAACAACAACGTTGCATTAAAGGCGGAGAATTTGAGTTGGGAAGTTCATAGAATCGATGAGTAATGCTAGGGGTTGAGAGACAATTTTGGCCCGGAAGGAGGAGAGAAAGAGCGACGAAAAAAAAGATTAAATTTTTTTCAAAAAAAGATATGGCCTCTACTTCATAATTTTCGGGCACCCGCGCATGGATCCCATGTAATTGATACTCACGGATCGGGCCCTCGTTGGCGACGCAACTTTGCAGAATGCCCCGCAGGGATTCCCGGGTAGCGGGTTCAAACACCCAGCTTAACAGCACTTGGGATTCAGCTTGATACCAAATGGCTTTGGCGGGGCCTTCGGGAGCCATGGCCAGCATCCAGGGGCCGCAGGATTCCACCACCACATCTCCCGCCAATCCGGCCGACAGGCCCCGGGCGGGAAAAAGTTTTTCCAGAAAGCCTTTCATGGTGATGTCAGGATCGGGTGCTTTGCGGCAAGGCTCCCAACTGAACAGGGACTGCAGGCCCTCTCGGGTACTGAATTCCATGCGTCCAATCCGCTTTTCAATGGCATACGCAGTCACTTCCCAATCCGCGGGCAGCTCACATTTCAGATGCAACCAGGCCAGGGCTTGTTCCAATGGAGGCGTAGATGATTTCAACCGATGGACCCGACGTGAATATCCATTTCAGAAACAATCTGGATGCGGTCCACCTGTCCGCCTTTGATCCAGACAATGCGGTCGGATTGAGCCAGCATCTTATGGTCGTGTGTGGCCGTCACCACCGTCACCCCATGATCCCGGCACAACCCGGAAAGCAAGGCAATGATGTCTTCCCCGGTTTTCATGTCCAGATTGGCCGTCGGTTCATCCGCCAAAATAATCGCAGGATCGTTCGCCAAAGCCCGGGCAATCGCCACCCGCTGTTGTTGCCCCCCGGACAATTCACCGGGTGTATGATCCATGCGTTCGGCCAGTCCCACATACCCCAACACTTCCTCCGCCCGCGCACGCGCTT
Organism: uncultured Verrucomicrobiota bacterium; assembly: GCA_937127435.1. Classification (GTDB taxonomy): domain Bacteria; phylum Verrucomicrobiota; class Kiritimatiellia; order SS1-B-03-39; family UBA6053; genus UBA6053. The sequence goes on along the minus strand of CAKZLZ010000138.1, from coordinate 14,884 downwards.
CTTCATCGGATTTACCAAGGAAGGTCTGGGGCAACATGACATTGCCGGCCGCAGTAAGGTAGGGAATCAGATTGTAGGTCTGGAAAATGTAGCCGATGTGACGGCCGCGGAAATAGGAAAGTTCACTGGAGGTGAGAGACGGCAGGGAGACATTGTCCACCCGCACTTCACCGGCAGAGGGTTTGTCCAATGCGCCGATCATATTAAACAGGGTGGTCTTTCCGGATCCGGAGGGGCCCATAATGGATAGATATTCCTGGCGGAAGATATCCAAACTCACCTGACGCAAAGCGTAAACCACTTCGTCGGCACTGCGGTAGACCCGGTCCACATCTTTTACGGAAATCAACACTTTCTTTTCTTCTTCTGTCATAGGGGCTCCTTAATACGGTACGGTGCTGACGGCTTTGGCAAGGAAAACGAAACCAATGGCAAAAATACTGATCAGACCTGCCCCCACAAAATAGCCGGCTCCCACAATCGGAATCATTTTCCGCCATTCCCTTCCGTATTTTTTCTGAAAAAGATACCGGCCCAGCAAGGCACCGATGATGTTCGGGATGACCACATGCGGAAGGGTCTGACCCAGACCGCGCACCACCCCGAAAACGAGGGTGACCGGGGCACCGAACCAGGAAAGCACTGTCAACATACTGAGCCCCGAAAGCAACCCGGCCATAATTCTGCCACCGCCCAGGGCTTCCTGGAACTGGGAATATTCCCCCAGCGTGGACGAATAAATCAAGGTGGCATTTTTGGCTTCAAATTCCCAGATTTCCTGGGCGTAAGGATAGGCACTGGATGGAATCGGCGCCAGGCTCCAAATAAAACTGGAAAACAGAATCATGGCCAAAAAGATGATGGGGGTCAAAATCAGCGCACTTTTCCAGATAGATGAAAATTTGCAGCCCAACAATTCCGCCTGTTTATAACGCACGGTTTGAATCCCGTAATTGGCTTTGGGAATCGGCAGGAACCAAATGGCCACCCCTTGATATCCTGAAAGAATAAAGGCCAATTCACGCACAAAAGGAATCTCGATCACCTGCCCGGCAATCCCTTCCAGTCGGGCGGTCACGTAAGAAATCAGCGGCGTATAGAGGAAACCGAAGAACACCAAAACCGCCATGACTCTGATGTCCCAGTGAATAAGATATCCAGAGATCCCGATGTAGGTGGAGACGGTAAAAAGATAAGTGCCGATAATAAATTTAGAAGGTATATCGCCGCGTTCTTTGATGTTAATTTTCTTTTCCGGCACTTGAAAATTCTTGCACTTCCGGCGGGAGAGAAAGACATTGATAAAGCCGTAAATCGCAATCGCCAGGGCAATCCCAATTCCGAAAGAGAAGTAGAAATCCACATTGTTGCTAAACAGGGTTTCAACCGTTTCATCCCCCATCGACCAGGTGGTCAACACATTGGCCCGGTAGAGGATGGGATTCAAAACATAGGTGGTGATCAATCCCACCATCGAGCCCACCATGGCCCAGAACGGTAAAACCATGCCAATCATAACCTGCCCCAAATCAAAGGACAATCCGGTGGCAACCGCTTTAAGGTAATCATCGGTGTAGGGAGTGAATTCCGCAAAGGGAATTGGAAAAATCATAATGGGATTGTTGAAGAACGCCCCGGTCAATGTGGGCAGAGCCATATACAAAAATCCGAAGATCATTCCGATTCCGGCACCGATACAGAACATCCGCCAGCGCATACTCCCCCCTGCCGACTTCACGGATCCTTCCACCTGATCCGCCAATGCCACAATGCCCTGTGCACCGACCGGTGCCATCGGAAAAGGCAGACGCTCCACGTCGGAAGTTAACCGGAACAGGCCATAGCCCATGATGGTCGAATCAATGGTGCCGAAAACAAAACGGAAAAACATCAGTCCGATCGCAGGCAACCAGGCGAGTTGAAGGAAGGTCCGGTTTTCATAGGCTTCCGGGGTAAGCGGTGCAATCCACGGTTCCAAATAGTTGGTAATGCCGTTGGCAATGGCGGCATCACTCTGCACCAAAAACTGACGGAACAGCGGGGTGCCGTGAATTTGTTGGCTGAGCATCATACCCGCCATGTAAAAGAGAATAAACAACTGCGCCCGGTTCAGGGTTGCATTTGCCCGTTTGGCCACTTCGACAAACAACAGTACGGTCACCCACTGGGCGGCATCTCCGATGCCCATGCCCGCAACCAGCTCCATGTACAGCGCGCCGGGAACCATGACCAGCGCCACAAAGAAGGTCCCCAACAGGGACGACAGACTGAACCCGTTGTGAAAGGTATCCGGTACCTCCATGAGGTCACGGAATTCATCCAGCTCCGCATCGTTTTCTTTTTTACGGCGCCGGAGAAAATGTAAAAGATGTTTACCGGATTTAGACATGAGAACTCTCCCCCATTTGCTGTGCTGACGCCGCCATACGTTCCTTGGTCTGACTTCGATAAAGCTCCACGGTATCGATCGGCAAGGATCGCCAAATCAAAAATTGAGCACGTAAATCTTCTGCCAGTTTCCGGTTCCCCCGAATCCAACTGCCAGGCATGCCACCGATCCGTTCAATCTCCACCACCACTTCCTCAATACCGGGAAGCTCAAATTCTTTGGAGAACATTCGAAAGGATTGAAAGATCCCCAAATCGAAGGGCGCTAAACTGAGATTGGCCTCAATGCCCTGACGGGGTTTACCGCTCTCAGGATCGGGTTCACTGAAGAGGCGGACGTCCCGGGCCGCAAAACTGCCCAGGGTGGCATCACTATGGTTCTCAAAATGTTCATACACAAAACTTAAGATCCCCTGGAAGTCCGCTTCCGAAACGGTAAACGGAAAGACAAACGACAGGCGGTCCGCTTCCGGCATGGGCATTTTCCACTTCCGGTTCACCCCGGGGTTTGCGGAACGTCCGGCTTTAATCGCCGGCGCAATGGTGGAGAGCATCACCACCGCCATGACCACCAGAATGGTGAGTACCGAGGACAGGCTGGAGAAATTCATGGTGGGAACCTGGATCAGTCCGGCCTCACTGAGGGCGGTCGCAATTTTCGCGACCACTTGGCTGACCAGATAGCCCCCCATACCTCCGACGACCGAATACACCGCCGACTCCGCAAAAAAGAGCATTCCCACATCCGGTGGCGAAAGTCCCAGGGCGGAATAGGTGAAAATTTCTTTTTCCCGGTCCACGATCGATCCCATTAACGAACTGAAAATAATCAATCCGCCCAGCAGCAGGGGAATAATAACATCGTTCAGACCCGACCCCGCCACCGCCCGGGTAAAGAAGTAGCGGTTCACCCCTTCTGATCCCCGGGCATGTACCGCCCCGGCAAAAACTTTGGCCAACATGCCCGCGGCCTCTTCCACATCCACTTCTTCCGATTTGGGATAGAGCACCAGCATATTGGCCTCCGAAATATTTTGCGCATGCGCTTGGAGAACCTTCAGATCCGTGATCATCATTTCTTCCGGAGCCATCCATTCCAGTTGGGAGACATCCACTTGCTCCAAGGTTTCACCGTCGGAGTTCAGTTTTGCGCCTTCGTTTATGTTGGAAACAATTTCTTTAAAGTCGGGCAACACCATGCGGTATCCCTCGAGAGTACTTAAATTCCGTAAAACTTTAGATTCAAAGGGTTCGGAAACTTCATAATAGGTTCCGTTGACATTCACCACTTCGCCGGGAAGCGCTTCCAAACGATCCATGGAAAGTTTTGTAAGGTAAATACGGGGATAACCGGATTCGGTCGCGACATTAAAATCCTTTAACATCGCGGACAAGCGGGGATCATTTTCCACTTCTTCGCCGACCAAACCGTAAAAACCTTCAAAGACCTGTACCTTCTCGTTTTTAAGGTTTTGCACCAGCAGTTCAGATTTCAGCGATGTGGAGCGCTGATCGTAGCCTTGGGTCGGATTCGGATAGATGCCTCCGCGAAGCGCCACATCGAAATCCTCCCCGTAGTGTTGTTGGACCGCATCAATAAAGTTTTGAGGAATCCCCAAAAAGGAATAACGGTGCAGTTCAATTCTTTCCGGACCGGTGCCCTGCCCCAAATAGGTTTTCACCACCCCGAGTTCAGAACTGAAAGAAGCAAAGGCCAAAATGGTAAAGGTGAGCAACACCACCGTCAATGCGGTTAAGAAAGTTTTGAGCGGACGGTTCCGCATGCCCGAAATGCCGATCAGTACCGCCGCCAGCGCGGTGTTGCTGTCGTTCCCGACGCCGTGGGCGGTGGACGCCATTCCCTGAATGGCACGAATCTCCTGTTTGATTTTCCCCATCACAATGCACACCGTAATGCCGCTGAGCAGAATGATCACGAAGGCCAGAAAAATCACAATCGGTGCCGACGCCAATGCGAATGCGGGATGGGTGAAATACAAAATGATAAACGTGGCAATAAAGAACCCCACGAATCCGCCCACCTGCTTGTAAATCGAGGGGAAACCGAAAATCATCCGTTCCATGGCGAAGGCAAAAGGAATGTTAAGCAGGAGCAAAAACACCACCGCATGTACCAGATCCTGGGTCGAGGCCTTTAGCGGATCATGTACCCGGTAACTCATTAACGCAGACAAAGTATACAAGGCATCTGATTTGGCATGATCCATTTCACCTTTGGCATCTTTCGCTTCCAAAAGAAATTCTTCCGCATCCGCATGCAGGGATTCCAAAGTGTCATTGACAATATTGCGTTCACGTAAAGCTTTTAAGCGTTTTTCATTTAGCAGCCAGTTGTCATCCGCCTGCTGTTCAATCACATTCAAATGCAATAATTCTTCAGGATCCATGGAGATCCCGATGCCCTTGGGATGTTCCGGCGTACTGCCCAACAACAATTCCCCCTGATCCCCCACATATTTTAAGCGGGAATTTTTATCGGTGTAGAAGTGCTGCATTTGCGGAACTTCAAGCGAATTCGAGCTGCGGAATTTACTGTCGCTGGCCGCATCCAGTACCCCGACCTGTCCCCCGCCCCAGGTCTTCTCCAACATGGAACCCGTAATTCCGCTACTCAACAAATGTCCGCCATAGCTGTAAAACAGAGGTACCCGACCCGAGCGGTGTCCCTGGGACTCTGTTTTGTTGGCGACTCTTTCCAATTTCCCGTCGGGCGTATATCCGAAAGCCATAAGACGGGTAGAGTTGTGACGCATGGAAGACTTCACCATGAGCGGCACCCAGGTATATCCATTGGCATTGATCCGGGAAACCGCCCAGGAAAACTGGCCCGGCATCATGGGCGCGCCCCCCCGGGCGCCAGGACGAATCAACACCACGGCATTGTTACTTGGACCTTCAATATCCTGGGAACCTTCAGAACGGTCTTCAAAGCGGCGGCCATTAAAACTGCCGTTTCCTTCATAGGTATAAGTCATTTGACTGTCAGGGGTGATATCAGAAAGCGGGCCCTTGATCGAAAAATCCTCAAGCGATGCCAACGCGATGAGGATGGTTTCCAAGGGCTCGCGCAATCCGGACAACCGGGTACCTGTTCTCAGTGGCAGACCATCCAAATTCAAATCCCCGGGACCGGCGTTCATCAACTGAAATCCGGTAACCCCGGTCATAAGACCGATGGTGCTGGGTACCGACCTGACCCAGGGCTGTGTCAGCGAGGAGGGTTTGTAAAAAGGGCGCAAGGCCGGTGCGAAGGGTTTCGCTCCGCTGGCCGTCTGCATAGGCTCGCTTTCGTTAAAAGCCGCGAGCCGGGACAGAAATTTTTGATAGTTCCCGATGGTAATTTCCAAGGTGGCGGTAATGTCGGGATCTCCTATAACACCGAAGATCCATTCCTGTTGGTCATTGGAAAAATCAAAATCCAAATGCGCGACGACCTTGCGGTTCACGAACACCTGCATCAACGCATCCCAGGTTTCAATATGCGCCAACATCTCGTCGAGATACTGACGGTATAATTGAAATTCCCCGGTCAATTCAGCGATCAGCTCCGCATACGCCTGACGAATATCCTCACGTTCCGGGAGCCCCCCGTCATTCTGACTTTTCCGCAACAGGTTCCATACCTCTTTCCTGGCAGAGGCCTTGTCGATCTCGATTTGTAAAGCCTCCATGCGGGCTTGGATTACTTCCGAATCCCCGTCTTGATTCAAAGATTGTTTAAGGCTTTCCTTCTCCACCCGTATGATGCGGATATGGGAATTCAAGGCGTTAACAATCCCCGTCATCTTGTCTTTCACCCGCGGACGCAACCGGATCGCATCGTCCCCTTTTTCAGCAAATAAATCTTCCGACTTCATAGACGCCAGCGGTCCTTCCAAGTCGGCCCGTTCATTGACAAATCCTTGTTTACGCGCCTCCAAAGACTCAGTGGGCAGCCCTATTTTTCCCGATTGATAGTGACTGTAATAAAAGTAGCGGGCGGCGACCTGTCCATGGTTGCGGCTTCCCCACCAAACCATGACCACATCTCTTTTCAACATCCCGGCTTCGGCTTGTTTATAAAGTTCTGCCGCAACATCCGTCAGCAGGACCGCATTTGCCGCCCCGCGTTCATCCGGAGAGTAGGTCGGAACCAAACCATAGCTATCCAAAGGCGCACTGAGAATCAGGGTTTCCGGATTGGAAAAGTTAAACGTCTCCGGGTTGGAAGCCGGGAGATGCACCCAAAGGTTTTGACCTTCCACATCCACCAAACGGGTCTGCACCTGAAGTTCCACTTCCGCCCCTTCCATGAAACCTGCCGACGCGGCCGCGGCCGGTGGCACAAACAATATCGGCAGCGTGCCGGGACCCATAAAGTTCAACTTCTGCAGTTGCCAAATAGAAGCGGGATGGTCACCGATCAGACAAACGGCATAGGCGCCGCTCATCAGGGATGGATTCACTTCGAGCCCCGGGTCGTTGAGATCCAAAATCACCAGGGTATCCCGGTTTATTTCTTTCCCTTTTAAATCGGTATAGGAACCGTTACCGCCATCGACCACCCGCAATGTCCGGGGTTGATCCATCACCCAGGTCCCCACCCCGTTGTCTACAGGATGTACGTCCTTTAAAACTTTCCCGTTCACCTTCAGGTCACAGCGGACAATTTCCCTGCCGATGGCGGGAAAGGTCTGGATATGGGGTTCATAGCCTGCCGCTTCCAGAGTATCGGCAACCGCAGTCAGAGATGCCGCAAACTCCGGACTGCCGGGTAATCGGTGCGGATGTTGGGTCAGGGCTTGAAATAAAGAATCCGAATCCGCCCACAACATCAGCGGGAACAGGCAGAGGGCGATCCACATCCGCTTATTCATAATCCTCCTCCCCCAAACTTGCCTTTTCAATATGCACATCCGCGGTCAATGCAATGCGGTCGATTTTACCATCCGTCATCCAGATCATCCGGTCACTGACTGAGAGCATATTGTGGTCATGGGTATTACAAATAATGGTTACCTTGTCATTTTTGTTTAAGTCATAGAGCAGATTATGAATCTCTTTGCCCGTTTTTAAATCGAGATTTCCGGTCGGCTCATCACAGAGCAACAGCGCGGGATTATTGGCCAGACTGCGGGCGATCGCCACCCGTTGCATTTGCCCTCCGGACATTTCTTTGGGACGGTGCCGCCAACGCTCCTCCAATTGGACTTTGCTGAGCAGAGCCATGCCGCGCACCCGCGCATTGTCGGGATGCATTCCCGCAAAAATCATGGGCAACATCACATTTTCAAGCGCGGTCATGGTGGTATTCAAATTGAATTGTTGAAACACATACCCGATTTTCCGGCAGCGGAGAAAGGCCAGTTCTTTGGCGTTCAACTGGGCCATATCCACCCCGTCGATAAAGACCCGGCCGGCCGTGGGGGAATCCAGACCTCCGATCATGTTAAACAAAGTGGTTTTCCCGGACCCTGACGGCCCCATCACACAGGCATATTCCCCGCGGTAAAGATTCAGGTCCACCCCGTCCAGCGCACGGACCGTTTCAGTTCCACGGGAGTACAAACGTTGGATTTCGTGGATACTCACCACGACTTCCTTGTTTTCGGCGTAAGATGTTTCGTTAAATTCCATGAAAATAGTTTGGATTATTCGATACGCATCGCTTCCATGGGCGCCATACGGGAGGCGGCCCATGAAGGGTAAATAGAGGCAAGGATGGACAGCGCCACCCCACAACAAAAAGAAATAAGCGCGGACAGGAAAACGCCTCCCACCGGAAAATTTGTAAAGGTATCCCAGCCAAACGAGATCATGGTTTTGCCCACCGCGATGAGGAATCCGACTCCCATACCAATCAATCCCCCGGCAGCTCCCTGAATCCCGGCTTCCAACATAAACTGTCGAAGGATAAAGGGATCCGTCGCCCCCAGACATTTCATAGTGGCAATCTCCCGGAAACGCTCGGAAATGCTCATAAGCATCGCATTGGTAATGCCCACCATGCAAACCATCAGCGAGATCAGCAACAAAAACATCTGCCGGCCGGCAATTCCGGATGCCGTCTCCAGATCAATTCTACCGGCGAGGGCCTGCAGCGTTTTTTCCAATTCGCGGCTCCTTAAAAAATATTGCTGCACATCCAGCAGAGACTCTTTACTGAATTCATCGGCAAGGAGCTTCTGAACTTTCGTTTCATCCAGGCGGGACAATTTTTCTTCCAACCCGGGGGCGTTCCGCTCCTGAAACGTTTTTTTCCAGGCCTCCATCATCGTATTGCGGTTCAGCGCGGCCGAGACTGTTTTGAGTTGCTCTTGGGTTTGAAGTTGGGATTGTATTTTTTCCAATTCAGGGGCCGTAAGCTTAAATCCGGCCCGGGTAATCAATTCCCTCACCTGCGCCAGCTTCGCCGGAGAAGCGCTGGCCAAACTTTCAGACAGAGCTGTCTCCGCATCCAACGCTTCTAAATCATCACGCACTTGGGAAACCGTCAGGTTCCAGGCCCGGTTAAATGCACCCAACTCTTCCAAGTAGGCGGCATAGCTGTCCAGAACAGTGCGGAGAGCATCGGGTCCCTCCGGCACAGAGACATTGTGCATCGGTTCCAAATTCAACAGAAACTCCTCCCAGGCTCCGTCGTCCGCTAAAACCTTTAAGGTCTGTCGTGATTTCGTTTTCCCTGCCAGAATCACCCGTTGGCCCAGGGGAAGATCTTCAAAAAAATTCAGATAGGTTTGTTCCTGCTTCGCAGCCTGCGCAAGGCGCTTGATCCGGGGGACGTCCCAGCCGGTGACCGCGGAAATTTCGTTCCAGGATGCGGGGTCATTCTGAAACTGCTGACCTGCCAGCACTTTGGATTGACCCGAGATGCGCCGGTTCTGGGTATATAAATTGAGCCGCCGGTTCGCAAAGCGCAAATCCTCCAGTTCGGTCTGTGCACCCCGTCCCACAGACTGCAACAAGCGCGTTTCGGTCTGCAAAAACATAAAGAATGCCACTGCGAGCGCCACCACCGCCAGGGTAAGTGCCGAACGTAATATCCGGTGCTTCACCCCATTGATACACAGAGAAAAGGTTTTGGACAGCGGAAGTTTCTGCTGGGGCCTGACGTCAATGGTACGGGGGGAAGAACTCATTAGGAGGGAAGCATCCTGAAATTGCGGACATCGGGAATTTCCCCAGTCACAAGGTAATAAATAAATCCAATCAATACCGCCATGCCGCTGACAAACAACTCGGCGGAAATCAGACCGATAAACAAAGGTTTTAAATTTTGGTACACTTTGCCTCCTCCAAAACGGACGACCAGCTCCTTGATCGCCCAGCCGACCAGAAAACTAAACCATAACTGGGCAGCCGGATAGGTTCCAATCACCAAAAACAGCACCGGATGGATAGGGAATTTCGCGAACCGGAACCGCAGCATCGAGGTCAGGACCACCAACCCGAAACCGATCCCCAAATAGGAAATTTTTTCGGAATCCGGTGAGAAGAGTGCCAGCCTTTGGCCGAAATTCCCGTGAAGACTTGTCTCGTACAGATCCAAATCCTTCATTTCTGAAAGATGGCGTCCGGCCCGGTCAAAAGGCATAACCGCCACCTGCTTGGTGGCAAAGCCGTCCCGGCTGTCTGTCGCCCCGTAATTGTATTCGTACCAAAGCTTGGATCCGAATGCCACTGCCACCGCCATCACCGCGGCAAAACATAACCACATCAACACTTTGCGCAGCCCCAGCTTCCGGTCTTCGGCCATTTTAAGACTGTTGGACACATACGGCATCAGACTTTCCCGCGGATCGATTGTAAACATGGTGCCCAAATATTGAACCAACATCAACGGGGCCACCCCGATCATAGCCGGACCGAATAAGGTCGTCATCAGACTGCCCGGGAACCAATACGCCTGGATAAAAGGAATCCCCGTTTCACATACAATCCGGCTCAACACCAAAAACATCACCATCATCAGCATGGCAAAAAACAAGGCGACCCAGAACGGCATACCGGTCAAAACAAGAGAAATCGTAAAGCCGACAAAAGAGAAAAGAAACAGCCGGGCCGCAAATACCGAACTTTCATCCTGCACCTTCCCCTTTTTCCACCCCAATGCCCGCATGAAGACCGGGCCGTAATAATGCCGTCCGGTAAAGGCCAGAATAAGCACGTAACCCAAATATCCTCCCGCCCGTTCCATTTCGAGATTCTGCCCCATTATCGGCGTGCCGGTTACAGTAAAATACGAGACCCCCACCAGGGCAGTGAAGAACATACTAATACCCATGGTGAATCCGATTTCGGAAGAAATAAAGTATGACAGGCCCACCACACAGAAAAAGAGAGTTTGCGAATTCAAAAATGAACTGAGGGGCACCTTTTTGAGCTCGGGAAACATGGTCGACAAGCCGAGGTACCAACTTTTAATATTGGGCAAGACTTCCGTGATCGGAGGAATACTGTCTTTAAACCACTGATGCCCGTATGCGATCAGGTAAATCGAAAACACCGGGACAAAACCAAACCAGAACAAGCGGTTGGAGAAGATTTCCGGCAAACGGGCTCCGGGCTTTTTCTTCAGCATGCTCCCCCCCACCTGGGCGATGGGATAGGTGAGCTGCTCATGGCGCGACCATTGTCGGTGCACCAGTAAACTGAGAGAACAAATGCACAGAATACATAACAGCAACAGACTGCCCCAACTTAACATCGGATGAAGCCAGGCGCTCCAGGGGACCTCTGAAAAAGGTAACATATTTTCCCCGTCCGATAACCCGGTGAAAAATCCGGTATAAACCCTCTCATCCACCGAATCGATCTGTACCCCGCCGGACTCCGTCAGCAACGGCACCGGGTCGGGAAAAAAGTTCTTCGGCAACAAATCCAACAAACCGTGTTCTTCCCATTGCGGCTTCCCTTGACCGGCCAAATAATACCAGGGCAACATGATCAGAAATGGGAGATAACGCATCAGGCCTGAGGTCGGCGCAAAACAGGATACAAAAGTACCGCCGAATACCACAAACAGTTCATTGCTGTTTAAAATCAGTTTTCGACTCAGAGAACCGGCCAAGCCGTTCCAGAGGAAAATCACCATCCACAAATAGAAGAAAGCAACCACCGGTAAATGGTTGCCCACCATCGGCATGCCGGCGTTAATGCGGAAATCACTTATGTTTGAAAGTGAATTCACCAAAAATATACCCAGCAAACCGAATAAAACGGATTTCAGAGTAAATGCACGGTAAGTTACAGATTCTTTTATGGGTAAAGAAGAAGCGTTCAAAGAATGACCAAATTGAGCAAATGTGAATGGAAATATTAGAGTCCATTTTGTAACTGATTTATGCCCCTTTGCGCAAATCATTTTTTTGATGCGGATTGCAATAATTAGAATCCAGGTGATAATTTTTCATATATCACAGGATTGATTCATACTTTCAGAGAATTTAAAAAATGATTTATGCAGGGGTTGATTTATTATAAAAGTGGGTGTGGTGACAGGGTCAAGGCCCTTCACCTAAGTTGATCCGTGATCTTGCAAAGCCATCGTTTGCAAGCTAGTTGAATGGCATGCCTCCCATTGTTTTAACCAGTTTAAATGCCCGCTATCACCATTGCGCCCTAAGCCTTCGTTGCATCCAAGCCAACCTGGGTGAACTGCGGCCCAAATCCCTGATCCAGGAATTTGTGATCAAGCAATCCACGGAGGATGTGGCAGAAGCGTTGCTGGCCCATGACCCTCAAATTCTTTTGATCAGCGTCTATATCTGGAATGTGGAAGCCACCTTAAAACTGCTTCACGAACTGCGGAAGCGCTCTCCGGAATTAAAACTGGTCGTGGGCGGACCGGAAGTCAGTTACCCTCCCCTCTATCCCGGCATCACCGAAGCGGTTGATTATGTCGTCACCGGCGAAGGCGAAATCGCAGCCCGCGAACTTTGCGAACAACTTCTTTCAGGCAACCCGCCGAAAGCTAAATTCATCAAAGGGCCACAAGAAGATGTCGAAACCACGGTATTGCCTTACGACCTCTATACCGACGATGATATTAAAAACCGTATCGTCTATCTGGAAACCTCCCGGGGTTGCCCCTACCGCTGCGAATACTGTCTTTCCTCCCTCGATCGGGAAGTGCGCTTCTTTCCGCTGGATGAATTATTGGCCGCCTTTCAAATTTTGATGGACCGCGGCGTGCGTTTGTTTAAATTACTCGACCGCACCTTTAACACCAAAATTGACCGGGCGGTCCGTATCCTTGAATTCTTTCTGGACAATCTTCAGTCCGGACTGGTGATTCATTGCGAAGTGGTTCCCGACCGCATTCCGGATGAACTCAAAGCCTGTTTTCAACGCTTTCCCGCGGGTTGCCTTCAATTTGAAGTCGGCGTGCAAAGCTTTAATCAGGAGGTCCTCGACCGCATCCGCCGCGCCCAGAAAGCGGACAAGGTGGAAAAGAATCTGGCCTGGCTTTGTAACGAATCCAAAGCCGTTATCCATGCGGATCTTATTTTCGGCCTGCCCGGGGAAACCCTCGAAAGCATGCAGGACAGTTTTAACCGGCTGGTGATACACGAACCGGATCAGATCCAACTCAATTTACTCAAACTGCTCAAAGGCACGCCCATCGTTCAACATACCGAGCCTTTTGGCATGGTGTACGCCCCGAAAGCCCCGTTTGAAATTCAGGAGACATCCACCATCGACCGGGATACCATGCAAATGCTCCGGGAATTTTCGCGGGTCTGGACCTTGTTCCACAATGCGGAAAAACTAAAAACCAGTCTGCCCTATGTCTGGCGGGATCAACCCGATGCCTTCGCCGCATATCTTGAATTTACGAACTACATTAAAGCCAACACCGAAAAACTGTATGGCATCGATTTTCTGGAGCAGGTCCGCCTCCTGGATGACTGGCTGCAACAGCACTCCGCCCACCCCGCCCGGGCCCGTCAGGCCATCATTGCGGATTACAGCAACTGGGGAAAACGAATTCTGCCAAAATTTCTGCGGGTTTCCTAACCCCACCGGGATGGCCGACATCCAACCTCCGACCTCCGACCTCCAACTTCCGACCTCGGCCTCCGACTTCCGACCTCCGACCTCCGACTTCCGACCTCCGGCCTCCGGCCTACCACTTCACCTGACACACCCCGCCTTTCAACTGCAGGCTTTCAGAGGTGTATTGATGGAACTCAAGATCCACTCCGTTCGGATCTTTGCACCAACATTGCCAGGAATGATCGGAACCGCATTTTTTCTCTCCCACTTCCACGCCCTTTTCTTTCAGACGGATGATCAAGGCATCCATATCTTCCACTTCCAGGGAGAGATGGCGAATGTTTCCAACCGGACCGGGTTCTCCCCTGAAAAACTCGAGAAAGGTTTGGTTGCCTAGTTGAATATAATATCCAACCCTCTCCTTTTCCCGGAAAAATTCGAATCCCAATTCACATCCCAGAATCCCGCAATAGAAATCCTGGGTTAGTACTAAATCTTCGGTGTGAATACAGGCATGTGCGAGTTGTTTAATCATCATTCTTCCTTTTATTTTGTGTCATCATTTTAAGGCACCCAAAGATCAGGGCGGTCTGCATGAACGGGTTCGGTCAAGATCCAGACCGCGGCATCCGAGACCCGTTGCGCCAATATCTGACCTTTTTTCTCTGAAGTGGCAACCACCCAATTGGCATGGGTAGACCAATATTGATTGTCTGTTCGATGGCCTTCCGGCGTTTTTAAAGATTTAAACTTGGTTCCGTCTTTCACCTGGGTGAGCAGCAATTCCTGGTGCCCGCTGACATTGTTGGTTGCCAAGGTTCCATCCGGAGAGAGCGATGCGGAGCACCCCCTCCCAATGTCCCGGGTTTCCCCGGTTTGCAGGTCAAAATAACGGATGATATTGCCCCCTCTCTTCCCCCGCACCGTGGCGACCAAACTTTCTCCCTTCGGCCCCACATCCAACTCACGAAAGGTGTCGTTTTCCACCACCACCCTCACCTCCCCGGTTTTAGGATTCACCGCCTTCACCTGTTGCCCTTCTCCCACCCAAACTTCCCGACCTTCATCGTGGACTGCCAGAATGGAGGGCCGGGACATGCGCAGGATCATGGTTTCCTTTCCTGATCGAAAGTCTTTCCACCCGATCTCTTTTCCCCGAATAAAAAATACCGCTTCGCCATTACGGCTCCATCGCGGCCAACGCCCTCCCTTGATCCATAATTCGGGTTTCTTTCCTTCTTCGTACAGCACGATCCCTTCAGGAGATTCATGGACCAAACGCGCACCTTTCAGTTCAAGCGGCCAGCCCGTTTGGGCCGTCGGCAACGCCGGTTCCGCATAAAGACGGCAGCAGAAACCAAGCCAGACAGCAAAAAGTTTTATATGGGTTTTCATAAGTGGATACGTACCCTTTTCCGGGAACACAATTGCATATCTTTTCAGAACGAACACCCCAAACAGAGAAAAAATTGCAATGGATTCTGTTATCATCCCGAAA
>CAKZLZ010000137.1 GCA_937127435.1 uncultured Verrucomicrobiota bacterium | reverse complement strand
AAATTCAAACTTTCTGAAATTAACGCGTATCAGAACTCCGCATTTGAAGTTGAATCGCTTTCGCTGCTTCGTACCCGATTCGCGAAAATTCCCGACCCGGCTTTCGTCACACTCCGCATTTCCGGAGGGAGGGATGCGAAAGTCCGGGCCGGAGAAATTCTCGGCGCGCTCACCAGCAAGGGTGGCGTCGAAGGCTCTCAGGTTGGAAAAATAGACATTATGGATTATAAATCATACGTAGCCGTAAAATGCGCGGTCGCGGATCGCGCACTCCAACAACTCAGCCGATCCAAAATTAAGGGCCGGAGATTTAAGATCAGAAAACTCTGATGTTTAGATGAGCAGACCGGGGCCCGAGGGTCGCCCGGTATTTGGGATGGTTATGGATTTTTTAACCACTGATTGACACTGTTTAACGCTGATGTTGCGGTTGGATTTCGTAGCATTTTCAGTTGGGAATTTATTCCCACTACAAGCAGGTTCATCTGTAAATCAGTGGTTTAAATTTTTCTTTTCCCTTTCGCCAACAACTAGCCTGAGGGGCACTTTTTGACTGCGGCGAATAAAGCTTCCCCCTCAAGGCACATGTTGGGCATCTTTCCGTTTCAACAATATGGCGTCCAGGCTTCGCCGAAACTCTTCATCATCTCGATAAGGGTTCTCGTTCTGATAATTACCCGGGAGTTGCGCGTTATATTCCAAAAGAAGTCGAATCATATCCGTGTTTCTGTTTGAAAACGCACTCTTGATGGCGGCTCTGGAAGAACCTTTTACACTGCTTGCATTTGGGTTGGCCCCGGAATGTAGTAACAATTTTACGAACTCCAGTTGGTTGTGGCCGGCTGCGGCAAGCAGTGCCGTTTGACCAAATCCATCGTATGTTTCGAGATTTGCACCTGCTTGAATTAGGATTTCGCCAATTTCAATTTGGTTGCCGACCGCGGCTTCAGTGAGTGGCGTTCGCCCTGGAACCGCGCCGTCACCGCCCCAGGGATACCACGTCCCTGGTTTTTCCAAGTCGTAACCACGTAAGATATATCTCTGGACGGCATTCTTGTCCCCATTCGTTACCGTCAAAACAAACTTATTCTGGGTCGAGGTGCAGGCAACCGTAATCAACAATAGGAATATAGCGGTTTTGTATTTCATCATTCCGAGCCCAACTTAGAATTAACAATCACTTTTATTAAAGCTTGTTGTTATTGATTCGGAAAAACAATCACAAAAAAATGATGATCAGCTGTTATTAAAGCATTTTACAACATCAGGGTCGCGATTTCATCATTGGTGCTTTTTAGGCAAGCCCAACGCTTGAAACTCATGCCGGGATGCGCTCAAATTTCAGTGGGGCTTGCATTGTGTGCGGTCCCGTCATAGGCATTTTATTATGATACGGTTGCTCACAATTCTTAGTTTGATTTTCACTGTTCTTAACCCCGAGGTCGTCATGAGTGAAGTTCCCCACCATCCTTTTCTGTTGTGTACCCGGGATCAATTTCCTGAACTACAAGCGCGGGCGGCGGAGGAACCCTGGAAAGGAATGAAAGCCAGGGCCTTGGAAATCTCCAAAGGGGAGTTGCCGGAATTTAAAAGTCCCCGGGATTTGCAAAAATATATGGGCGCGGTCGGCTTGGCGTATATTCTGGAACCGGCGCAACAGGAGCGGCATGCCCAAAGGGTGAAGGAGGTGATCCTGGAAGGATTGTCCCAAGTGGATTTTGATCCTGAAAAAGCATGGATGGGCGTGGTGTCTCCGATGGGGGCGGCCTTTACATCCATCCTCGCTTTGGACATTGTGTACAACAGTTTGTCTGCGGAAGAAGTCGAGGCTTGCGAAAAGATGATTCTCCAGCAGATTAGCAAAATTCCCAGGCAGGGATCCTGGCCAGCCGCGCGTATGGGGACCTTTGGTACTTGGGAGATTTACAAAGGGATCCGCAAAGGTTCTGATGATGCATATTACCATCGATATACGGAACAGATGACCGACGACGGGGTGAGTACGGTTTCTCCGGGGTATGCCTATGCCAGACTGGGGGCGGGAGATGACCGTCCGCAAAAAAGCGCCTATGCGGATGTGTTGGAGTTCACCGGATTGGACAATCGCTATTACCAGGATGAACGACTGAAAAAGTTTTATCGGTTCCTGTTTTCGGCTGCGGTCACTCCCGCCAAACAAAATTATCTGTTTGGAGACGTGGGTCCGGGTTGGGGAAGGGGAAGCTCGGCCCTGCTCTGGCGGGTGGGGCGTTTCGATGCGGAGGCGGCAGGATACGCGGCCTGGTTATTAGAGGGACAGGAAGCTCCCGGACATTTGCTTCCGTACTTGCTCATGCAGGAAGCCTTGCCCGAACCGGTGGTGCCTACAAGCCAGCTGTTCTTCGAGGGTGCGGCGGTGCTTCGTGAGCCGGCGGATTCCCCCCTGAGTTTCGGGGCCATGCTGTACAATATTACCCAGCGCGATGAATGGCATACCCATGAAGAGGTGAATGGCATTTCTTTGGCCGCGTATGGCGAACGGGTTTTGGTGAATGGCGGATGGTTGGGTGATCCCACCCGGGCCCCCGACAAAAACAATACGATCAGTATCAATGGTCAGCGCCACAAATCCAAAACCGGTGCCGGGTTGGTGGAAGGATTGATGAGCTCTGGATTTGATTATGCCTGTGGGGATTCAGGGAAGGCTTTGGAGGAGGATCATTTTTTCCGCAACCTGATGTTGATCCATGGAAGTGAGGACACTCCCGGATATTTTGTGGTTTACGATGAAGTAAATGCGGCGCCGGGGGACAAGGTCCACCTCTATTTACAACCGGCCTCGGAACAAAAAGCGGAAGAAATAAGCATAGGACAGCAATACCGCTCCACGCTCGATCATCATACGAAACAAGCAGATGTAAGCCTGGATGTATTGTATGTGACGCGGGCGGATGAGGTGAAGCAGGACTTGATTGCTTCAGGTGAATTAAAGCGAGATCCCAAATCCGGAAAGCACTACCGTTTGCAGGCCCTGTTTGATGTGGACCCGCAGGGGAAAAAGAAATTACTGACCTTGTTGATTCCGCGGCTGAAAGGAAAACCGGAAGTGCAAAATATTCATTTGCCGGAGGGGATAGAGGCTGTGCAACTCACTTTTCCGAATGGGGTGAGGGATACCTTGCTGATCGGGAATCCTGAGCATCTCATCCCCTTGGATGAGTTGTTGTTTCAGGGGGACTTTTTGTATCTCCGGGAAAAATCAGGAGAGCTGGCGTCCTATTTTATGAAGAACGGAACCCGCTTCGCTTACCGGAAAAAATCCCTGCATATGGACGCGCAGCCGGTCACGGTTTTTCAGCAGACCGGGGCGGAGAGCGTTGAAGTGATTACACGCTAAGTGTTTTCGGTTTAACTTTGACTTATTGCGGCTGTAAGTCGCACTCTCCAAAGCCCGTTCCGTCAGGGCCGGGTGTAAATAGTAAAATACATTTGAGCCCTGTATGGGCGGCCCTCTATCTGCAGGACCTACCCGTGAGAGAGTCGCCCATACAGGGCTCACAATCGTTAGAACCCATTGTTCCTGGCCCTCACGGACCAGGCTTTGGAGAGGCGTGCTTTCAGCACTAAATACCGTCCGTTAAATCACAAATCACCGTCATATATAATAGAAACCGCGCTAAGCGTTTTTACCACTTAAACAGGACGCCGATATTTCCGCTGACCCCGTCGAAATTATTGTCTTCCGCATCAACCGCCCGTACTTCCGCCATAACCCCGAACCATATGAAAGTAACTTCAACTCCGAGGTGGGCATACAGGGTGTTCATGTCGTCGTAGGTGGGACGAACACTGTCGACAAAGGTATAACCTGCGCCCACCCCCGCATAGGGGGAGATGAGAAAAGGAATTCTTACGTTCACGGAGAGGTCTACAGGATATAGAGTAGTTACCTTGTCATCCATGTCCACGGCGGCGCCCCGCAACTCCACCGAGCCAAAGGCCAGAAAGGTCGTTTTCAGACGTGCACCATACCCGTCTCCTTCGCCGGCCTTGTCGGTATCCCAATAGCTGGCATATCCCGTTAAGCTGGTGTCTGCCTGGGTCATTAAAGGAAGGAGCGTGAAGAGGATGAGGAGGCAAAGTTTGTGTTTCATAAAATTTCTTGGGTGCGAGTTGTCTCTATTCTTAGCCATAGAAATATTCAGAACGCAAGCGGGATTGTGATTTCAGGAGGTAAGAGGGCGCATCCCGGAATTGGTGTACTATTTTTTTCACCACCCGCTCACAAGCTCGCTGGAGAACACGGAGGCTTGTCGACCGGGGAGGGAATGCCGCGAGTCCCCGAAAGTCCACCCCCCCAATTGCGGCATCTCCCTCCATTCAGCCACCCATATGCGGAAGGGTACCGGATGGGCTTCGCCTGCCCGAAAGTCACCCCAGCGGTCGCTTTGCAAAGGAACTTTGGCTTGTGTTCGGCGGGGCGGCATTTATCCTGCGTTCTTTTCACCTATGGTTTCCGAATGAAAAATTCCCTTTCCAGAATTTATATTTCCATTCTCCTGCTCTGCGTATTGACCGGGCTGGGGGTTCTTTTGAAGACCTACTTTGTGCCGGTGACCGGGGGCACGGATCAGAATGGCTACCATGTGGGAAGTTGGATGATTTATGATCAGGGCCGCTTCTCACAAGAGCCCACAGATGATTATGAGTTTGTGGGCCACATGTGGGTGGTGAATGAACAGGGATTATATTATCCGAAGTATCCGCCTTTGTATCCTTTGCTGGGGGCCTCCGCGATACGGGTGACGGGTCAATGGAATGCGGGGTTTTGGTTAAGCCCTCTTTGTGCGCTGCTGACCGTGGCGGGGGTGTTTGTGCTCTTTAGAAATTTTTTAAGCGGAGGCTGGGCATTGTTGGGGGCGCTGTTGATGGCCGGGACGCCGGTGTTTCTCTTTTATGGACTTAACAAAGCTTCCCACGCGCCCAGTATGGCCTTTGTTACTTGGGGAATGGCCGGCTTTTTTGCTGCGGCCTGTCAGCGGAATTTAAAGCCGGCCTGGTTACCGGCATTGCTGGGAGGCTTCCTGTTGGGATATGCGGTCGGCATTCGGTACACCAACATTTTGCTGATCCTACCGCCTTTGGTTTATGCGGGTTTCACCCTGCGGGGACGACGGTGGTGGATTCCGTTTTTCTTTCTGGCCGGTGCGGCGATTCCCTGTTTGTTTTTGGCCGGCTTTCATCAGCAGGCCTTCGGGGCTCTCTGGCGGACCGGTTATGCGCTGACCCAGGAGCAAAGTGGATTTTCCTGGGCGTACTTTTTACCGAACCTGCGTTTGTATGCCACCGGGATTCTCGACCATGGTACGGGTCCGGTCACCCTGTTTTCTATGATCGGATGGGTTTTGCTGTTTCACCGCCAACCACGAAAAGCGTTGATGTTTTGCAGTTGGATTCTTCCCTTGTTCCTGCTCTACAATTGTTATTACTGGGCGCCTACAGAAAGTTTTGCCGGATATCTGCGTTTTATTATGCCGGTGCTGGTTCCGCTCTATTTGCTGGCCCTGTTGGGATTCAAGGCGCTGATTCAAAACTTTCCCCGGAGGCAAAAGATTTTTATCGTGGGAGTGGTGTTGATGGTTCAATCGGTTTGGGGATTGTATCAGGGAATCATACAGGCGGAGCTAAGATGGATGCGGGACAGTCTGGCGGTAAAATACGTGGAATTCGCGGAAGCCGAGGTGCCGGAGGGTTCGGTGATTATTGCGGATAGCGGGTTGCTCAATGACCTTGATTTCGGAAAACGCTGGAACTTGTATTCCACCCAGATTTTTGATCCCAATCAACTGAAACGGATTCGGGAGCGCAATGCGCAAACCGAAGTGCATCCTCTGCAACGGGAGCGGGTGGAAAAATGGAATGCCTTGTTGGTGGATGTACCCCGGGCCACTTACAACGCCCGGATCCAGGAGCTGATCCAAGGGCATTTGGATGAGGGCCGACGGGTCTATTTTCTCGGACCTTCAAAACGAATAGATATCTACCGCAACCGTTTCCGCCGCCAAATGGAGATGGAGGTGGCGGCGGAGCTTCACGGCAGTATACCCGCCTACCAATGGATCAATCCCGCCAAAAATTCCATGCGGAATATGGAAGTGAGCGAAGAGAAAAAGATCCCGGATCAGACTCTGCTGGAAATTAAATCCCTGCGTCCGCGCCCGGCGACACAGGCGGTCCTCCGTGAAGATATGATAAAGGAACGTCAGGAAAAAATACAGCTTCTGTACCAGAGGTACCCCGAAGCCAAAGCGCTTTTTCAGTCGATTGAACGGTTGGGCCGGCAAATATTGAAAATTCATGCGCCTCAGGCGAAGAATTAAACTGAAATCTTTAAGAGGATTCTGTTCTTTACTGAAGATTGTCGACTGTTTACATTTAAAGCTATGAAAAGTCTTATCGCGTTCATTCTCTGTAGTTTCCTGTTTCCCGCGGGTATTGCCTCAGCCAGTATATTGGTTTCGGACAGTTTTAGCGGTTCCGGCACTTCGGATTTAAATGGTTATACACCTGACACGGGGGCCAATTGGGTGGCATACAGCCCGGGTGTTGATAATGGCTGGAAGGTTTCGGGAGGAAATGCCTACTTGGGATCCGCCACAACAAGTAACGGCATGGGCGGTGTCGCGCTGGGAGCAAGTTATTTCAGTAGCAACCCCAATGTCTATACGCTGGAGGCGACTCTCTCCTTAAGTAACACAGATACGGATTGGGTTGGTATCGGATTTAGCCAAAATTCTTCAACCTCCACGAACGGATATTATTCGGGTGGGGGCACTGAGGGCAGACCCTGGATGTTTCTCCGGGGCAATGGGGAGGCAAATGTACGGGCCGGCGGGGCGACCGGGACCAATCTTAGCAAGGTTACTGGAAATTCGACCACCAACGCGACCCTAAAACTGGTTCTGGACACTTCAGTCACCCAGTGGACCGTGGATGGATTTATCAATGGGACCCAGATGGATTTAAATGGTGGTTCCGCGGGGATGACCTATGCCTATTCAAGCAATCCCACCACGATCGGGAATGTGGGGCTGTCAGCTTCGGCGGGTGTGGATGGGTTGGTTCATGATTTCAGTTTAAGTGTTATACCTGAACCCTCCACTCTTTGGCTTTTGGTTTTCGGGTTGCTGCCGTTGCTGTCCCGCTTCCGTAAGTCCTGAGGGCTCGCCTGGATGGCTCTAAGATAAAGGTGTCCACACAACAAAAAGATTGGGTTCCGGCAACTGTGAGTGTATGGGCTTCCGTATGGACCTGTTTTTGAGTTTATGGATTAAACTGTTTTTTGTGCTCACCCCGTTTTTTGCACTGACCATGTTTTTGTCCCTGTCGGAAGGGTACCTCCATGCCCAACGTCAAAAATTGGCCCGGAATGTTTCCGCAGCGGTGATGATCATTTGTTTGATTCTCTTTTTTGCGGGTGCGCATTTGTTTGAGTTGTTTGGCATTACCCTGGATTCCTTCCGGGTCGGTGCCGGGATCCTGTTAATGTTGTCCGGCATCAATTTGGTGCAGGGCCGCAGCGGATCCATGAGTTCGCCTGAAGGGGGAGATATCACCGTGGTTCCATTGGCCATTCCCATTATCGTGGGGCCGGCCACCATCGGGATTTTGCTGGTGAAGGGGGCGGAGCTCACCGAAACCGCTGAGAAAGTTTCGGGATGTTTGGCCATGCTGGCGGCCGTGGCCTGTATGGGCTTGGTATTGCTTTCGGCTGACACCATTCAAACGATCATGGGTGACAAGGGCATTGCGGTTTTGAGCCGCCTGACCGGTTTGATTCTGGCCGCCATGGCCGCCCAGATGATAATGGTTGGTATTCAAAGCTTTTTTTTCTAGGTCGCAATTCGCCCCGGATACATCCAGAAAACGTCTGTATCTGATGGTTCTTTCTGCCTGTTTCCGTCGATCCTTATGAAGGAGGAGATGGCGCAGATGCTTACATAAATGTATTTAGATGCTTTTGTGATACATAATTGAATGATTATAAGGGTGGGGTGAAGCACCGAAAAGGAGGTTGTGAGCAAATATTTTTCAATTATTCAGGTATTATAGGGGAAATCCGTTGTTTTGAATCTGTTGGCACAGGGTCTGCTCTAAATAGTATTACGTATAATGATATACGTAATAATTCTAATAAGGAAATCATATGAAACGGTTTAAGTCTTTGGGTGTTACCCTGGCAGCCTGCGCGCTGACTGCATCTTTGTTTACGGGATGCGGAAAAGAAACTTCGTCTGAAACTTCGACGGAGCCTTCCGAAGAGATGGCTTCACCCACGCTTACCATTGGCTACAGTGATTGGCCGGGTTGGGTTGCCTGGGAGGTTGCGGTGCAAAAGGGGTTCTTTGAAAAGGCCGGCTTGGATGTGAAATTCGAGTGGTTTGAATACGTACCTTCTATGGATGCTTTCGCTTCCAAGCAATTGGATGCGGTTTGTATGACCAATGGAGATACCTTGGTGACAGGTGCGACCGGTGGAAAAGGGGTCATGATCCTGATCAATGATTATAGTGATGGCAACGACATCGTGGTGGCGGCGCCGGGCATTGAAACGGTTGCGGATCTGAAAGGGAAGTCTATCGGGGTTGAACTCGGTTTTGTTTCACATTTGTTGCTGAACAACGGATTGAAATCCGCGGGATTAACCGAGTCGGATGTGACCCTGGTGAATGTGCCCACCGACCAAACCCCCCAAACTCTGGCCAGTGGTGACGTCAGCGCCATTGTCGCCTGGCAGCCCAATTCCGGTCAGGCCCTGAAGGCAGTGGCGGGATCAAAAGCGGTCTACTCCAGTGCGGATGCGCCCGGACTGATTTATGATGTGTTAGCGGTTTCTCCGGAAAGTCTGGCGGCCAACCCCGAAGAGTGGAAAACAGTGGTGAAGGTTTGGTATGAGACGGTTGACTTTATTAAAGATCCTGCAACCCGCGACGAAGCGATTGCCATAATGGCATCCCGCGTCGAACTGGAGCCTGAAGAATACGCACCGTTTCTTGAGGGCACTTATCTTTTGACCTTGGACGAAGCCAAAGAAATTGCTTCCTCCACTGAAGAAGGGTTCGGATCCCTGTTGGGCTCAACCAAAATCGTGGACAGCTTCCAGGTTGAAAACGAAGTCTATGCGGAACCGCAGGACATGGACAGTTACATCGATATGTCCTTATTGCTCTCCCTGTAATCTATGATCAACTGACGGATGCCCCGACCGGGGCATCCGTCTAACCCTCCCTGACTATTTTGAAATCCCAGCCCTGGATGGCAGTCCGCAGAGAGCTTTCTCCCGGACAAAACCGCTTTCTCGCTTTTTGTTCATTTGCGATCCCTATCGGATTGTGGATGCTGGTGAGTTATGTCCCTTTTTTGTGGCATCCCATGGTGTTGGTGTCTGAACCGGGGGATACCTATTTTCAGTCCGACCAGTATGTCAAAAAAGCGCTGTTCGCCCAGGAAAACCAGGCACGGTCGGAAGCCGGAGATGCGATGGCAGTTGGAAAACCATCGAATCCGATTTACTTGCCCGCACCGCATGAAGTGGCGGTGGCCTTTTACAAAGCGTTCACTACCCCGCCCCGCCGCCCCGAACAGCCCTGGCTGCATGAAAGTTTGTTTCAAAGTATCCGGGTGATATTTTTCGCGTTTGGGCTTTCCTCGCTGTTGGCGATCCCTTTGGGCATTCTTTGCGGGACCTTTCCTTTTTTTCGAAAGTTCCATGAGCCCTTTATCGAATTTTTCCGTTACCTGCCTGCCCCGGCTTTTGGTGCATTGGCGGTTGTATTGCCTAAGCATGGCTCTCCGCAGGAAGGGGCTGTGATGGCGAAGTCGGCCTGTGGCGCGCTTGATATCACTCCGTTTATTCATGTTACGAATCTTTCTCAGGCCATGGATACGCTTAAAGAAAATGGTTATTGGTGTGTGGGGATGGATGGACATACGGATAGTGATATTCGTAAAGCTTTACTTAAAGATGCACCTATTGCTTTGGTGCTGGGCGCAG